>CAZFQC010000001.1:0-104764 GCA_964520795.1 uncultured Brevundimonas sp.
TTGTTTCGCCACCCGCCGCAACCCGGCCTCGTCGGCGTTGTTTGGCATCCCCAGCGTCAACTGAACGCGAAATTCTTCAGCCAGTTTTCTCTTGAGGCGAATTGCCGTCTGGTTGTCGAGAGGCTGGTCCTCCTTGCCGGTCCCGAGGACAATTCTCAACTCGTCCTGTGGGAGACGCTGCATCCCCACCAGGAGCCGGCACTGCCCACCATCACCGCCTGGCCAAGCGGTGATCAAATCATCGATGGACTTCCAACCGCGCAGATTGAAGTAGCCGACACAGAAATCGCCTCGCTCTGACACCTCGAGGGTTTGCCGCAGTGCCGGCAGCAAGCCCGCTTCGATGTTGTCAAATATGCGTGGCATATCCCCCCCCTTAAAACTGCTGCCTGCACCTCCGCGTCACAAGAGTACGCGCCCAAACCGCTAAGTCGGGCCCGATCCCTCATCGTCAGAGGCGGCACCCTTGGTAAGCTTTTCAATCTCGTCCCTTCGGAAGCGCCAAGCGCCCCCGACCTTGAACCCCGGCAACTTCCCTTCCGACGCAAGACGGTAGGCCGTCTTTTCGTTGATCTTGAGGTAGTTGGAGACCTCTCGGATCGTCAGAATGTCGCTACTCACGGGGCAGCAAGCCTTCCCAAGGAGATTCGTTTGAGAATTTAGCGGAGAATTACGGAAGTCACAAACGCAATGCGCGTGGGCTGCGCAGATGCTATCCAAGCGAAACGGCGACGGCATGGCGATAGTTCGCCGTCAGGCTCCCTTCCACCGCCACCTCGCCCGGATATTTTCTATATAAACAATACACTAACGCACTTGCCGTCTATCGGTACCTACTTTGGTACCTCTTAGTCTCGGGAGCGATTCAGGTGAGAGTCCTCCCTGATCGATTCTTCGACCCATTTCGGATCCGGAGCCTCTCTGTTTTTGACTCGAACCGACCGAGGTTATGGGATGCGCCTCAACGCTGCCAATTCGCTCTGGATACGAGATCTCTCGGCCTCGGCAAGTTGACGGTCAACCTCTGCTTGGATGAGACGATCTCTTGAATATGCGAGGGCCAACCTATCGGCGTTCGCCTGCTCCCGGGCAGTCAATCGATTGCTGGATGCATCAGTTGTCGGAATATCACATTGTCTCCAGCGGGGTTGGTAGACAACTTCAGGGTTCTCTATGAAGCACCAGGCGTGGGCCTCGATTCGCCGGCCCAGCGTTTCGCGACTGTCGCATGCAACTTCTTTGGCCTCAGGAATCCGTTCCTCGCGACATTGGTTGTCTTCTTTCCACCAAGCCTCGAGCAGCGCTGCAATCGAGTCGTCGACGCGCACTCCACTTACCGCCCCAATGTCTTGTTCGCTCTGAACCGTCTTTGGGCTGGAACTTGGCTGAACGCAGGCGACGACCTGCATCGCTGCTATGCACAATGTGCCTGCCGATGCAAAAATCCGGCCGACGTTGGGGATCATCGAGACTTGGCGAAGTAGATACATATTATAGGTGATAAACATTGGCTTGAGACAACGTCAACCGTTCCCGCATGGATATGCGTCGGTTGGTGGGCCAAAGAGTGCGGGAAGGGAGGATCGCCCTTGGCTGGAGCCAAGAAGACCTGGCGGCGAAATCGGGTTTTTCACAACAATATATCAGCGACTTGGAGAGGGGTCTGCGAAACCCCACGGTAGTCAGCCTTTTTGAAATCGCTCAGGCGTTGGGGACGACTCCGGTCGCCCTAATCACCCCGTAGTTGCCGAGACCTTTCGGCAAGTCGAGCGATCCTTCACCGGTGAGGGGGCCTGTGTCAGCGGAGCCGAGCATGCCGCAATAATTTGCCTACTCTGCCCCCTAAACACCTGTTCGCCCGACGTCGGCTTCGCGCCAAGAGCAGAACTTGAGCTCCCGTCCTGAAGCGGAACTTCACGCTCCCGAAGCGTTCGGCCGTGAAAATGCTTGGTACCTATCGGCCCCGGCACAAGGATCTGGCTATCGAGGCCTTACAAGTCAGACATAGAGTCGGATCATCTGACAGGCCGAGCGTTCCAAACCATGCCTAGCAATCGCCCCGACTTCGGTGAATCCAAGAGCAAGGCGTTCGTCGCCGCCGCCGATCCGCACCAATGGTTGCTGAGTGCGGCTGATCTACACGAGCAAGCGGTCGCACTTCATAACCGCCGGGGTCTGTCGACGGTAACGCTGCGTCGGCTTGGCCAATCGGCTGTCACTTGGGACGGTGCCAATCGGGCAACCTTCCTGCTCGCCGCCTTCGCTCTAGAAAGCGCGATCAAGGCATTTCTCGTTTACGAGCATCCCCAGTGGGTTCGCGGCGGCCGGCTCAACGAAGAGCTATGCTCTCACAAGCTGACCAAGCTCGCTGGCAAGTCCAACCTCATCCCGTACCGCGACCGCGATCTTGGAATCCTCGCCGCCTTCGAGCAGGGCAACGAAAGCTGGATGCGCTACCCCTTTGGGCGACATGCAGACGACATCGCCCCACAACGGCCGATGGAGGAAAGACTTTGGCAACAATACCGTCGGGTCATGTGTGGCTACGGCAAGAAACTGAGGCGACTCTTGGCCAAAGGATGGATCGATCCCAGTGGCCAAACCAGCACCTGGGTGCTCGGATGGGACTATCTGGAATAGGTCGGGGAAGCGCCAAGAGCTGACCTTGTCCGCTGGCCAGCAAGTGGACTTTGACGTTTAATCCACGTCCAACGCAGGGCAACGGACGGGCTAAAGGACAGCATGGCTTGGATTTCGTCTGCGGCCACTCCTAAGCTGCACCCATGAGCAACGAGCTTGAACCGGCCCAACCCCTTCGCGCTAAGCGTGACGCGTACGACTGGGCGACCCTAGCCGTTGCGGTGATCGGCGTGGTTGTCGTGGCGTGGTCCGCCGTTGTCTCGGCTTGGAACACCGAGCTGGTGCGGGAGCAGATCGGCGTCATGCGCAACCAAGACCGGCCGTGGATCACCTCTGAACTTATGCCCGAACACTATGGAGTCGAGGTACAGGACGGGGTGATAGAAGTCTTCTTCGAAGAGCGCCTTAAGAACGTCGGCGAACTGGTCGCGACGAATGTGGTCTCACGCCATCGCCTCGTACTCTCGGAACAGCCGCAGCAGGGCAGCCGGATCAAAGAGCTTCAGGATGCCCTATGTGCTCAAGCCGATGCCTCGGTCGAGGGCACTGCGATATTTCCGGATCAGACGGCGACGAACCACTGGGTCGTGAGGGGTTCAACACGCAGCGAGTCTCCAGGATCTGAGTTCAAGTTGTTTGTCGTCGGCTGCGTGGCTTACAATTTCTTCGATATCGACGACGTCCACGTCACACCCTTCGCCTACCAGCTCTCTCGTGAAGTCACCTCTGTGCAACGGCGTCTTGGGGTCGCTATTACTACCGAGACTAGCGGACAGCCGTTCCGCGCGGAGAACGGGCGCACTCCTCCGAACCGGCTCGCCGTTGAACGCTATACGCTGGGCAATAACGGTGTGAACTGAAGTTCTCCCCTGCGCCACAAGCATGCGTAATCGGGCGGTCCTGCGAAGGGGCAAGCTCCCATAAGATGCTTGGCTCAGTCCGAGATGAAGGGAGACAACTATGTTCTACGCTGCATTGGATGTGTCGCTGCGCTCAGTGGCGGTCTGCATCATCGATGACGATGGGAAGGTTCGCCTCGAGCGCTCTGTTCCCTCGGACGTGCCGGATCTGGTCCGGTGCCTGACGGAGTTCGGCGAGCCGATCCATCAGGTCGGCCTGGAGGCGGGCACGCTCACCCAGCACCTGACCTATGGCCTTCGGGAAGCCGGCTTCGAAGTCGTCTGCATGGAGGCGCGGCAGGTGAACGCGGCGCTCTCGGCCATGCGCAACAAGACGGACAAGCACGACGCCCGCGGCATCGCCCAGATCCTTCGCTCGGGCTGGTACAGCCGTGTCCATGTGAAGAGCGTCGAGAGCCATCACCTGCGGGCGCTGCTGACCAGCCGCAAGGTCATGCAGCGCAAATGCATCGACCTCGAGAACGAGATCCGCGGCCTGCTGAAGGTCTTCGGCGTGAAGCTGCCGATGCGCTTGTCGCGTGGCACCTTCGACGTCGCCGTGCGCGACACGATCGAGAGTGATCTGGCGCTGAGCCACGCCCTCCTGCCGATGCTCCAGGCGCGGCAGGTGCTGTTCGACATCTTCATAGAGCTCGACCGGCGGGTGCGAAAAGCGGCTCACGAAGACGAGGTCTGCACCCGGTTCATGGGCGTCCCAGGCGTCGGCGAGATCACGGCACTAAGCTTCAAGGCCGCCGTCGATGACCCGGCCCGCTTCAAGAGCTCGCGCACCGTCGGCGCCCACTTCGGACTGACCCCTCGACGCTTCCAGTCCGGCGAGAAGGACAATCCCGGGCGCATCTCCCACGCCGGCGACGCCAACGTGCGCGCCACCCTCTACGCCGCCGCCAACGCCATGCTCATGCGCTCGATCAAGTGGTCGAGCCTGAAGGCCTGGGGCATTCGGCTGATGAAAGCCAAGGGCCGCCGGCGCGCTATCGTGGCGGTCGCTCGCAAGATCGCTGTCGTCCTGCATCGCATGTGGGTCGACGGCACAGAGTTCCGGCTCGGATCGGAGGCTGCAGCATGACCTGACCAAAGCCTACGACCGATCTTGGTCGGATCGTCCCACGCGGACGACGGGATGGATGAAGCCGAAAATGTCTGCTGCGCTTCGAGCGCGTCCAAAAGCGAGGCTCTCCAGACCCTGATCCCATGCATGCGTGCAGCGGCTCCGCTCGCAAGGAGCCATCCTGACGCGAAGAGAAGCGTGACCCGCGTGATCGATCAGGCCAACCAGGATCACAAACCAGCTTGACCCCTATGCCCGATTAGAGAAGCGGACGTTCGCAACGCGCCGGGAACGCAACATTCGATAGGCAGACCAAGTCAGCTGGCTGGCTCTTCGGCTAAGTCGGTTAAAGAACCATCACGGGACAATCAGAACGACCGCTGTGGGTGGCCATCGCTTCCACCACTTGAGAAGCGCGCCCGACCTGCACGATCTTCAGCGCTCGGGGTCCGCAGCGGCCGTCGCCGGCAAAGATGGCCTTACCGGACCCGGTGCCGGGCAGGTCAAACCAAGCCGTGCGACAGCAGCATCTGGCCGTAAGTGCTAATGTGGTAGATCACGCCGCCCGGCTCCTTCTCCTGGTCGAAGCCGCCGCCGTCGGTGCCTCCGTTGACGAGGAGGCCGACCGACTCGAGAGAGGCGGCGATCAAGGCGCCCGTGCCGCGCTGGACCCCGGACTTCATCGTGAGGAGGTAGTTCAGGTCCACGGCGTAGGCCCGGTTGATCATGGCAATCAGGCGCATCGCATCGTCGTAGCTGGCGATCTTACCAGACATGTGGGCGGCGAGGATTCGCCCCATCAGGTTGGGCTTCTGCGCGTCATCCACCTGTTCGAGCAACAGCAGTACGGTTTCGCCGAAACGCTCGGCCTGTCCCTTCCGCCGCAGTCCGGCGACGAAAGCGTCGCGCTCGGACTGGGTCGACGCGGATCCGACCCCGTGCAGCAGGCTGACCACCTTCTTGGCGTAGAGATGGTCACGCAGTTCCCGCTGTGCCTTGAACAAACCGACGGCGACGCTGAAGATCGGCAGGCCGTCCAGCGAGCCTGAGCTGACCACGGCGTCCAGGGCGGTGTCGCCGACGGTCGCGACCACGCCCATGGTTTCGCTTTCCAGGCTGGCGCTGAGCGCCTGGCCCGGTGAGGCGGGGACCAGCGGCGTGCGAATTTGGGGCGTCGCGGTCATGTTCGGTCCTTCTTTGGCCTTTCACTTGGGAGAGTCTCGCCTTAGCACAACGCCAGCGCGTGCGGTTGACCAGGGACGCCGTGGTCGGCGTGGATGGGGGGGGTGACCGCACCAGCTTGTTGGTCAGAGCTAGGGCGAGCGCGCGGCATTCTTAAGCGGTAGGGCGCGACCTCAGGGTCAGGTCGTCGTAGATGCGCCATGAGCGGACTCGAGCTCCCCTCCAAGACCGGACGTTCAGCGCACCAAACCTACTCAGCCGCCCAATCGAAGTAGCCGGGGCCCTGGGCTTGCATCGTAGCGGCGGCTCCCGAGTCGAGCAGCCAATTCGTCCAAAGACGAAGGAAGTCTTCAAAGGCGTCGACACCTACGCGCAGAATCCGGAGCCGGGTCCGGTCGCGAAGGCTAACGAAACTCGCGAAGCCAAGCATGTGGGTCGCCGTTCGAGTGTGTCGCCCGTCAGCATCCAAGTAGGTAACGCCGCCGTGCGCGATGCCGTTGCGCGCAACCATAAGGATTTCACTGGCCGGTGCCTCGGCCGCAGCAGAGGCGCCTTCGGGCGACGCCAGCGCGGCAAGGACGTCTTCCGGCCAGTCGCGCCCAACTTCGAACCGGGGACATTCGGGAACTTAGCTCCAAGCCCCAGCTCGGAAAAATGGTGCCGCTCCAAAGGCGCGCTTCTCGCCCAGGGTTCGTCGGACGCGGTCCCCGACATGACCATCTAGCGCCAGATCATCTGCCACGCCGCGGTCGTTCCAAACCGCCGGTCGGAAGACCCGCTCAAGCGGCAGGACCAGGATCGGGGTAGCCATCGCCAGCAGAAACGTCGTCTTAAGAGGCCCTTCGAACCCGTCGTCCGGCTTCGCTTCCCGGCCAATCAGCTCGCCATAGCGATCTATCAATGCCTGGCATCGGGCAGGAAGTTCTACGCTATAGTGTTTTGGACGACCCATCTGCTATCCGCACTCAAAGGTGCCCCGCCGCCATGAAAAAGAATGTCGGGACCAGCTGTAAGGCTCATTCATGGCTAGCACCTTTCTGAAATTCATCGCGAGCAACTCGGTCCAGCCAGCTAAGACTTTACCGCTAGTAGCCGCCGAACGAAGGCATTATCGCCAACTACCAAAGGACTGGCAGATCGCCGCCTACAAGCCGCTCCTAATGCCCGCCGGCCCCGATGACACCGATTGATGTCTGGAGCGTCGAGACCTTCGACGCCGAGCTAGTGGAGTTGCTGTCGGCCGAGGCCGACATGATCCGCGCCTACATGGAGCGAGATCTCGAAATCTTCCGGACGTTCGAGCTCGCCAGTGGGCCGGATCGGCCGCTCTTCCGACCCAGCAATGACCACGCAGAGGCGTTCATGGCGCTCAAGGCGCGCGTCATGCCGTTGATGGCAGAGCGCACCATCCGGGCTTGGCACTACACCCGCCTGACCGACGCCGAGGCCGACGCGCTGCGCGCCACTGGGGTGATCCTGTCCACTATCGACACTCTCAAGGCGCGCTTGGCCGCGCGTGTCCACGCCGGCGAGATGAGCCAGGCGACCGCAGACGCGGCGCTCGGGGCCAGCCCGTTCCACAGTGATCAGCGAGGCTCGCGGTCCAACAAATTCTGGATGGTCTCCCATCCGGTCGAGATCGAGGACAGTGGCGTCGAGCCCCTGATGGCGCATTGGGGTGGCGAGGTTGCGCACTTCTGGCTGAAGGACACCGATCGGCTCGCAGTCCTGGCGACGGTCGGCAAGCGCAGCATCGTCGAGCTGGCCGTCCCGCTCTCCGCCACCGATCACGCCTATTCGGCGGCCGAAGCGGTCGTTGCCGCTTTCGGCCGGAGCCTGGGCTGTATCCCCGAGTCTCGAGCCTTCGACCTCTTCGCAGAGGAGCCTTTGCCGGGGTCAGCCATCCTCGCCATCCATCGCGACGGCGACCCGAACTTCGGCGCGATGGCGCGGGGCTACCCCGCTGGCTACGTCAACGTGAGGATTGGGTGTTGGGAAGCCCTGACCGGCGGGAATGACTGAGCGCCATGCTGCCCGTCACGCTGTTCTATTCCTGGCAGATGGATCGTCCATCCGACATATGCAAGACCTTCATCGGCAAGGCCTTGGACGATGCCGTGACAATCCTCGCCGACGAAGGCGAGATCGCCCTAAAGATTGACTCGGACACCAAGGACGAGCCCGGCACGCCGCCGATCAGCGAAACCATTCTGCGCAAAATCCGCGAATGCGACATCTTCTTGGGCGACATGACCTTCGTCGCACAAGTCGGCGAGAAGTTTATCCCCAATCCGAACGTGATGGGCGAATACGGCTATGCGCTCCACGCCAAAGGCCTGCGCCGCATCCTCCTGGTGATGAACGAGGCCTATGGGCTGGCTAGAGAGCTGCCGTTCGATCTGCATCATCTTCGGCACCCCGAACGCTACTCCGTCGCTGAGGACGTCGGCGCTGGCCCCCGGCGGGATGCCCGAACAGCTCTTGGGCGGCGCCTCGCCGCCTACATCAAGCTCATCGCCAAGGAGCTAGCGGCCGAGGCGATCCAGACGCAGTCGGACACCACCAAGACGCTGTCGGAGGCCTGGTGGGCTGCGGTTCAGCAACGCCCGATCAACAACCGGCCGGCGCTGGTTTCGCCGCCGAGCGCCGTGGTCCATGTCGTTCCGGCCGCTGCGCTCCGCGAACGCTACATAGCGCCCCGCGACGTAAAGCCCGTTCGCGGCTTGCTGCGGGTCGATGACGACACCGAAGCGATCTTCGGAACCGGCGGTCAGGACTGGTTCGCTCATGGACCCAGGCGGCTGGTCACCCGCGATCACAATGAGGAAGCGACTTGGTACGGCCGTCTGTTGCAACCCGGGGTCGTCGAGTACGAGTTCAACATCGGCGAGTTGATCCAAGACGACCCGGCGATAGTCGTGAAGGGCAAGCACCTAGAATGGATGATCGTCACCGCCGCTGATCGTGGGCTCGAATTGGCCGCAGCACTGAACCTACGAGGCCCGTCTCTGGTCGGGGTCGTGCTTTACGGCCTTGAGAACGTCGAGCTATCCGGACTGCACAGGACTCGGCCGATCCACCACCCGAGCCTCATTCTGCCTACCGCAACCATCCCACCAGGCGTCGTTCATAGCGGCGACCATCTACGACGAGCCTTCGACACGCTCTGGATGACAGCCGGCTTCGACGACGGATCGCCGTCCTATGCCGATGATCGTTGGGCCGGTTACGACAACGGAGGCCGCCATGAATGAGCTGGCCAAGATCACCGACAAGTACGACGCGGATTACCTGGCGAAGGGCTTAGCGTCGCTGGAGGCGATCAACGTGTTCGCCCTCAGTTTCTACAAGGATGTCGCGGAGATTTTCGACGTGCTCTCGCGGCTCAAGAACGTCGAACGCAATCCCACCGGCTTCGGCCTGACCGACGCGCCGATCCTCGGGCTGCTGGTCAAGGTCTGGAAAGTGCTCAAGGAGGTCGTCCGTTACTACGAGGAAGACAATACCCAGATGATCGGCATTTTGGAGCGGCCTATGATCGAGGCGACCGTCCTGGCGGCCTACCTCATGAGTCAGCCGGACGAGGTGATCGAGGACTATCGCAAGCTGTCCTACAAGGACCGGCTGCGACTGCTTAGAGAGCTAAATGCCGGATCGCCCTTCTTCGACACCAAGGCCGGCAAGCGGCTTCTGGCGGCCGTGCAGGAGAAGATGCGGTTTGAGAACCTGACCGAGAACGACTTCGCCGCTCAAAAGGAAAACAAGTGGAGGCTTCAGGGAAAATCGTTCCGAGAGATCTTCGCTGAGGTCCAGCACGACAGCCTTTACCCAGCGACCTACGGCATGATGTCGGAGTCGATCCATGGGTCTTGGAACGAGTCCATGGACTGGGACCTGCGACGCAACGACGACGGCACGTTCTCGGCCTACGCGCTCTATTGTCCGGCCGACATCAGGTTCGTCACGCCGACGCTGCAGTTCGCTATCGAGCCTTACCGGCTGTGGCTCAAACGGATTGATTGCTTGGACGAAAACACCGCTGGAGTGCTCGACTGGATCGAGCGCGTGAACACCGCACTGTTCCACCAATTTGACCGGCGGTTCGGCGAGGACTTCGCACCCGAGCCGTCCTAACGATCCCTCTCTCGGCCGCGTGAGGTGTCGGCCGGTCAATACCTTCACCACTCTCACCTACTTCACGCGCTAGAGGCAGTCGCCGACTCGGGCGACGGCATGTCCCGCACGCTGGTGCTGAGCAAGACGCCGACAAGCGGTCATAGCGAACTTCGTCTAAGAGTCACGAACGGCGGTTGACCCTTAAGGTCGCAGAAGCGCCACCAGCGGACATTGGCCGGCCGCCTGACCCAGGCCATTCGGTTACACACCTCCGCCAGTTCCGCATGATTGTTCGCCACAAACTTGGCGACGATGCCGACGTCATGCCCAGCAAAGCCATTGCATCTTGATCCGTCATTCCCATTCCCGTAAAGCGCGTATCCTGTCCGATCGATCCGTCTGTGAAAATGCGTTTTGCTGCGATGATCGCTTGCCTCAGACCTCAATCTGAGGGGGCAGGTGCGCCCTGACTCTGCGATAGGCCCGGAACGTCTCAAGGAGGTGCCGCCATGCCGAACATGACCCCAGCCGGTTACGGTGCCTTCAGCCTCACCGCCATGCAGCACAGCGTGACCCTCGCCGACACCAAGGCGGGCTTCATCCTCGCGGGATCTATCGCCTTTCTCATCTTCATGGCCAAGGAGGCCCTCAGGCCCGGCCATCTGCCCCCGGTCACGGCGATCGTAGCGATGTTCTGTTTCCTGGCGACGGCCGTGCTCGCCGCCATGACGCTGCGCCCGCGCTTCATCCCCGCGCCCGTCGGCAGTCTGGCCTATTGGCGCTCGACCACCTTCGTCGATGAGGCGACAACGATCTCGACTGCCTCAAGCGCCGACTTGGGCACGCAAGCGGACCGTTTGGTCGGCGCCCATCTCTATGGACTGGCCTCGGTCTGCCGCAGCAAATATCTGACCCTGAACCTGGCGTTCTGGGCGGCTGTCGTCGCGGTTGGCGCCTTTCTCGTCTGGCGCGCCGGAGACGTCGCGACGCCGTCGCGACCTGCGAGCGCTGGGCCGGTTGAGGTGGTCACGGAGATCCGGCAGGACACGGCCTGCGGACCCACGGTCGCCCGCGCAGAGGCGCCGGGCGTGAAGTCGTCGGTCTCGGCGCCCGGGCGCTGCTGACCTCAGGACTTCGGCTTGGGTGTTGGTGAAAAGGACACCGAGGCTGGCCGCGAAGGCGGTGACGGCGCGCGTGGCGGCGCGCCCCCCGCTGGGGGCGATGACGGCGGGGGTGGCGGGGGTGGCGGCGCGGAAGGGGTCCTGAAGATCCGGCGTGTCTGCGGCGTGAAGCTCGGCGTCGCGGGCGGTGTCTCGGCCGTCACTCTCTGGACGAAGGCCTTGAGCTCATCGGTTTTCGGTTCGACCCCGGCACCTTCGTCGTCGGCGCTGCGCGAGAAAGCGGTGTCCTTCTTCTCCTCCCGGGTCAGGCGGTCCTGTAGCTGCCGCAGCCCGTCGAGATAGCCGTCGGGCACATCGCCCCATGCCTGATTGCTGCTGTCATACATGAAGGGCAGCCACATATAGCGCTGGCAATCTTTGATGAAGGCCTCGCAGAAGGCACCCAGCGTCTCCCGGTTGGCGGGCAGGATGCCGAGCAGTTTTTCTTCCGCGATCTGACGCTCATTGCCGTCGATCGCCACCCAGATCACGGGATAAGGCCGCCCGCCGATCACCCCCTTGAGCGGCTGCGACGGCTCGAAGAAGATGTCGGGGCGGGCTATGTCCTTGTGCAGCTTTCCGCTCGAGCAGAGCAAATAGCAAAGCTCGGCCGAGACCATCATCTTGCGCGGCGTGCTCTTGGCGGCGATGCGAAATCCAGTGTCTATAGACGGGCCGATGAAGTCGCGCGTGTAGCCCGTCGTGGCTCCCCTCTCATCGTACCAGATGTTGCGCAGCCGATGCTGATGGCTGAGCGGCGTGATTGCCACGTCCTGCTGCGGAGAGGTGTGGAAGATCACTTCGGTGTTCATCACCGGGAAGCCGGCGGTCCAGGCCGCAGACTTGACGTCGAGGTCGGCGGTCTCCTCCAGCAGGTTGGCCCGATAGGCTTGAAGGGCTAACACCCAGACGTGGAAGGTGGCTTGGAGCTGGTCGGGCGTCTCGATCTCGAACGAGAAAAGCAATTCATCTCCATTCGACTTCCAGAACTCGATCTCTGGAATCTTTGGGTGCAGCTTGGTCTCAGCGGCCTTGCCGTATTCGCCGGCCGTCGCGCGCAGGGTCGCTTCGAACGCGCTGTAGAAGCTTAGGAAGACATCGAACCATTCGGCGCTCCGCAGGCCGCCGGCCTGTTCGTCCTCGGGCTTGGTTGCATTGGTGTGGAGCAACTGCTTGTAGGCCGTGGAGCCGACGAGATCGATGCTACAGAAGAGGCGGAAACGCGGCCGAAGCGCCGAATTGATGCCATCAAGATCCGGGCTCGCCGTCGAGCCGCCGTCGGCGTTCGGCACCTAGGAGGCCTTCGGCTCCGGCGCCGGATCAAGAGGTGCGACCTCGTCCTCCCTAGCGAGGCCGAGGCGCTTGAGCCGATGGGCGCAGGCGGTAAGGGGCACGCCAAGCTCGGCGGCCAGCAACGGGATCGATCGCAGCTCAGTCAGACGGCTCTTCACCAAGTCTCCTGGCATGAGGAAGGCCGAGGCGAACCAGTTGGCTTCATCTTCTGCGCGGCCGTCGCCGTAGCGGTCGGCCGTCACACAGCCTGGGCTTTTGCCCTGATGCTTGGGCCACATGTGGTGCAGGACTAGGTGCCCGATCTCATGGGCAATCGTGAAGCGGTCCTCGACCGCCGAGGTGTGTTTGGGCACGAACAGGCGGAAGGCACCGTTCTCTTCGATATAGATAGAGCCGGTCGCCTCGGACGTCATATAGTCGCGGACGAACAGTTCCCCGCCGAGATCCTTCACCACTTCGCGCGCCGGCCGCTCGTCCAGTCGGTAAATCTTGCCGAAGTCCTCAGCCAGATCCTCAATGGCGTCTCGGTCGAGATTCGACGGTTCGGCGTTGCGGTAGTTCGTCATCTCGCGCGCCTCCATGACCCCTACGTCTCCTGATTCCGCGTCTGCAACAATCGCGCCACCGCAGCGGCGGTTCCTCTGCGAAGCCCTCGCAACAGCAGGGTGCGCCAGGCCGCCGCTGTCCACAGCATTGCCATAGCCGGGTCCACACGCGGGGTCGAGGCCTCGACCGGGCGTCAGCGTATTGGAGGTCACGAATATCTCGCCTGCGTCAGTCCGCGTCGCGAACAGGAATCTGGTTAGATGGGACGCAACCTCAGGGCGTGTCAAGACGCGCCTATTTCTGGGGCGGTCCCAAACTCGGCGATCAAGGCGTCGGCAGGGCGGATGTGCGCAGGGATGTCTCTAACGCGCCGGCTGCGCATCAAAAGAGCGTGCTGTCCTCTTGCCGATGGGATGTCGAACTGCATGTCCGCTACCCACGACTGCGGATATGCGGCCGGTACAAGGACAACGCCGGTTAGCGCCAGAAGCGGAATTTGGCACCGCAGCGGAAAGCGGACGTTCGTTGCCCCAGATCTAGAGGCGCGGATCGATCGGCTCGCTCTCCAGCGCAAGAACCGCGAAGACACATTCATGGACGCGGCGCAGCGGCTCGCGGGCCACGAACCGCTTCAAGGCTTCATGCCCAAGCGCGAACTCACGAAGGGCCAGGTTGCGCTTGCCGCCAAGGCCGCGGTCGCGAAGCCGGACGAGGTTGTCCGGAGCGTCGTATTCGGGGCCGTAGATGATGCGCAGGTATTCACCTCCGCGCACCTTCAGCGCGGGCTGGATCAGGCCCTTCTTGCCCCGGCTGACGAAGTCGCGCGGCTTGATCACCATGCCTTCACCGCCAGAACCAGTCAGGCTCTCCCACCAGCCGATGGCGTCGGTGCAGGCTGCCTCGTCAGCGAGGTCGACTACACGCCATTGGGTGCGGGTCACGACGCCTTCGCCCTCGGCCAGGCGATCGGCGAGCGTCATGTGCCAGACGTGGTCCCGGTCGAACCAGACGCGGCCTTCGCTGGCGAGCAGATGGAAGGGCGCGACCTTCAAGTCGTCGATTCCGGACACCGGCCAGGCATAGGGGGCCCATGCCGTCGCATACCGACCAGCCCGCATGGCGCGATCCTCGTAGCGGGCATGGATGCCACCGACATCGACATTGCGGCTCATCGCCCGGGCCAAGGCCTCGCGGGCCGTTCGAAAGCCTTCCATCGACGAGGTGGCGACCGGCGCATACTGGCTTTCGATCAAGCTGCCGGCCTTGGACGACCAAGGCATGATCTCGGCGTCCAGCAGCAACCAGTCCGTGCCAAGTTCATCCCAAAGGCCGGTCTCGTCGACCCTCGCCCGCAGCCGGGCGAGCAGGCCCTCGGTCATCGCAGGGTCGTTGAAGAAGGAGCGGCCGGTGCGGGTCCAGATCGCGCCGCTTTCCTTGCCAGCGACGCCGAACCGCTCGCGGGCTACGGAGACGTCGCGGCACAGGGCGATGACGGCCCGCGAGCCCATGTGCTTCTCCTCGCACACCACCTGGGTCACGCCCCGTTCGCGGAAGTGGGCGAAGGCTTCTTCGGGCCGCTCCAGCCAGCCTTCGGCGGTGGTCGTTTCGGACGGCGACATGGTCGGCGGCAGATAGGTCAGCCACTGGGGCGACAGGGCGAAGCGGCTCATCACTTCCAGCGCCGCCGAGGCGTTCTCCTCGGCGATCACGACTTTGCCCTTGAGTTCGGTCTCAATCCAGCGGCGGCCGGAGACGTCCTCGTAGTCGAGCACGCCGTCGGCGTCGGCCTGTGCGGACTTGCCAAGGCTCGATCCGCCGAGAGGCCGCATCGGTTCGAACCAAGTCCGTTCGGCCGGGACCTCGACCAGTTCGCGCTCGGGCCAGCGCAGGGCAGTCAGCTTGCCTCCAAAGACGCAACCAGTGTCGATGCACAGGGTGTTGTTGACCCACTCGGCCGACACCACGGGCGTGTGGCCGTAGATCACGGCCGTCTTGCCGCGATAGGCGGCGGCCCAGTCGGCGCGAACCGGCAGGCCGAACTCGTCGATCTCGCCTGTGGTTTCGCCATACAGGGCGAACTCACGTACCGCGCCCGAGCCGCGCCCGATCATCTCTTCCTTTAGACCAGCATGAGCCACGGCGAGCCGACCGTCATCGAGCCAGACATGGCTGCGCAGTCCGTCGAGGAAAGCCGGCAGACCTTCACGCAGGCCGCGATCCTGACCTTCAAGCTGGTCGATGGTCTCTTGGAGCCCGTGCGCGACCGTCACCTTGCGGCCTTCCAGCCAGCGCCCGAGTTTGCGCTCGTGGTTGCCCTGGACGCAGTAGGCAGTTCCAGCCGCGACCATGCTCATGGCGATGCGCAGAGCGTCGGGCGAGTTAGGGCCGCGATCGACGAGGTCGCCGACGAAGACGACCTTTCGACCGTCGGGCGGGGTGACGGTCACTGACCGGTCGCCGCGATTCTCTGACCAGACGACGCCATATCCCAACTGGCTAAGCAGGGCCTGCAGTTCATCGGCGCAGCCGTGGATGTCGCCGATGATGTCGAACGGGCCGTGGTCGTCGCGCTTGTCAGTCCACAACGGCTGGCGTGTAACCCGAGCCGCCTCAATGCTGTCTTCGCTGGTCAGCTTCCAGACCTGACGGAAGCCCTCACGCTGGAGACCGCCCATGCCTTTGCGGATTTCCAGTGCCATCCGTTTGGGCACACCTGCGCCGAAGTCGCGATCGGGTCTAAGGGCGTTGCGGGCGACGCAGACCTCGACGCCCGGATCGATGACGATGGCGATCGGCAGAGCGTGCCATTTGCGCGCCAATTCGACCCAGGCCTTGCGATCGGCGGCACGCACGTTGGTGGCGTCGATCACTGTCAGCTTCCGGTGCTTCAGCCGCTTGGCCGCGATTTCGCGAACGAGGTCGAAGGCGTCGACCGAGACGTCCTGATTGGTCTCATCGTCCGAAACCAAGGCGCGGCAGTAGTCCGAGGAGATGACCTCGGTCGGCAGGAAATGCTTCGCAGCGAAAGTCGACTTGCCCGACCCAGTCGAGCCGATCAGCACGACGAGGGCGAAGTCGGGAATGGTCAGGTCGGTCTTGTCGGGTTCTCTCATCGCGTGAATACCGCCATCTGGGTGGGCGCGCCGAGGTTTGCATCCTCAACGCCGATGCCGCTGAAGGCGGCGGTGTAGCCATAGGTGTCGCCGATCCTGCCCGCCCAGGCCTCGAACTGCGCCCGGCTCCATTCGAAGCGGTGGTCTGGATGGCGGAAGGCACCAGCGGCCAGGTTCGGAAACAGCGCGTTGTAGTCGGCGTTCGGCGTCGTCACGATGACCGACTTCGGTGCCGTCTCGCCGAAGACGATGCGCTCGACCAGCGGCAGCCGGTCCTCGTCCAGATGTTCGATCACCTCGACCAGGACCGCGACATCGGCCTCGGCCCAGCGGCTGTCACGATAGGTCAGCGATCCATGCAGCAGGGTTACGCGCCCTTCGGGCGGGCCGCCGAACTCGTTCAGCTTGAGCCGCTTCGACGCCCATTCCAGTTCACGGGCAGCGGGGTCGAGGCCGAACAGGCGCTGGACCCAGCGCTCGCGCACCAGCCGGTAGAGCAGCTTGCCCTCGCCGCAGCCGAGGTCGGCGATGACGGCTCCCCCGGTGGCGCGGATGGCCTGAACCACCGCATCCAGACGCAGATCGTTGAGCCGGATCGGCGCCTCCAGGTCCTCCTCGGGCGCGACACGGGCCTCGGGCGGCAGGGCCTCGCTGGCCGTTTCCGGCGCGAGGCGTTCGAGCGCCACGCGCGCCAGGGCGCCGCGATTGCGCAGGTAGCGCCGCACGATCAGGTCCCTGGACGGATGCGAGTCGAGCCAGCCCTCGCCCTTGGCCATCAGCTTGTCGATCTCGGCTTCGCCGACCCAATAGTGTTTGGCGTCGTCCATGACGGGGATCAGGACGTAGAGATGGTTCAGCAGGGCGCTGAGCCGGCCAACGCCGGTCAGTTTCAGGTGCCCGTAGCGCGCCGCGCCGGCGCCCGATCCGGCGCCCTCGATCGTTGTCAGGTCGACGGTCCAGCCCAACGGCTCGAAGAGACTTCTCACCAGAGCCTCGCCCCCGCGCAGCGGCAGCGGGGTCACCACCGCCTCCAGCGGCAAGTCGCTGTCCGCCAGGTCCTGGCGCTCCTTCGACACGCCCGTCATCGCGGTCCGCAAGGTTTTGTTCAACGCCACCGACATAAAGGACGAGGCCGCATAGGGGCGGTCGTTCACATACTGGTCGAGCAGCCCATCAGCCTGTCCCTTGCCGCGAACAAGTCCGACGGGATCGACGTCGAGGATCAGGGCGGCCTCGCAGCGCTCCTCCGTCGCCTCGGGATAGAAGAGCCATGCCTTGCCGAAACTCAGGTCGGTCTCGTGCAACCGGTCCGGATGCTTGTGCAGCAGAAAGCCGAGATCGGTGGCAGGCCTATGGGTCGTGGCGATCGACAGGAACATCTGGCACGGGTAGCGCACCAGCGAGGAACAACCAATGGGAGCCAGCCCCCTTGGGGCACCTCAGCGCCATGAGCGATGGGGTGGACGCCCCCCGACGGCATCGATGTGCCAAAGTGGAGGTGTTGAAACACCACTGCAAAGGAGGCGTCCGTGGGAGAAGTTATCACAATCGGGCTCGACTTGGCCAAGTCGGTCTTTCAGGCGCATGGGGCTGATGCAGCCGGCGGCGTCGTTTTCCGCAAGAAGCTGCGACGGGACCAGTTGCTGGCGTTCTTTTCGAACCAGCCGCGCTGCCTGTTGGCGATGGAAGCCTGCGCCAGTGCTCATTACTGGGCGCGCGAGATCGGCGCTCTGGGTCATGAGATCCGCCTGATCCCGCCCGCCTATGTGAAGCCGTTCGTGAAGCGGCAGAAGAACGACATGGCGGATGCGGAAGCCATCTGCGAAGCGGCGCAGCGGCCCACAATGAGGTTTGTCGCGCCCAAGAGCGCCGATGCCCAGGGCTCGGCCGTAGTCTTCCGAACTCGCGACCTTCTGGTGCGACAGCGGACCCAGTTGATCAATGCGCTGCGGGGTCACCTGGCTGAGTTCGGCTTCACTGTGAGGCAGGGCGCCGGGAACACCGCCAAGCTGATTCAGGTGGTGGAAGATCCGAGTACTGATCTACCCGCCGAGGCGCGACCGGTGTTGACCATCATCGTCGAGAGCCTTCGGGCGGTTCAGGACAAGGTCGCACAACTGGATGCCGAGATAGCCGCACGGGCCAAGCGCGATCCGGTCGCCAGGCGGCTGATGACCATCCCCGGCGTCGGACCCGTGGTGGCGACGGCGCTGGTGACGCTGGCGCCGGCCACCTGCACCTTCAGACGCGGTCGCGACTTCGCCGCGTGGGTGGGGCTCACGCCACGACAGCATTCCAGCGGAGGCAAGGAGCGACTGGGGCGAACCAGCAAGATGGGTGAGCGCAGTCTGCGAAGGCTGCTGATCCTGGGTGCCAGTTCAGCCGCGAAGGCTGCGGCTCGCGACGGCTCTCGAGCCAGTCCGTGGCTCACCGGCATGCTGGCTCGCAAGCCGCGCATGCTGGTCACCGTGGCCTTGGCCAACAAGATGGCGAGGATCGTCTGGGCGCTGATGGCGCACGGAGGAACCTACAGAGCTCCGGCCGTGGCGGTCTAACCGCCAGGGCCTGAGGCGTCGGAGAGGCGGGAAGGTCAGACGAGAGGTATGGCGCAACGGTCAGAAGACGGGGTCGGGAAAACCAGTGAAATGTCCGAGCGCCTCGAGCGCGCCAAAGCGGTCTGGACCCGATCCGCGATCTCCATACAGGCCAGCGGCGTGTGAAAGGCCGCATCAACAGGCCGGACACACGGAAGCACCTGATCCCGCGGCGTCAGAACCTCGAAAAACCTCTTGCATCTAGCGGGGCGTCCACACACGGACATTCATGCCGCCCCACACAGCAGACGTTCAGCTTTAATGTCGGCGTTCTAAGTCGGGCACCGCTTTCCGAGGCTAGGGCCTCTCACCACCGGGCTGAGAAACGGTCATAGGCATCGATGCAGCGGTGCGCGATCTCCACATCCGCCCTGAAGATCTCGGTTCGCAGCCAGGCGAGTTCGGCGGCGAGGTCGGCTTCTGGAACGTCCGTCCACCACGCCTTGGGCGTGCCATCCTCGCCGACATTCCAGCGATAGCCGCGGGCCTTAAGCTGATGTTTGAGGTCGAAGGGCGAGCTCTCCGCCCACACGCGGATGGTGGGTCGGCGCGCTGCATCGAGCAACTGAGCAAGTCCGGTGCGGCGACTATTCGGCAGCGGCCGAGCGAGCAGCTCGATCGCAGCATGGCAGTCGTGGGTCGCGCGATGGCGTTCGTAGAAGAACCCCGCGGCGCTGGCGAGGTAGGTTAGCTTAGTGCCCTCGTAGCCCTCCGCCGCCCAGTTCACTTGGCTCATGGAACAAGCCCAAGCCTTAGTGGTGAAGACCTCACAGAACCGCTCGAGGAATTTTCGGTCGAAAGCGGCGTTGTGGGCGATCACGAGGTGGGCACCGGCGGCGACACTCTGCACTGCTTCAATCGCGATGCTGTGACCAGCGACTGTGGCGTCGTCGATGCCAGTGATGGCGGTGATCTCAGGCGGGATCGGGTGGGAGGGTTCTCGCAGGCTGTGGAACGGTTCGCCCACGCCGAGCAGCTCGCCTTCGAGTGAGTAGGTGAAGGGAACCATCGCGAGCTCGATGATCTCGTGACGGTCCGGCTCGAGCCCGGTCGTTTCGACATCCACGAACAGACCGGTTCGCACCGGGCCCACGGTCGCAGGCGCGCTTGTGCGCGGCTGTAGCTGGCGCAGCACGCGGTATCGGCCGCTCGCCTCGAGCAACTCCGACATCCGCTCCAACTCCGTCTCGTCAGGCTGCAACGAAGTTCTCCTCTCGACACAGCCTCCGATGATTCCCAAAGGCGGGAGAGCCCCCCACCTTAGCCGTCTGGTTTTCGACGGCTATCTACGCCTTTCAGTTGTGCTTAGAGTTGTTCGGCATCATTTGGAAATGAGCGACACCATATGCCGGACTGGGTCAACGATCCTGCGGACGAAGCAAATCTTCGCCTCTATGTGCCTAGCGATGGCTGGAAGCGCTACGCTGACAAGCTGAGCGACGAAGATGAGAAAGTCGAAAGCGTTGGTGCCAAGCGTCTGATCGAAAGCGCGTTCTTGAACGCGCTCAACGCCACGAACCTTCTAGTTCTGACCGGGAGCGGCTCGTCGCTGGCGGCGACAAACGATGCTGCTAAACCCCAGCCAGCCGGCATGAATGACCTCTGGACGGCAGTGAAGGCAAAAGTCGGCGACGCACCATTCGAAACCATCTGTGCGATGTTCCCCAATGCGCCGGTAAATGGCAACATCGAGAAGCTGCTGACCCTCTGTAAGCTCTATCTGGAGCTCAATCAGACGTCCGAGGCCGATGAGACGACTACCGTAGTCAAGTTCGTGAAGGACGCTGAGGAAGCGATTCTCTCAAAAGTGGACTTCGTAGACGCCGCCACAGGGCTGGAGGCCCATTCGGCCGTCATCCAGAAAATCGGACGTCGCGGCATGCGCAAGCCCCGCGCGCGGTTCTTCACTACCAACTACGATCTCTGTTTCGAAGAGGCCGCGCGCCGCCACCGTTTCACGATTATCGACGGCTTCTCACACGCGCTCGATCAGACCTATGATCGAGGCAACTTCGACTTCGACATCGTGCGGCGCGAACAGGGCAAGGACGCCCCCGACTATATCGAAAACGTCTTCCATCTCTACAAGCTGCACGGGTCGGTGGACTGGCGGCGGATCAATGGCGAGATCTATCGATCCAAGGGCCCGAAAGGCGACCCGATCCTCATCTATCCTCGGTCCAGCAAATATCAGGAGTCTTTCGAGGCCCCTTACCTCGACATGATCGGAGCGCTGCAGGCGTCGCTTCGCGAGCCAGACACCGCGCTTATTATCTCCGGGTTCGGCTTCAATGACGACCATCTCAGCCGGCCGATCTTGGCGGCGATGGAAGCCAACATGTCGATGCGCCTGGTGGTCTGCGATCCGGCTTTCTTGGCCGCCGAGGACCTCGCGTCGGACGATCACGTCGTCGATCCCGAGCTCAAGACCGCGAACTCCTATCTAAAGGCCTTCTACCGCCTCGCGAAAGGTGGCGACCCTCGGGTGCATCTGCTCAATGGCCGCTTCAGCGACATGGCAAGAGCATTGCCTGACTTAGTCGGCGAAACGGACCGGGAGCGGCACATCGCCCGCGTCCGCTCATTGCGCGACGAGCCGGGTCAATGAGCAGCCGACTCCCGAGTCCCGTTGATCCTGACCTCTATCTGGGGACCGTCACCCAAGTCACGGCGTCTCAGGTACAGGTCAACCTCCCGGACGCCACGGCGCGGCCCGAGCGGCGCGGCCTCTCGCGTGGCGCAGTCGGCGACTTCGTCTTCATCGACTGCGAGCGCGTGAAGCTACTCGGTCGCGTGATTGAGACGCGAATCCCCGACAACGAGCGCCTGAGCGTCGAACCGCGCTTGGGCGAGGTGCCCGACCCCAATCCGATCGGCCGCGTTCAACTGTTGGCAGCGGTCGAGCAGGGCCGCGAAGAACTGCGCAGGGGAATCCCAGCCTTTCCTCGGATCGGCGACAGCGTGCATCTGGCCGATCCGCAGCTGTTAGCGCAGCTCATCCGCAACGCAGTCACTCACAAGGGCGACGTGACTATGAGTGTTGGCCGGATAGACGCGGCCGACGGAGTGGACATATGCCTGCCACCTGAGAAGGTGTTCGGGAGGCACGCCGGCATATTCGGGGCTACCGGAGGCGGCAAGAGCTGGACCTTGGCGACCCTCGTTCAGGAACTGAAAGGCGCGGGTGGAAAGGCAATCTTGCTCGACCCGACCGGCGAGTTCGTCGACATTGATCCGGTGGACGAAGTCTTTGTCTTCCAAGCAGGAGCGGCAAGCCATAGATTGGTGCACTTCCCTTATCGGAAGGTCACCGAGGACGACCTCTTCTCGCTCTTCCGGCCATCAGGGCAAAGCCAAGGGCCGAAGCTGCGGGAGGCAATCAAGAGCCTAAAGCTCTTTCAAGCGTCCGGCGGCGTCGCACCCGCGAACGTAGTCTTCTACAATGGCCTCGTTACCAAGCGTGGGCGGCCAAGGGCTCCGTTTTACGCCGCAGTCGCAGCCAACACCAACGCGATCCACTCCCCGCTCTGCGACTTCGACATCTCCAACCTCGCTGATCAGATCAAGGCGGAGTGCGTTTACTCGTCGGATCGCGATCAGCCTGCGAACTTCGGAGGCGTGGACCCAGCGACCACAGGGTATTGCGAGACATTGGTCTCTCGCATTGGCACACAGATCAACTCGCCGGAACTAGAGTGCCTCTTCCGGACGACCGGGGCTTCACTGGTCGACGAACTGACCGCCTTCCTTGCCGACCCCGCGAAGGACGTAGCGGTCATCTCCTTCCGCGATGTCCGCTTCGAGCACAACACCCGTGAGATCCTGCTCAATATCATCGGCCGACACCTGCTGGGCTTGGCCCGTGAAGGCGCATTCCGCGAACGTCCGCTTGTGGTGTTCCTCGACGAAGCGCACCAGTTCCTGGGCCAGACCGTCGGCGACGAATACGGCAGCACGCAGCTCGATTCCTTCGGTTTAATCGCCAAGGAGGGCCGCAAGTACGGCCTGACCTGTGTACTAGCCACCCAGCGTCCGCGCGACATTCCGCACGATGTACTAAGTCAACTAGGGACCTTGTTCGTTCATCGACTAACCAACAAGCAGGATCGCGACACGGTCGAAAGCGCATGCGGCGACCTCGACCGTGGCGCAGCGCAGTTCATTCCAATGTTAGGGCCGGGCGAGGCCATCATTATCGGGCCCGACCTTCCGGCCCCCCTTCCCGTATTCATCCACCCACCGACGAGCCCGCCAGACTCTCGGGGTCCAACATATCAAGCATTTTGGAAAGCGCGCCGCGACGCCGCGGTTCTTGTGGCCCAAACGGCCCTCGAAGCGCTGGGAGAGAACCGACCAAACCCACAGCCGGAACCGATCGCGGCGGAGCGCGAAGACGACTGTGGATAGGTACGATCCGCGCATCTTGGGAAGTGTGTAGAAGTGAGACAGTACTGCAGTTCTGCCGATGGGGCGAGAACTCGAAGGTGCCCACGGCGGAGCGCAATGCGAAATCTCTCAGAAGCGCCAAAAGCGCGCGGCGGCGAGCGAGCGAAAACGCAACGCATGGCCTGCAGGAGCTCCGGCACGGTGCCATCATCAGCATCAGGCCTACAACGTGTATGCGTTGCTTCCACCGCGGCCGATCGTAGGGAAGCATAGTGCCGCCGTTGATCGTCGTACCTGATTCCAACGTGTTGATTCACGGCAGATCCCTCCGGGATCTTCCGTGGCAGGAGTTCGGCTCCAATGAGATCGAAGTCCGGATCGTCGGCCAGGTTGTCGGCGAGATCGACGCCCTAAAAAACCGCATCGGCCGACCGAGTCGGGTCGCGCGCGACATCAGCGCTCAATTGCGGACGCTACTGGCATCGACGGACCGAGCCGACATCCTTCGACTGGCGGACCCGCGCGTCACGCGACGCCTCTGGCTCGGCAAACGCGAGACAATGACTTCCACTCGGGAAGGGCTAGATCTGACTCATGGCGATCAGGCCATAATTAATCAGGTCCTCGCCATGGCCGATGCGGGCGACGAGGTCGTTCTGCTGACCGATGACGTCCTCGCCGCCGCGATCGCCGGCGATTACGGAGCGCCCTTCAAACTCTTGCCGGAGGAATGGCGCCGACCGGCCGAGCAGGACGAAACCCAGAAAGAGATCGCGCGCCTCAAGGCGGACAATGCGCGCCTCCAGGCGGCCGAGCCCAGATTCCGTGGCTGGTTCGAAACGGGCGAGGGCGAACAGATCGGATGCGTAGAAGCGACGGTCCATCGATACGCCGCCCTGGCCCCGGAGTTCGCCGAGGGCCTCATGGCGAGAATCGAACAGGCCGCGCCAATGGCGAAGCTGACGCCGCCGCCTTCGGAACCGTCGAAAAAGGGCCCGGTCGATCTGGCCGACCTGCATGAAGAATGGAGTGGGCAGGGCTATCGTCCCCTGACCGCCCACCAGATCTCAAGCTATGAGGACGCCTACGCGACTTGGCTCGGCAGTATCCGAACGCTGCTTGAACGCCTGCATGTGATCCGCACCCACCGGCGGAAATGGCCCAACCTTGTGTTCGTCGCCGAGAACGCCGGCGAACGGCCCGCGAGCCAGACACTCGTCGAACTGGAGGTCAGCGGCGAGTTCTTCATCGAGCGGCCAGCTCGACGAAGCGATGTCGTTGGAGAGGTCGAGGAGGCCCGGAAGCGCAGCGAAACCAATCTTGCCATGCCGCCCGCGCCGCCGAAGCCCCAGCGGCGTGACCGCCTGTTCTCAGGCTTGAGCCTTGCAGGTCTGAACCAGCCCGCTCCATCTTTCGGCCCCTCACTAGGTCTAGCGACGGGTCGCGATGCTGATGCGTTCTATTGGCGGGGCGGGCGAGACGGACCGGTGGGCCGGATGGAGCTGGAGTGCGCCAGCTGGCGGCACAGACGTGATCCGGAACAGTTCAGGTTCACGATCAACGGCAGCGACGCCACGCCGATCCGGGGGGCGGTGATCGCAACCCTAAGTGCCGCCAACGTCTCTGAGCCCGTGGTGATAACTCTTCCAGTCCGCATCGCCTTCGAAGAGCGCGCCTTGGAGGACGATGCGGAAAAGATGGTGCGGGCGTTCGAGCGCGCTATGGTCAGGGTCGGCGTGGCCGGTGGGGGAGCGTCCGCGTCGTGAGTTATTTCTCGCAAGGGACCGCACAGGAGCCCGAACCGGAACTGGACATGCGTCTGGTCGATGAGGTGTTCGGCATGGAGCATGGCTATGTCCTGGATTTCACCGACGCGTCGTTCAACCGCTTCGTCAAGGCGGCCTTCAACATCGACATAACGGCGTGGACCTACACGCGAGACCGCACGTCGAAAGCCAAACGGTTCAGATCCTTTCTCCAGGCCGTCGTCCCGGGTGCCCAGGCCGAAATCCTGCGGAAGTTCTGGACCTACCGTCAGCGCCGAGCCGAGACCTATCCGGAGCTCCGGCCGGGGGTCGAACGCCAGTTTCTGGAAATGGTGGCGGGCTTGGAAGGCAGCGCGTCCTCCATCGACCTCGACGGGATCGAGAAGTTCACCGACGATCCGACGCTCGGCGAGCTGGTCGACGCCATTGAACGGGAAATTCAGGCCAATGCGCCGCATGCGGCCCTCGACCGCCTGCACACCTACACCATGAAGAAGTTCGCGGACCTGTTGAGCGCCGACGGAATCGAGGTCAGCCCGAAAGACAGTCTTCACGGGCGAGCCGGCCGGTACATCAACGCTCTCAGGAAGACCGGCCAGATCGGCGAGGTCTCGGACCAGATCGCGAAATCCGCGACGCAGATCTTCGAGCGCTTCAACGACGTGCGCAACAACCGCAGCCTCGCGCACGACAACCAGCTCCTCGGTAAAGCCGAGGGGCGCTACGTGTTCGAGACGATCCTGAGCCTGCTGCGGTTCATCAAGGCGATTGACGAGGCAAAGTACGGCCGCTGAGACCCGTGCGGGGTCATGAGGACGCCATTGCGAAGAAGCGCCATGGCGGCCTTCCAGCAGTGCTCGAGGATGGCGATCGCGCCGGCCGGAGAAATCTCCGTCGACGCGATGGCGCAGTCCGACGCTTGGGTGAGCTGGAATCCCGCGTGCGGGGTCAACAGGTCGCTCATCGGACAGATGGACAGTCCGTGTGCCACCCGTTACGCCTTCGACTCCCCGGTGCCGAGATCGGCCATAAGCGCGATCAATTCGGCGATCGGCCGCCCCGATCCCGACTCGCTCGCCTCCACCATCGACTTGAATCCAAGGATGTCGATGAAGGCGATGAACCTCTCGTCGAACCTCGGTGCGCTCATTGCTGCCCTCGCGCCTCTTCGTCGCCGACGCGATCCGGCTCGCCCAAGTCATCGATCACCACACGCGGTCCGCCGAACAGATCCTCATGCGTCACGTCGTCGGTGGCCTGTCTGAACCGGACATCAAGGAATCTGCGCAGGCCGTCCAGACCCGTGTCGCCCCGATTTAGCGTCAATCCCCACGCGCGCAGCGCTCCGGCGTTGGCGCTGTGGCGCTGGCCTTCGAGCCGAGTCCTGTCGACGATCGACAGATCCACCTCAGGATCGTCCGCACGCTCAGCTCGTTGCGAACGCGCAATGAAGGCCGGCCCGAGCTGCGCCATCGGCAACCGCCCGTCGGCTTCGACCTGGGCCTGACACAGAATATTCCAGAGGACGCCCACGATCTGCCAGTCGAGCAGACCGTCAGCCCGCATTTCAAGCACCAGCTCCCGAATCCCCGGGTCCGCGAAGGCGCGCTCAAGGCTCGGACGCGCCGACGCCCAAGCCCGGCTGTACCGGTTCTCGATCATGTCGCGCGCCCGGTCGCCCGAGTAGCCTCGGGCGAGCGAGTCCTGCCACGCGAGTTCGACGTGCGTACCGACGGCGAGCGATCTGGCAAGGGAGGGGGGCGACATCGCCCCTAGAGTCGCGGCGACATCGACCTGCGCCGCGACGAACGCCATCAGTTCTCGCGCCGGACGAACGGAATAGGCGCGCAACACCGCTTCGCGTTCCATCGCGTCCGCGATCAGCGCCATATAGGCCGAGGAGCTGAGCGCGGTGACCTGCCCCAAGATCGCCGCCGCTAGGGAGAAGTGCTCGAAGAATTCCGCCTGACCGAGCCCATCTTCCGGCGACGCGGTCCTCGGCAGCGTCACTTCCCACGTCGCTCCCGTCTGTGAATTGGGGGCGACCGTCGCATGATCGCCTTCGCCCAGTTTCACCTCGAGAACGACCGAGTCCGGAATGACCAGCAGGTCATTGTGAGACATCTCGACCTGAAGAACCTGCAGGATCGCGCCCAGTCCCAGCGCTGCAGCTGCGGCATCGAGTTCGTTCCGGTAGCGCAGGGTCCAGTTCACGCCGAGCGCCGACCAGGAGTGGGTCCGGACCGGTCCGACATCCTCAAGGGGCGATCGTCCCAGCTGGGACTCGAGCAAGTCCAGCAACTCCGGCTCCGATATGGTCAGCCACGGAGAATCCGAATCCGTGTCGAGCATTCTGAACTGTTTCAGATCCCCCGGGGCCAAAGGCCAGGCCTCGACAATCTGATCCGTCAGCGGGATGACCTCGGGGGCGAGCCGGCGCGCCACCGCGTAGCCGATCGCGCTTTCCTCAAGCGCCGCCTTGAACATCGGGTGGGCCTCGAGGTCCGTCGGGCGCTTCTCTAAGGTGAAATGCATCGCCAAGGCTTGGCGCATCATCGACAGGGAGCTGAGGGTTTCGCCGCCCGCCCGCAACACCCGAACCAGCTGGAACGCGGACCCGGGCATCATCGCGCGAATGTCATCGTCGTCGGAATGGAGCGCCAGATAGGTCGCCCCGGCGGCGTAATAGCGAGCTGCGAGCGCGAGGCCGAGATCGACATAGCATTCCGCGATTTGCCTCATCAGGCGAAGCGAGTCGCCGAGCCGCTCGCCGGAGAACCAGCCCACCTTCGCTCTCTGAAGTTCGTCGATCGCAAGGCGCAGGCGTCCAGCTTCCAAATGATCGAAACCGCGTCGCTCGCTCTGCTCCGCAACGGCGTGGCCCCCGCTCCTGACCCGGGTCAGTTCATCAATCTTGTCCCGGAGCCGGCGCCAGCCAGGCCGTGTCGCTATGACCGGGGCCAAGAGTTCGACGAAGTCGGCGACATGCCAGATCGGGAAGAACGGGGTCTCCTCCGCCGCGTCCAGAACTTTGAGCCATGCGGCGAGCATCTCATCGATCGTCTCGTCCCGGTTCGCGCCTTCCAAGGGAACGCCGCTCATAACCGCCTGCGCCTCCAGCAGGGTGCAACGATCCCCGCGACGCTCAACGGACGCCAACTCGCGAGTGACGAGCGCCCGGACGGAATCGGCCCAAGCGCGGACCTTCGCTACATCCAGTCGGGCGTGGCCGTGGAGAATCGCACCCCAGCAGAAGGTGATGAGTACGGCGGCGTCCAGAACATCGGCAGCGATCGGCTCGGCGGTGTCGATCCCGGCGAAATAGGTCTCGACCAAGGGAAGCGCGGGATCAAGGTTTTCACGCCCTCGCAGTTCCGCGACCGCGATCTCGTAACGCGCCTTCTGTTTGAATCTCTCGCTGGAAGTCGCCTCCAGATAGGCGTGCATGATTTCGAGCCAGTGTAGAATGTCAGGTCTATGCGCTTCCTCGCGCGTCGCGGACCGCAGCCCGTCCTTGATCTCCAGAAAGTCCGCATGGTTCAGTGGAACCGAACGGTCCTCGACCCACCAGCGGCGCAGGTCGGCGTAAGCGTCGTCGGTCTCGTCCTGCGGATAGATGTCGGCGGGGATATTGAGGAACTGCGAGGCGATCCAGAATGTGTCCGGATCGGACAGCTGATCTGCGATCGCCTCGCCGTCGATGATTTCAAGGTGCGCGGAATAGACGCCCCGACAATGAGCCTGGAGCTTATGCCGGCTGGCCACCGGGATGCCCTGCTCGCAAAAATAGATCACCCGAGCCGGGCGCTCACCGATCCCGAAGATGGACTTCAGATCCTTGCGGATCTTGGCCGCGACATTGTCCTTCTGAAGCGTGCAGGCGCCAACGACCAACTCATCCGATACGAGGGACATAAAGGAGGATGATCCCAGTCCGGCGTCGCTGAGGCCCGTCCGATAGCTCTCGAAATCACGCCCCTGATCGCCGCCTGCCTGGACCGGGCCCGTGGCCGGCAGAATATTGCTGACATGCCTCTGCCGGGCGAGTTCGAAACAGAGATGCTCGAACTGGTGCGCGCCATTCTGGGGCCCCAGCCTTGAGAGCAAGTAGCGGACGTAATCCCTGACTTCCACGCGGTTCTGCATGACACGATGTTCGGGCGATTCGGACGTTCCGACGCATCACCGGGTGGCTTTGAGAACGGTGGAGCACTCGATTGAACAGCACCCACGTACACACTTAAGTGAGGCTCGAAAGCGGACGCGCTTAAGGTCGGCTAAGAGTCATGCGTGGACGGCTCCCCGGTGGCAAGGGTGTTCTGGATGCTTTGCTTCGGCTTCGGTGCGGTCATGTGTTCGGCCTGTTAGCGCGGCGCTTTCAGGCCGCTGGCCATGGTGCCTTTCGTAGAAGCTGGTCCCGATCAGAAGCACGCGCTCGAAGCGCTCTGACTCATTTGGGTTGTCCTGCTTCCCGGTCTCGCCGCCTCCGCATCACATCCTGTTTGCCCTCACCGCCTCAGGCCGAAGCCTGATCTCTATGCCGCCATAACCTCCGGCTCGCGATACGCTTGGCCGCTCGTCATCAGCGCCCAGATCGTACGGGCTGTCTTGTTGGCCAGTGCGACCGCCGCCTGTTTCGTGTTGCGGCGGCTCATAAGCTGGGTCAGCCAAGTGCGGCGGCTTCCACATTGTTGAGCACGCCTGATCACCGCGAGCGCGCCGACTACGAGCATCTGCCGAAGGTAGCGGTTGCCCGCCTTCGTGATCGAGCCCAGGCGTTCTTTCCCGCCGCTAGAGTTCTGTTTCGGAACCAGACCGATCCACGCCGCCAGGTTACGACCTGAGCGGAAGGCCTTCGGATCAGGCACCGAGGCAACTATCGCGCTTGCCACAAGTGGGCCGACGCCAGGGATCGTCATAAGCCGGCGGGCCACCTCGTTCGCTCGAACCGACGTGAGGATCGCGCGATCAGCCTGGAGGATCTGCTCGTTCACAAGCTTCAGCTGGCTCGCCAACATCATCAGGCAAGCCTGAGCGACAGGCGGTGCCTGCTCGATTGTCGGCAAACTATCTATGAGGCGCTGAAGACCCTCGCGGCCAGTCGGCGCCACCAGTCCGAACTCGGCGATATGCGCCCGGATCGTATTGGACAGCTGCACGCGTTGGCGCATCAGGGTCTGCCGCGTCCGGTGCAACACCATGATGCCTTGCTGCTCTGGCGACTTGATTTCGACGAAGCGCATGGTCGGTCGCGTAACAGCCTCGCAGATGGCCTCCGCGTCGGCCATGTCGTTCTTCTGCCGCTTCACATACGCCTTCACGTACCCCGGCGGCATGAGGCGTACGTCGTGTCCCATCTCCCGCAGCTGTCGGCCCCAGTGGTGAGCAGTCGCGCAGGCCTCGATCCCCAGTAGGCACCGCGGCAACGCCTCGAAGAACGGCAACAGCCGCGCTCTTGTCAGCTTCCTCTGAATGACGACTCCGCCAGCGCTATCTACGCCGTGCACCTGGAACACCGATTTTGCGATGTCCAAACCTATAACTGCGACTTCTCCCATGACTCTCCTCCAGCTCTCGGCTGCAGCAAGACTGCAGCGGGTGGTGGAGAGCCGTCCACAGCATCAGAAGCGGGCGCGCCCAGGGCGGCGTTCCGAACAGAGGCTGCGTCAGCTAGAGATGCCTGGACCCGGCCCGTCTATCCAGGCTTTTTGGCCGTTGGACGCTTCGCACCAGCCTCCCTGCCCGTGGACCCCGACTTTGTCGCAGCTCTTGCGACGCCTGTTTTGGAAGGCTGGGCCGTTTTGGATTGAGCCTTTTTTTTGGACGGAGCATTCTTGCTTGGCGGCTTTTTGGTCACCGCAGGGTCGGGCGGGCCGGGAGTCGATGAGAGCAGATTCTCGAGGATCGTCTTCATGTCGTCTAGATCCTTCTTCCTCAACTCCAGACGAAGGCTATCGAGCTGTTCTTTGGCGATGTCCTGGAATTCTCGGAAATCCTCCATCACATGTCGGCCGTCGAAGGCGTTCCACAGCGGAATAATCACCCCAAACCAGGCAAGAATTCCGGTCAGCACCAGTTGGGGGAACCAGTGCGACATGAAGCTCGGATGGTAGAGCTGCACCGCGTTCTCGGCGCTGGCCATCAGGTGAATCCACACGGACATGAACAGCCCCGTGCCGACCCAGAGGAAGTCCTTGCCCACGAGGAAGTGGCTGATATAGAGCCGGCCCGCCTTGGTCTGGAACCATTTGTAGTCAGGCATGCCCTGGATCACTTGGATGCGCTTGGACAGCTGCTTTTTCTTGGCGCTGTCGACCCGGGGCCATTTGTGCCGGCATTCATTCAGCTCGTAGACCCTGATGATGAGCGCCAGCTCGGCACGGTTCTTTTTCAGGGTCTCGAGGTCCGCGCCGGCAATCGTGTCCAGCACGCTCTTGCGGTCGACCACCGTACTTCCGAAGAACAGCCTGGCGGCTTCCTCGATTTGGCCGGAGTGTCTGAACATTTCGAGCGCGAGGTAGGCGAGCGAGGCTGCCGCGGTGAACTGGGCGAGTGGCATATAGCCATCCCAGAAATTCGGGGCTGCGACCGCGGAGGATATTGGGGAGGAAATAAATCCCCATGGTTGCCAGCCGATCGAAATCGCGACCAGCGCAATGGCAACGAGCGCAAGCGAAACGCACAGCCAAAGGCTGTGACGGACCATAAACCAAAGGTGCGCAGGCGAAGTCACAGCCAGACCCCCTCCCCGAGATCTGACTGATTAAGCGGCGGCGGCCGCGGCGGACTCAAACTTGGCGGATGCGGCCTTGAACACCTCGGTCAGCGTCGTGGCCATGACCGGGTCGTTGAAGCTTCCGCTCGCGAGAGAGTTCACGACGTCTCGCTCACGCCGATATGCAGTTTTATCGACCGCCATCATGTCGAACTCGATCGGCAGAGCGCCGACTTTGATGTCGACTCGCGGGTTGGTGTCGAACTCTTCAAAGAATGGATTGGTCCCATTCTCATCGAGCGCTAGTTCGCCCGCCAGAATATTGATCTGAGCAGCTGGGTTGTCTTCGAGATAGAGGCGGGCAGCACGCCGCACTCGTTCAGTGCCGTACGATGCGGGGCTCAGTTGGCGGCACACGATATCGATCTCGACTTGCCCTGCCAGGAAAAGGTTTTCAATTAGGATCGTGGCATGCCCGGTATCACTGTTATACAGCGTCTCCTTGCTTTCGGAGAGCCGGGCGATTTTCACTCGCGCGCTGTATTCTGCCAGCTCGGGCGTCAGTTCTTCGGGCATGTAATTTTCTTCGGTCAGGCTTAGAAAGGCCTCAGACTCGCTCCCTCCCCGGTGCGCGTCTCGGCCTCCTGCCAACACGTAAAGCGCGCGGACAAGCGCCGCAATGCTGCGGGGCGACGTTCGGGACATGGCGGCGCCTCCATTTGCTGAATCCTAGGCCGGGCGATCATCGTTCGGTGGACCTGAACTCGGTATAAGTGTCCGTGTTCACGGTACCGTTAAGTTGTTGTGGCATCTTTGCAACGGTGGATGAAAATAAACGCTCGCCCGATCGAAAGGGTTGCGCAATTTGACCGTCGGGTCTGCGGCGACGTGAAGACGGCGGGAACGTTCGGGCGATCTGACAGGTGATTCTGGAGCGTTTCCGGGCGCAACATCTGCGCGGGATCGGATGGGATGTGCTCACTGGCGCGCGTGTTGTACGTGAATTTGCCGCTCTCGCGTCCTAGTCGGTGCCGCTTCAGCGAGTGGCAGCTAGCCCTTAGGCGGGCGTCAACTGCTGACCGCTCAAGGGCATAACCGCCGGCGTCCGTTCGGGCCGCCGAAGAGCGGTAGTTCCGATCGACCCTAATGGGCAAGAAATGGACGTACGCCCCTCAACCACCATGTTGGTAGGCCCAATCCGGAAGCGGTTGATCCGAGTTCCGGCATTGAGGGTCGGGGAACGCCTAGAACTCCCTGACCTCTCGGCGACGCTCAGCGCCTAGCGTTGATGCTTGACCTTGCGCGCTCGCAGAAAAAAGCGCTCTCTGCAACCGCGGCGGGAGGGGCTCGGTGCGACGGTCGACCAATCTGGATCCGACAGGCAGCCGGGTGCTGCTCAGCAACGACTTCGGCGACTACGCCGTTCTCGATGCACCGACCCACGCCGCTGCAATGGCGGGCTCGTTGGACCGATCGCACCCGCGGTTCCGTGATCTGGAATCCCGAAGCTTGCTCGATGACACAGGTCCAGAGGCTTGGCATGATCTGGAGCGCGCCGCCCATGCGACTCGCAAAGCGTTCGTCCTGGAGGGACCGTCGCTCCACATCTTCGTAGTCACCCTGCGCTGCGACCACAGCTGCCAGTACTGCCAGGTTTCGCGTGCAGCGGTTGATGCATCCGGGTTCGATATGTCCCTCGCAGATGCGCAGTCGGCCGTGGATCGAGTTTTCGAGTCGCCATCTGAGAACCTAACGATCGAGTTTCAGGGCGGCGAGCCAGCACTCCGCTTTGACCTGGTCCGCGCGATCGTTGCGATGGCTCAGGAGCGCAACCTGCTTGAACAGAAGCAACTCTCCTTCTCGATGGTGTCGACCCTGCACCACCTTTCGCAGGAGGACCTGGAGTTCTGTCGGGACAATGTGATCCGGCTTTCAACCTCGATCGACGGTCCCCCTGATCTCCACGACGCCCACCGGTTCAACCCGACTCGGGACAGCCACGCGAGAACGATGGCCGCCCTGCGCAACGCTCAAGACATTCTGGGCGAGGAAGGCGTAAGCGCCCTTCCGACTCTGACCCGGAGAGCCTTGGCTGAACCCGAGCGGTTGATCGACCATTATCGCGAACTGGGATTTCCCTCGATCTTTCTGCGGCCGATCAGCCCCTACGGCTTCGCCCGAAAAACGCGCCGAGCCATTGGCTACGACATGAGCGAGTTCCTGACCTTCTATGAGAAGGCACTCGACTACATCCTGGAACTGAACGCCGCCGGCGAGCCGTTTGAGGAGACCTACGCATCGATCCTTCTTCGACACATGCTGACGCCCTTTCACTCGGGGTACGTCGATCTCCGTTCCCCCGCGGGTGCCGGGTTGGGCGTTTTGGTCTACAACTACGATGGTCAGGTTTACCCCGCCGACGAGGCGCGCATGGCTGCCGAGACCGGCGATGCCCGGTTCGCTCTGGGCCACGTAAGCAGGCCGTTCTCCGAACTGATTGACTCGCCCGCCATGCGATGGCTCGCAACTGGCTCCGTCGCCGAAGTGCTGCCCGGCTGTTCTACCTGCGCCTTCATGCCCTACTGCGGCAGCGACCCCGTGTATCATGCCACGGTGCAGGGCGACCCGGTGGGCGACCGCGAAACCAGCGAGTTCTGTTTGAAGCACAAGTCGCTGTTTACTCTCTTGTTCAACCGCTTGGCCGACGCAGACCACGCAACGCTCACGACCTTTTCAGGCTGGGCACTACGCAAACCCCGTCACGAGATGTTGGATACGGGGCATGTCGACCGATGAGCTTGCCATTGCACACGCACGCCAAGGTATCGGGCGTCACTGAGGTCGGCCTCTACAAAGTGCTGGAACGCGAAGAGGCGTTGTCGGGAGCCTACCCCTTCGAAGGCGTACTGATCTGGGAAGGCGAACAGTCCGGATTCCCCGGTGGAGTCTCAGCGGCGGATCGGGGCGGCGCAGACATTCAGATAGTCGCGCCGAAAGATCCAGCGGTGGTCCAACCGGGCGATGTCGTGCGTGTGCGTCCCGGGTCGTCGATGGTCTCAGTGCTGTACCGGCGAGGGTCCAAGGCGAACACTCTGTTTGCCACCGAGCGATGCAACAGCCGTTGTTTGATGTGCTCGCAGCCCCCGCGCGACGAAGACGACAGCTGGCGCGTGTCGGAGCTGCTGCGGCTGGTTGAACTGGTTGATCGTAACGAAGTCCAACTCGGCATCAGCGGGGGAGAGCCCACGCTGCTCGGAGAAGATCTCGGGCGACTGATTGACGCTTGCGAGGAGCATCTGCCGCAGACTTCGCTCCACATTCTCACAAACGGACGGGCTTTCGCTGACCGGGACCTGACGGAGAGGTTGGCCGGCCGCAACTTGAAAAGCGTGACCTGGGCCGTTCCGTTGTATGCCGACGTCGAGGACATCCATGACGAGGTCGTGGCGGCTTCGGGGGCTTTCGGCGAGACTCTGCTGGGATTGTTTGAGCTCGGGAGGTTGGGAGCTCGCGTTGAGATCCGGGTGGTCTTGCACCGCATGACCGTTGAACGCCTGCCCCAGCTCGCGTCCTTCATTTACCGAAGACTGCCCTTCGTGGAGCACGTCGCCCTGATGGGCTTGGAACCGATGGGCTACGCCAAGGCCAATCGGGAGAGGCTCTGGATCGATCCAGCGGACTATGTGGTCCCGCTCGGTGACGCGGTCTTCCATCTGACGCACCGTGGGCTGGACGTCTCCATCTACAATCTTCCGCTCTGCATTCTGCCGGCCTCGTTGCGGCCATTCGCACGCCAGTCGATCTCGGATTGGAAGAACGATTTCGCTCCTGAGTGCGCGGGTTGCGAGTTGACCTCGACCTGCAGCGGCTTCTTCGCCTCCGCCGGTCCCGCTTGGCGCAGCCGTGCCGTCCGTCGCTTTATCTCCATGGAGACTGCAGCATGAACTGGCGCGATCATCTGGCTTTCCTGCTGGGCGCTGCAAGCCCCTTCGCGATGAACGACCCGGCACTCGCGGCCCCCTCAGACGACCCCACAGCCGGAAAGGGAGATAGCCGGGTCGACCGAGCTGTGACCTACTGGCGCGACCCCGCCAAAACCGAGCGGCTTCTACAGCTGGCCCAACATCGCAGTCACTCAAGCCACCGCAGCCACAGCTCGCATCGGTCCCACTATTCCGGCAGCGGAGGCTATCGTGCGCCGGCCTATGTTCCACCTCTCGCTCCACCGCCTCCTCGAAGAGCCCTGCCCGCCCCGGTTCCAATAGCGCCACCGCAGACCGCGCCATCCGCCATCAGGCCCTTCACGTCCGCCGCATCGCCTGCTCCGAGCGATCAAATCGCGGGCCGCGCCTTCAGCCAGGCGGAGATCAGGGTCATCGTCCGGCGGGTCCAGACGGCTCTGACGGTCAGAGGGTACGATCCGCAGGGTGTCGATGGCATGCTCGGCCAGAACACCCAATCGGCGCTGCGTCGATTCCAGCGGGCTCAAGGCTTGCCTGTGACCGGATATCTGGATCTCGGCACCCTGGATGCCTTGGGCGTCACCACGGCCGACCCGTCGCTCGGCACCGCACCGGTCATCCAGCCCGAGGCAACTTCGTCGCCCGCGCCGATACCCCCTTTGGTGCTGGAGCCCGTCTGGCTGGACCAGCCGAGCGCAGCAGACCTCAATCGCCTCTGGCCCACGGGGGCAAACCGGAGGGTGGGCGGCAATGCCGCCGTGCAGTGTCGCGTTCTGGATGACGGCACACTGACGGATTGCACCTCGGTCGCTGAAGCGCCGACGGGTCAGCGGTTCGGCCAGGCCGGCGTCAGGGCTGCCGCGCTCTACCGCATGCAGGTCGATGGGGCCTATGCCAGTTTTGTCGGGCGCTCCATCCAGGTCATTGTTCGCTGGGTTCCGCAGTAAACGCCTGCGGCGACCATCTACCTTGAACGGCGATTTCGGGGTTCGGCAGATCAATCCGGGGGAACCAGATGTTGCAACGCGCCGCGCGGAACAGCCAGTCCGACGCTCAGATCGCACAGCTCGATCGCGCACCGAGTGAGTTGTCGTGATTGTAAAAGCCGGGAGCCCGCAGCAGGTCCCTCCGACCTGGCGACGCAGGGTTTTTCGGGAGTTGGATGTCCGAGCTCGGCCGAGCGGACTTTCTTCCACCAATCGCTCCCTTGCGCTGCTCATCATAGTAGCAGTGACCGTCGCAGTGCTTGAGACAGAATCCTCTATCGCTCTTCAGTTCGTCATCGCCTTCAGCGCAACAGAACTCGCGCTGGGCGCTGTGTTTCTGATCGAATACGTACTTCGCTTTTGGATTGCTGCTGAGGGCGTAGCGCCGCAGGAGAAAGCCTGGCGCGCGCGCCTGCGTTTTGTGCTCTCGCCGGCGGGCTTGGCGGATGCGATAGCGATCATTGCATCGTTCGCCAGCTTCGGCGGGTCGAGTGCGTTGGTACTGCGCCTGATCAGATTGGGGCGGATGTTTCGGCTGGCGAAGCTTGGGCGAATGTCCCGCGCTCTAGATCACATGGTTGAAGCGATCGGATCGCGGCGAGATGAATTGGTCCTCTCGCTTGTCGCCGGCCTCGTGTTGCTTCTGTTTGCGGCAACCGCACTCTATCTCGCGGAAGGTGCCATCCAGCCTGACAAGTTTGGCAGCATCCCGCGTGCGCTGTGGTGGGCGGTCGCGACGATGACGACGATCGGCTACGGCGACGTCTACCCGATTACCCCTCTCGGCAAGCTGCTCGCCTCATTGGTCGCGCTGATCAGCATTGGACTGGTTGCAATGCCGACGGGGATTCTCGCCGCGGCATTCAGCGACGCAATGCAGCGTCACAAGGACACTAGAAGCAGCTGAACCAGAGCTGCGCCGCCGCGACATCAAGGAATTGCTGGCCGGGCGCGGCATGGACATTTTCACCGCGAAATTCCGCCGGAGGCGAGTCGAGACGATGCGAACCTTCGCCCACTGGCAGCGGCGGCTCGACGAGGACTACTTGAACATCAACGGCGAGTGGGCCTGCATCAAACATTAGGGCCAATGCGTAGCCGCCCGGCCGGCTTCGGAAACGGCTTGGACGTGCCGCCAATGACCGGTTTGAACTTGGCTCCGAGCGCCGCGAGCAGGCCGATCCGCTTGTGAATGGTCGGTTGGCTGGGCACCATGCCCTTGTAGCTATCCGGTTTGTAGCTCTCGAACCATACGCCGTACTTCCCGTCGTTCCAAACAGATCCTAGGGCCCCAACCGCCTTCTCCAACTGCTCGTAGGCGACCAGCGTCCGACGCCAGCGGTGCTCATTGAAGTTGAACTCACCGGCCACGAACCGGGCGCCAACAGCCTGCCCGAAGCGCATTAGATCCCGCGACCGGGACCGCGGCATCGTGAGGTTCAGCCCCCCCTCCTCCGCGGTCAGATAGACCTTGGCGATGCGCTCTCTCTGACCGGGCATGCGCGCGAGAAGCTGATCCTGCCAGTCCTTGGCCGAGCCCAAGACGCTCACGGCGAACCCCATCATGCCTGTGACGTCATAGGTCGGCATGCCGACACCGTCGCCGGCATTTTTGGGGATGATCACTCGAGCCCCTGAAGGCGCAGCTTCGGGCGGCAGCGTCTCCAGGCTGAATGCAAAAGTCGGTCGCGACGGCAGAACCGCGTCAAACATGTGGATCGGGAAATTGCTGCTGATCCCGCCGTCGGTAAACCAGAGCCGACGCCACTGCGCACTGACCTTCGGCGCCTTGGGATCCAATGCCTTGAGGAGGGCGGGGTGGTCGATGTCGCGCCACCAGAGAGGCACGGCCTGGAACAACACCGGAAAGCTGAGGCTCATCCGGACGGCGATGAGCACCGGGAGATCCTGCTCGACCGGAAAGCTGGGATACCGGGTGTCCTTGCCCTTGTTCTTGCGCCGACTGAGGAAGTTCAGGATCGATGCGGGGAACAGACCGCGCCATTCGCTCTCGCTATAGCTCGCCTGAAGGCCAAGGATCGGCAGGGAGTGCGGCCGATGCTGAGAGAGATTGGTCGTGACCATTTTCAGCATGATCGGAGGGACCACGCCGTCGCCCTTGAGGTCGCCGAACGTGAGCGGCTTTTCATGGGCGGCGTCGCCGAAGGCGATCTCCTGAAGAGACTCGTGCAGCCAGTCCGTCAACGCCGGGCCCTTCGCCCCCGGCTGTCGAAGCCCCGGGCACATCCCGAACTCCGCCGCCCCCATGCTGCCTACCAGCGACAGCAGACGCACGGCGATACACGAGACCAATCCCACCGCCGCGCCCAAAGCCGCGCCAGCAAGACCGCCGCCGAGCCCATAGAGAAGGCCGCCGCCCAGAAGGACCCCGATAAGCGCGACACCCCAGAAGGTGAGTGGGAGATTCCACGCCCAGCGGCCAGCACCTCGGCCTGCCTGGCTGCGGAGGAAATACCGCATCAGGGGCGCATAGCGCGGCGTTGGCTGAAACAGGCTGGAGAGGATCTCCGGGAGGCTTTCGCATCGCACCTGCAGGCGACGGAACCCCTCCGCATCGCCCCGCACGGTGCGGGCGTATTCGGCAGCAGCCGCGAAGGCCGCCGCAATGGCGCCGGCCGAGGTGCCGCCGATGGATCGAAAGCGGTACTTCTGAGCCAGTTCGAGGATCGCATAGGGATAGACGACGCCGGACGTCACCCCGCCCTTCATGATCAGATCGCAGTCCTGATCCGGTCGATCGAACGCACCAGCCGCGTATTCAAACAATAGGCCGCTCGCGCTGGCCTCATTGGCTCGATCGTCGGTCATGACACTTAAACTCCATGGCGAGGTTCATCGCGTTTTGGTTGACCCAGGGTCGGCGCGACTGCCGCCCATACCCTACCGCTTTCGCAAGAACGATTTCACAGAACGCTGGCATGGCATCTTCAGCAAAACAAGCGTAGGTTGGGCGAACTGCATTTCGGGAGGGTGATGTGGAGCACGAGCTGAATCTGCGCTCAGGCATTCTGCGCCTTATGACACGCAACATTCTGGCCCTCCTGATAGGGACGTTGCTCTCGCTGTGCGCGATTGGCGCTGCGGCGGCTCAAGAGGCCGTCACGCCCAGCGATCGCGTTCGCCGAAACGTTGTGGTCAGAGCCGAGCCCACGACCGCCTCCCCTGCCCTCGATCGCCTCGTGCCCGGCGACCAGGCCGAGCTCGAGGATGAGGTCGCTGGTTGGTACCGCATCCGTCTGCCGGACGGACGAGAGGGTTTCGTCAGCAAGGCATGGACGGTCCTCGTTGAAGCCGCCGAAGCGCCCGCTGGCCCCGGCGGTGCGTACCGGGTTCATGTCATCGATGTCGGCACCGGTCTGGCCATCTTCGCAGAAGGGCCCGGGTTTGCCCTGCTCTACGACGCCGGCAGCCAGGATGATCTGGCCGACGGATCTGAGAACCGGGTCGTCGCCTACATCAGAGCCGTGCGCCCTGACCTTCGGGTGCTGGACCATGTGATCCTCAGCCACCCCCACAAGGATCACCTCGAACTGATGCCTGACGTGTTCGACGCCTATGAGGTCCGAAATGTCTGGGAGTCCGGGCGCGTCAATCCGACCGCAGGATACTGCCGCTTCCTCAGGAAGGTCGTCGCTGAACCCGGCCTGCTCTATCACGACGCGATCGCATCCAACGCCACGCGAACCGTGAACTTCACGGGCAGCACCTGCAACGGGACCGTCAGGGTTTCTCAAGCGGCCCAAATGACCGCCGCGCCCATAGCCCTGGGTCAGGGTGCACGAATGTCTATCCTGTATCGTGATGCCCGACCCCACTCCGACCCGAATGGGAACAGCGTGGTGGTTCGGCTCGACCTGGGAACACGACGCATCCTCCTGACTGGCGACGCTGAAGGCGGCGATCGCGAACCGCCAGCCATGCCAGCCCGGGCCAACTCCATTGAAGGGCAGCTGATCGCCTGTTGCCGAAGCGACTTGGCGGCCGATGTCCTTGTTGTCGGACATCACGGCAGCCTGACCTCATCGCGCACCGCCTTCCTCAACGCTGTTGACGCCGACATCTACGCGGTGTCGTCCGGACCTCATCCCTATAGCGGCGTCACCTTGCCGGACGACGAAATCATGATCGAGCTGGGCCGCCGGGGGCAGGTGTTGCGGACGGACGTGGACGACCACCGGTGCGAGAGCGACGCTTCGAAGGTTGGCCCGGATGCGGATCAAAGTCCTGGGGGCTGCAGCAATATCCTGATCGAAATCAGCCCTGCCGGTACGATCACGGCTAGCTACCGAGAGGTCGCAGATTGACGGCTGCTTCGCAGACTTGAGCGTTCTGGTAGCCGCAGGACAATTCCGAACCAAGCTAGTTGGGCTAGGCACGCGGTCGGATGAGCTTCTGTCCTTCGTTCACCAGCTCCATCACGCCACCTCCGAGGTTCATGTCCAGCATCAGCATAAGATCCGTGAGGTCGGCATACTGGACCGACAAACCGAGCTTGCGGTTCCTCTCGATCTGCTCCTCGACAGAATGGCGATCGACCGCCCAGCTTTCTGAAAACGCGCTGCTGGAGTTCGCAGTACGCGAGGTCGGTGTGAGGCGCACAAACTCGAACCCCCTGGCCGCCGCTAGCCGCCTGTTCAGCGCGTGGCTGAGAACCAGGCCGTCGAGGTCGATCTCGGGATGGGCTCGCTGGTAGGCACGTCGATATCGGCCATAGGTTCGATGAACCCAGACTTGGAGGGGCTGATGCAGCATCTCCGCTCCAGGGTGTTCCCAGATCGGCAGTCGCGGATCCACTGGGAGTGGCGGGTGCAGCCGAACGAGAAATGCCCGTCGCGTGCCTGAGCCTGACAAGGTCTCCAGTATCGGCCCAACATACGTCTCGATTGCCATTTCATCGACGGCCGCGATCGGAATTCGCAACGACTCGGGAAGCCCGTAGCGACGCACACGATCACTGGCGATAGGATCGATCATGGGTGAGCATAGCAGGGCCGATGAAGCGCCATGGGCGCGCCAAGGCCATCACGACCGATGGCCTCCGCTCCTACAAGGCCGCAATGAAGGAGATCGGCAACGCTGACAAACAGGAGGTTGGCCGATGGGCCAACAATAGGGTCGAGAACTCGCACCTGCCCTTCCGACGACGAGAACGGGCGATGCTCCGCTTCCGGCCGATGAAGACATTGCAGAAGTTCAGCTCCGTCCACGCCGCCTTCCATAACCACTTCAACCAAGGCCGCCACCTCATCAGCAGAGAGACCTACAAGGCCCAACGCTCAGCCGCCTTGGCTGAGTGGCAGATGCTCGCCGGATGGGCCCTGCGTCCCCTGCCCTAGGTCCGCCTAGTGGAGACAAGTTGTCGTTGGACTGACAGCACCCTCCAGAGAATGGGGCGGATCAAGGGACCAGAGGGAGGCAGGTCAGTTTCAAGGCGGAAAAAGGTGCATGTCCCCGTTTTCCGTCCCTGAATTCTGCGTCAAATTGAGGGTCGAATGGTCTAGCGGTCACGAAATATGACCAGATCCCTCAGCTCCACCGGCTTTTCAACAGGTACGCATTGATTTATCCGCCCTTCCGTCGGAAACCAGCATCGCTCGTCCAAGAAAATCGTTCCCTTGACAAGGTAATAACCCGGAGCAAGGAGTTCCGGATTCTGATCTGTCGTAACAACCAATGCCAAGCCATGGGCATCATGACTTTCACTAGCTCTGTCAAAGAGGAAGTTCGCTCTCCCGCTTCCCTTGTATAAGCGGCCACAAAACCTCTTACCAATAGCGTCAGAAGGATTGGCGAATACATCCTGAAGCGTTGTTAAATCGCACACGTTCTCTGCGGGCCATAAATCAGATCCTGATCCTCCCTCGCTGGCGCATGCGGAGAGTTCAAAAACCGCCAAGATAGAAGCCAAGCCAACTATACGAAGCATCATTTCAGTCCTTTTTGATCTACGGTACCGGCGCGCGCGGAGGTTCACCCCACTCTATAATAATTTGCTGTTGCCGTAGGCTAGGTATGTCTTCCGGCCGCCCTCTATCTACATGAAAAATATCTTGCCGGTTCTCGCGATACAATGTTCCCGCCACGTCAGGGCCCACGATCTGAATCGGGCAACTGCAGCCGTGCATCGCGTCTTGATCTTCGGTGCTCGGAGCGTTGTTCAGGCGAGTCAATTGAGCTCGTGTCGCACCTCGTTGATCTGAATCGATATGGGCGTGCGTAAGCAGTCTGTCTTCGCTGGGACGCCTGGAAGTGTGGTGTTCAAACTCGTTCCCACTTCCTTGACCCGCCGCAGTTCCATGCTCTTCCCGGGTTTGGCCCGTCTCCCTGTCTATGTAGAGATTTGACCCTCGTTCGGACCCACCGGATTGAGACACGTTTGCTCTGCCTTCCTCCCGATGCTGCTCGTTAGGTAGCGGGACATCCGGGCAGGGACCTCTACGAGGACACGATGATTGCATCCCCGTCGGGTCCGTCATATTCACCGGATCGTTTGCGACATACAAATACAGGTTTGGATCGTCCTTGGTGCCGATGGGGTCCGCGGACAGAAACTGCCCCAACCGGGGGGAATAATATCGCGCCCGGTACTGGTAGAGCCCCGTCTCAGGATCGAACTGACGCCCCGTGTAGCCGAAGGGACTGCCGAGCGGTGGAGCCGAAACACCGGTTCCGAACTCGCCGTGCGGCGAATAAGTCGCAACCCCGACCGTCTGAGCAGCGCTGTTCGACGTGGCGACCACCGAGCCCTGATGGTCGGTGTGGATCCAGTAGACGGTCTGCGGCCCGTCGTTCTCGACCGTGGCGAGGCGGGCGTCCATCGCCCCTGAGCCATCAGGGATAAACCGCCGGAGCACCACCCCAGCCGAGTTGACTTCGGCCATCTCATCGGCCCCCGACCACATTGTGCGCGTGACCACACCATTGACCACCTTCCTGGTCCGGCGATCGTCGGAATCATAGTCATAGGTCGCCGTCATGCCGGAGCGGTTCGCCGCAACCAGCCGGTGACCGAAGGTGTAACCAAAATTGGTGACCCCGTCCGTGGTCATGTCGCCCGCACTGCTGAAGGTGACGGGCACGCCGGCCTCAGACGTGATCTGGTTCATATTGTTGGCCACGCCGTAGGACCGGGCATAGGTCAGGGACGGCATCCATTCGAACGCCGGCTGACTGATCTCGATCGAGGTGGTCTTGCCCGCCGCGTCATGGCCGTAGGTGAAGCTGAGCGGCCCGGGTCCGGCGCCCGGCACGAAGGCATGGTTCAGCGACGCCAGGTCGCTATCGACCTCATACGTATAGGTCGTGTCCGCCGCCGCGCCCGGGCGATCGATCGCTGTGCGCCGGCTCAGGCTGTCATAGGTCAGCGCTACCGTCTGGGTTCCGCCCGCGCCCGGGAAGCTTACGCTGGAAGCCCGGCCGGCGCCGTCGAAGACATAGGTGGCCGCCCAGGCCGGCTGTCCCGCCGCAACTGGCCAGGACACCGAAGTGCGATTGCCGCGCCCGTCGGCATAGCCATAGGTGAACGACAGGTTGGGCTTGTTCGTAGCGGTCCCGTCCGGCCGCCATTGATCCGTGGTCAGGAAGCCGGCGGTGTACTGATAGTTCCGTACGTCGCGCAGCAGGGCCGTGTTGAACGTCGTACCCGTCGTGCTCTGGGTCGAGACGTCGCGCCACACCGGCCGGCCCGCCAGGTCATAGGCGGCCCGGCTGTTGCGGCCCTTCCATTGATAGTTCTCATCGGCCTGGGTGTGCTCGCGCACATGGAAGTCCCGGCCCAGCGCATCATAGAAAATGCTGGTCTGGTGGTTCGAACGAATGCGACGGAACACCACCTGACCGCGCTGATCATGGGCGGTCCAATCTTCGCGGGCGTCCGGATAGACGGTCCGCGCAAGGCGGCCCAGACCGTCATAGACCTGCGAAGTGGTGTTGCCGCGTGCGTCGATTTCGGCGCTTTGGAGACCGCCGGTGTTGTAGAGGAAGCGCCGCCAGCGGGTCTCCGTAAAGCCGGGCGAGCCGTCATACAGCGGCAACTCCGTCGAAATGCTGCAGGAGTCCACGGCCGCCCGCTGATAGCGGTGGATTTCGGTCGGCTGGCCGGCGGCGTTGTAGACCGTGTGCGTCGCGCGCCGGTCGCCGTCGATGACGGTCACAGGCCGATCAACGGCGTCATAGCAGGTGCGGCTGACATCGCCCGAAGGGTCGGTCACGGTTAGCGGTTGATGGGTGGCCGAATAGGTCGTTTCGGTCGTGCGCCAGGTTCCGGCGGCGAAATCCCGCTGATGGCTTTTGAACGGGTCGCCGTTCAGGTCATATTCGATCCAGGACCGGATATTGGTGCCCGCCGGACCGGTCTCCTCGACCTTGCGGCGCAGGTCATCATAGGTGGTCGTGGTGGTGAAGCCCTCGACGGTAGTCGTTGTCACATTGCCGACGGCGTCGCAGCCGAAGGTGGTGGTGATCGGGGTCGGCCCGGGGGCCACAGTCCCAACCAGGCAGAAGGCCGGTATGCCCCCGCCTCCCGTGCTCCAGGTCTGGGTGGTGGCGATCCCCGTCGGATCCTCGGTGCGCACCACTCGACCGAAACCGTCGTATTCGGTTTCCCACACGGGCCGGGCGTCAGTGTCGGTGATCCCGTTGCGCACGACCGGCCCGATCTGTTCGATCAAAAGCCCGCTGACGTTGTGATAGTCCAGATCCCAAATCCGCGGGACGGTCGGATCAGCGGCGGTCGCCGGAAGCGTGATCTTCGTCGGCTTGTTCCAATAGGCGTCGTACTCCGCGGTGACGACGATCTCCTGGCACCACCAGCCTTGCTGTTTAACGGTCAGCCCCGTTTCACAACCGGTGATCGGCGTCTGCCGCCGCTCGATCAGATTGCCGCGCGGGTCATAGGTGAACTCGGTCAGATCGCCAAAGGCCGTGCGGATGGTTTCCGACCGTCCGGGACCGTCATAAGTCGCCCGCGCCGTCCGGCCCATGCCGTCCGCCGAGGTCGCCAAGCGGCCATCGGGATCATAGGTCTGGCGAACCACGGCGTTCACCGCATCCTTGGCCGAGGAATAGGTGAAGGTGGAGGAATAATAGACGGTCTTGCGATCCTGGGCGTCGAAGGCCTCGGCCACATAGGGGGCGACCTGGCCGCCCACGGCCCGCCAGTCGAACCGCGCCCGCGGCGTGGTCACACCCTCGTCGGTCACCTGGGTCAGGACCTGCTGATAGTCCATCGAGGTCGAGGCCGAGGCCAGGGCTCCGGTGGGCAGACCATAGCTGTAGGACCGTTTGCGCAGGCCCGGACGGTCCGCGGTCGCCAGCTGAAAGGCGCAGAAATTCACGATCCGCGGGCATTGGGTGAAGTGGGTAAAGTTGATCTCATCAGGCCCGGCCTGGACCCGGGTGAGGCGTCCGCCGCTGGTGGATAGCTCATGACAGACCTGCTGGGCCCCACGGTAGCCGCCCGACTGTTCGGGGAACATCGCATTGGCCTGGGCATAGCAACTGTCCGTCTGCGCCCGGGTCGCCGACTGGGTGTGGGTGAAGGTCAGGGTGGCGCCCAGATTGTTCGACACCGAGGCCAGGGTCGGCCGGTTGGTCTCCGTGCCTCCCGCATAGTCGAGGGTGATCACCACATTCGTCGGGAAGGTCCAGGTGGTAAGGACGCCCTGCAGATCCTGACGGTCGGGCGAGGGATCCGGATTCTCGATGTCGCGGAAGGCCATCACCGACCGATCGGCCAGGGTCCAGTTGAGCTCGCGGGTGTAGGCGCCGATGAACGGCTCCGTGGCGGGCGCCAGGGATTCGGTCGGCGAAGCCGGATTGCGCCAGGTTCCGTCAACCAACCGCACGAACCGGCCGGACTGACCGCCGCCGTTGACGTTGACGACATTGGCGGCGACCTGGGCCTGAAGCCAGTCGAGCGCGATCCCCGACACGACGGAGGCCTGGACCGTGTCGGCCCGGCCGGCTTCCAGGGCGATCATCGCCGCCATCAGCATCGGGGCCGCCGTGACGGCCTCGGCGTCTGGCAGCAGCACGCCCGTGTCCGTCGAATGGCTCACCGAGCTCTGCCAATTGTGGGTCCAGCCCATGCCCAGACCGCTCGAGCCCTCGATTGGTCCGGTCGAGACATAGGTGCGCGAGAAGCTCAGGCTGTATGGGAAGGCCCCCTGGCCAATGGACAGTTCGCTACCCTCGCTGAACGACAGCGTGCCCATGCGCAGATCCACCGCGCCCAGCTGGGTGCCCGCGACATTGGCCGCGATCCGGCGCGACTCGGCGGCCCCGAGATAGTCGACCGGATTGGGTACCTCGGTCTCGGCGCCCTTGAGGAAATAGGTCCTGGTGTCCACGTCCGGCGTCTGACCGACCCGTCGCGAGCGCAGGATCCAGGCCTGTTCGGAGCCGTCATTGCGCCGCGCCAGGAAGGCGTTGCCATCGGCCGTGGTCGTGCTGACGACGGTGAAGCCTTTCGCCAGATAGGTTTCGATCTGGGCCCGGGTATCGGCGGTGACGTCCGCCGGAAGGCCGCTCGTCGACCCGGACGTCGTCAGCACCTTGAGGCCGGTCGCCGTCGCCATCCGGCTGGCCGCCGTGGCCTGGATCGGCGAGCCCTGGAACAAGGGACGTTCGGACGCGCTATGGCCGAGCGCCAAGGCCTCCTCCGTCACCGCCAGCGACGCGAGGGCCGACAGGATATGGTGCGGCTGGTCGGACCCTTGGGGGGCGATGCCCACTGAGGTGTCGACGTCGAGGACGTTTTCGACATAGCCCGGCGTGCTCGCCAATCCGATGGAATGCTGGTGGAAGATGCGCGCGCCGGAGAGGGGCTCCAGCACCGAAACGGTCTTGTCGAACAGGTCGGTCCACAGATTGATCAGGCCGTCCTTCTTGGTGCCCATTTCGGCGATGGCCACCTCGCCATAGGCAAACGCGCCGTTGCCGTAGGGGCTGTTCTGGAGCCAGTATTGCCAGTCGACGCCGCTCTGGCCGTCGCACTGGCCCGCGGTGATCTCATTGGTGACCCAGATAGCCTCCCAGGGGATATAGGTGGCCGGATTGACCATGCATTCGTTGTAGTCGTTGCCAGCCGGGATGATCCGGTGCTGCTGGATGGGGTCATTGGCCGCCGCCCAGACGGCCCGGCGGCCGCCATTTCCCCCGGCGGTGCGCACCAGGATGTCAGCGCGCTTTCCCTGCTCGAGCGACTTGACAACCGTTTCGTCGGCGAAGGTGCCGAAGTCCCAGGCCTGGCCGGTTGCGGGGTTCACACCCGGGCGGCGTGCGACGTAGGGATGGTTGATCGTCAGGTTAAACCGGCGATTCCAGTTATCGAAGTCCACCTGCGTCGTGTCCTCCGCTCCGCAAATCACGATGGGCGTGCATTGGGGTGCGCCATATTCCGCCAGATAGGCGGTCGCCGCCGCATCAATATGCTCTTCCTTGCGCACGGCGACCTTCAGCCTGCGCCCCTGGATCTGCGCCTGCACGCGCCAGGCGTAGATGCTGGGCAGGTCAAAGGTGTGATCGAAGCCGGCCGTCTGCATCCGCAGGGTGGCGCGATAGGGTGCCGGCACGTCTTCGTTCCAGCGGGTCAGCGAGCCGCCGCTGCCCGGGAGCGTGGCATTGCGCAGCACGGCTTCCGTCCGCACGATCTCCCAGCCGCCGGTCAGCTCCTCCAGCGACCGGTCGCTGTAGTCCTCGCTCAGACTTGTCTGGAGGTCCTCCGCATAAGTCGCCAGATCAGTCTGGATGTACTGGGCGTTGACGCCGTTCAGATTGCCGCCGCTGACCGACACCCCGGACGCGACATTGCTCCAGGCCGAAGCGGCCGTCGTGTTGGCCGCATCCCACAGATCCACGCCGACGATCGGGGTGTTGGTCTTCAATGAGGGATCAAAGGCGTACCAGTTGCCTCCGATCAGGGCCTCGACCCAGACGTGGCGCATCTGCACCGCGGTCACAGAACCGGACAGTGAGGTGCAGTTCGTCGATCCATTGACCGTCGCCGGCGTCCCGGCCGCCGCCAGCAGCAGGCAGGCTTGACGCGCCGAGCTCACGCGCAGGATCGTCGCTGCTTCAGACCCCAGGGTCACCGTGCCCAGAACATAGCGGGCGTCGATATCGGAGGCCCGCAGCAGTTCGATCATCAGCTGGGACTGGTCGAAGGCCCCGCCAGAGCCGTCCAGCAGGACCCCGTCGGCCCCCTTGTGCAGACCGAACTGAGGTTCGAACAGAATGGTGTTGCGCACGAACTGGTAGATGCGGTCCGGGTCGTTCTCCAGAGAGCGCGCCAGGGTCTCGATCCGCTCGCTCCGTGCCGGCGCATCGGGCGAGCTCGGGGAGCCATAGACAGCATTCAGGGTGGTAGTGTCGGTCGGATCGATGGTCGAGGTCTGAATCGAGAGCCGGAAGCCCGGCAAGTTGGAGGCCTCGTAGCCAGCGTCGTAATAACCAGGCGGGTTCTGGGCTCGCGCCGCCTGGTCAGACAGCAAATTCGCCCCAATACTGACCGCGCCAGCCGTCAGCGCCGCTCCGCTGAGGGCGATTGCCGCCCGCTTCAGCCCAAGGGCGCGCAACGCGCCGACGATCCGACCAATCCCAAGCCCCACCGTCGCCCCCCGCTCAGTTCCGCCAAGGGTGACCACGGTCAAGCTCGCTTGAAAAGAGAGATTCGCAACTCTGGGTGAAAAATTCGCCTTTACGGCTCCGCCATGCCGGGTATTAGTTTTGGCGGGAACGGGGGGCATGGGGTGGATTTGAAAGCGCGCGGCGCGAGCCTTCTGCAGGCTGGCGCAGACAAACTCCGCGACGGTCTGGCCTGGATGAAGGCCGAAGCCCGCCTGATCCTCGACAGGCCAAGCTGGACCGCGGCCACGACCTTGAGAGATCGCCTTGAAGCGGTCTCCTGGCTTCGCGCTTCCGTCGTCGTCGGCCTGACCTTCGCGGTCATGGGATCGCTGTGGATCGCCTTCCACCCGAGGGGCATTCAGGCGCATCCGCCGCGACTGCCCACAGAGCAGGAATGGCGCGCCAACCGGGAGGCCGCAAAGGCCATGGAGGCGACGCTGTCACCCGCCCTCGCCGCTGCCAATCGCCCTGAAACGCCGAGGACACGCTGATGCGCCTGGTAGAAATCCTGACCGCCGGGCTCGCCGCAGTCGTTCTGTCCGCGGCGGCTCCAGCATCGGCCGACGTCCATTACATCTATGACAGCGCCGGCCGTCTGATCAGGGCGGTTTATTCGAACGGGATCACCATCGAATATCGCTATGACGCCGCCGGCAACCGCACCCAGATCGTGACCTCGGACGTCCCCAATGCGCCTCCCATCGCGGTCAATGACACGGGATCGGTCGCTACGTTGGCGAGCGTCAATGTCATGGTGCTCAACAACGACAGCGATCCCGAAAACAACAGCCTGCGTGTGACCAGCGTCGGCTCGCCGACGGGCGGCGGAAGCGTCGCGATCCAAGGGGGCGGGACCTATGTCCGCTATACCGCCCCGGGCACGGCGGGCGTCAAGACCTTCACCTACACGGTTTCGGACGGGGCTGGCGGCAGCGCCAGCGCGACCGCGACCATCACGGCCTCGTTCGTCAATGCACCACCTGTGGCGTCTGACGATGCTGCCGATGTGGTGGTCAGCACCTCCCAGGCCCTGTTCGTCCTCGCCAATGACACCGATGCGAACGGCCATACGCTGACCGTGACGGCCTACTCCAATCTCACGGGAGGCTCTGTCACCATCCCCAACGGCGCGGGCCATGTGATCTATACGGCTCCGACTTCTGCGGGATCGTACAGCTTCAACTACACGGTAAGCGACGGAAACGGCGGAACCGATGTCGGCCTGGTCGAAGTCACCGTCACGCTCGGCGAGGAATGCGATCCCCAAACCGAGGCCTGTTTCTAGGTTGCCATTCTAGGGCGTCCGGGACCGGCAGGCGACCTGACCGCGCAGACGGCGATAGTCGTGGACCTTCCAGCCGGTTTCACCGCCGGTGAAGCGAACGCGAAGCCACAGAACCTCGTCCCTGACCCGCGCCCCTGACACGCTGGCCCGCAAGTCCAATTGGTCGCCGGCGCCGAGCCGGAGCGGAGGATCGGCGGACCCGGCCTCGGGGCTCAGGGGCGCGGGCGACCGACCGAAGGTGAAGGCCCGTCGCAGACAATCTTCCTCAGCCGCGCTCAGACCAAGCCGCGCGGAGACCTCCGCCAAATTTCGCGCGCCGCGCCAGGACCCGTCCCCGGCCGCCGCTAACCCCTGGCGGGCGAGGGCCTCGGACAGCGCCGTCGATCCGTCGCCCTCGAAATCGAGTTTGGCGTCCGGGCGCGACAGCGTGACGGTCAGCGAACGGGTTCCGATCTGGCGAAGACCGATCGGGGCGGACGGCTGTCCCGCGACCATCTCGCCCAACACGGCCGCGGAGGCGCTCTCGAGCGCGATCCGGGTCCGGATCGTCTGTTCCTCGGCGCCGGTGGCCGCGAGATAGGCGCGCAAGGCCACGGCCAGGGCGGTCCCGAAGATCGCCAGACCGAAGGCGAAGGACATCGCCAGCAGGGAGACATAGCCCTCCCGGGCCGAATCCTTAAGGACGCGCGGGGTCTTCAACCGGCAAGCCAAGGGTTTGAAGCCGTCCGACGAGATCGTTGGTGACGGCGTCGATATCCGACCGCGCCCGGATCACGGTGGGCCTGAGGAACATGACCAGTTCAGTCTGGCGCTCGGTGGTGTCCCGCGTCCGAAACAACGCGCCGAGCCCCGGTATCCGGCTCAGATAGGGGACGCCGGTATCGCCCAGGCTGCGGCTGGACCGCAGCAGGCCGCCCAGCACGACCAGCTGTCCATCCTCCACCTGGATGCGGGTGCTCAAGCGGCGCTGCTGGATGGTCGGTGAATCGATCTCCGAAGAGGTGGTGCCGGACACCTCCGAGACTTCCTGCGCGATCTCAATGAACATACGGCCGCTCTCGGTCACGCGCGGGGTGACCGAGAGCACCACCCCCGTGTCCCGGTATTGAACGCTGTTCACGATACGACTGTCGTTGTTCAGCCCCACCGCCGTCTGGGTGATGATCGGCACCTGATCGCCGACCTGGAGTTCGGCGCTCTCGTTGGACAACACCAGAATGCGCGGCGTGGAGATCAACTGCACATCGGTGACCGTGGACAAGGCGTTGAGCACCGCCCGGACATCCAGATTCAGATAGCGGATCGACAGACCCGGGAAACTCGGCGCCGCGTCATCGTTTGCGCCCGAGGAGAAGCCGCCGGTCAAATCGCCGTCGTCGAAAAACCACTGCACCCCGAAGCGGAGCCGGTCGTTCAAGGTCACCTCGGCGATGGTCGCCTCGATCAAAACCTGAGGGGGCGGCGCGTCGAGCTGGCGCACGATGTCCAGGATGTTCCGGAACTCGGCGTCATCGGCCAACAGGATCAGGGAGTTGGTCCGGGCGTCGGCCGTCAGTCGGAGCCCGGAACCGGATCCTACAGCGGGAGAAGGCGCGGGACTGGTGGTCGGTGTGTCCGGTGCCGCGGTGCCCGGTTGCGTGGGACTAGCGCTGGCCGCAACGGACACCGTCGCCGGTGCCGTCGTTCCCAACAGGGACGACAGGGTCGTGACGAACTGGTCCGCCTCCAGATTGGCGAGGGGGATCGAGCGCAGACGTCGCGACGCCGGCGGCGGGGCGCGGTCGAACCGGCCGATCCATTCCGCGGCCCGGTCCAGCCCATCGGGCGAGCGAGCGATGACGAGCAATCCGTTCAGCCGGGCCAGTTCGATGAACTGGATCTGACTGCCCAGCGGTCCGTCTGGCCCACCGAACACCTGGCGAATTTCCGAGGCAATGTCGCCGGGACTGGCGTAGCGCACCGGAAAGAACTGCAGGCTCTTGCCCTGCAGCCAGTCGACATCCAGAGACCGCGCCGTCCGCACCAGGGCGTTCACCGTGGTCGGGTCCCCCGAGATATAGACCTGCTCGCGGCCCGGATCGGCGCGGACCGTCGCCCCCTCCCCCGCCAGAGGCTCCAGCAGGCGCGCGATCTCGGCCGCGCTGATCGAACGCGCCTGATAGACCGCCGACCCAGCCAGCCCGTCCACGCCGTCCTGGGCAAACACGGGCGGCGCGCTCAGACGACCGGCCTGGGCCGTCGGTACGATGGCGACGCCCGCGCCCTCCTGGACCAGGGCGGCGTTGATGCTTCTCAGTGCGCGATCCAGGCTCGCCAAGGCCTGGGCGTCGCTCATCCGTCCGGTCAGGCTGATGGTCAGGGCGCCCTGCACCGCCGGATCGATGCGATAAGAACGCCGCATCGACTGGCCGAGCACGGCGTCAGCGATGGCGGCGACCGGTGCCTGGTCGAACACGATATTGAAGTTGCGAACAGGCGAGCGCTGCACGGCCGGCGCGGCCGGGGCCAGGGTGGCGTTCTCGATCCGCCAGGAAAGGTCTTCGGGGTCGCTCGCCAACGGAACCGTCGTCGGCGTCGCACCAGACGGCGGACGGTTCTGGGGGATGATCGCCAAGTCGGGACGGATGCTTCGCGGCGTCTCGCAGGCGGCCAGCAGACCAAGCACGGCACTCAAGGCGATGCGGATTTTCAGGCTCATTGGGGCGCCTGCAAAACGATGTCGCGCTTGAAACCGGAGCCGCCGGCGGCCCCGTCGGCGCCATAGCTGGTCAGTTTGAACCGGTCTCCGGCGGCGGCGGGCGGCGCATAGATCACGGCGTTCCCCCAAGGGTCCCGGGTCAGGGCGGAATCCGACAGATAAGGGCCGGCCCAGTCGGCAACCCCAGCGGGCGGTTCGATCAAGGCGTTCAAGCCTTCGTGGGCGGTGGGATAGCGGGCGAGGTCGGCCGAGTACATCTCCAGCGCTGCGGCCACGCTCTCCATCTTGAGGCGCGCCGCGCGCACCTTGGCACGGTCCATCTGACCCAGGGTCTGTGGAACGACGATGGCGCTGATCAGACCAATGATGACCAGGACGACCAGCATTTCTGTCAGGGTGTAGCCGGCGCGAGGCGACCGCGCGCTCGGCGACCTCGATTGACTCAAATCCCCCATGGTTCCCCCTGAACCAGAACGCTACGCCTATTCGACTATAGGGGGAGCGGAGCCAAGTCTACGGCGTTCAGGCGGATACAGGGAGGCGACAATTTCCCCGCTCAGCATCAGGCTAACGTGGCCGGCGGCCAAGGTCCCGCGGCAGGGCCTCCGACACAGATTGACGGTCTTACCGTTCTCAACGAATAATGACGTTCGGTCAGGAGGCTCCGATGTCGTTCAAGACACTTTGGCGTGCGCTGTTGCCGCTTCTGGGTGTTTGGCTGCTCAGCACCACTGCTGCCAACGCGATGTTTCTGAGTGCCGACCCAATTGGCACCAAGGACGATCCCAATCTTTATCTCCACGTCGGACTGGATCCAATTAACAACACCGATCCAACGGGATTGGCGACGTGTGGCGCAAGCCTTTCTCGATATGAGTGCCGTCAGGCAATGACACAGCAAACCACGGCTCTACAGGCGGTAAGGGGCGCCAGAGCCGACCTTGCCAATTTGAGTTCTGAGCGGGCGGCTGTTGCAGCAGGCGATCAATCTGCCCTGTCTGGCAGGGCGACGGACACTGAAACAGCGCTGGCGAACGTCTTCGACTCAACGACAGACGCAACCATCGCCACCGCCGATAGTATGCTTGCAAATACAGAGGGGTTCCTCGCCGATAGGTCGGGCCGCTATACCTATGAGGCCGCCAGCACGTCGCATCTCCGATCCTTGGGGGGCAGGGTGCCACCCGGTGCAGATGTACCGGGCTACAGTTATGATGGAGCGTCGTCTGTTTGGCTCTTCCCAAGCTTCCGCGCAGATACCCTCGTTCACGAACCCCCGCACATTTTTGGAGCCAATCGTCGAACGGACGATGCATACGGCCCGGCCGCGCTCGCCTTGGCTCGTCGACCTGGAGGAACGAGACTTGCCCTTAACAACGCTGATAGTTACCTACTCCTTGTTAGAAGCTTGCGGCCTTTCTAGCTTTCAGTGTTCGGACTATGGGGCCCGAATTTCACTGATCAAAAATGGGCCAGCTGAATTCCGGGTAGTATTCGAAAACCTTTCTGATCAGCCCTTGTGTTATAGTCTTGGCGACGGGCCCAGACGATTTTCGCTGTCGCGGGACGGGGCCCGCCTTTCAATGTCGGATGCCATTCCGCATACGGGGAGTGATGCGAATTGTAGCCCAGTCCAAGCTCTTGGTTCTTCCACGGAAGATTTTAATCTTCAGCGAGTCTTCCCAACCATAAGGACTGGAGATCGATTGTGTATGACCGCCTTGGTGTGGCCGGCGGATGGCATATTCGAAAATCGAGATCTGATTAGTGACTGCATTATCGTGTGATCCTGATGCGGCCAGAGAGTCGCCTACGAGATCACTGCGTGACGCGTTTGAGGGACTGACCCAAGCGCTCTGACAGTGCCAGACTTGTTTTAAGCTACGATATTCCTCAATTTTTTCAGTTGGAACGGGCACCTGCCGAAGAATGAACCGACGGAAAGTTCTTCTCGGCGTGCTCTTACCCTTGAGTATCGCAGCCTGTGAGGGACCCACGGAAACGCCGTCCACTCCGATAGTTCTCGTTGGGCCCGCAACCATAATCGCGAGCATCCTGAACGCCTCTGACAGCCAGCTTGACTATCTGCGCGCCAAGCTTGCGTTCGACAAACTCATCGACGACGCGATTGGTTTGGAATCGATTTCCGCCAGCATCGGCAGGATGGCTGCGTTCGCCGCGGAGATGGCTGGATCGGATGCAGACGACGCTCGCAAGCTGGCGGCGGTTCGCACCCTCATCTATCGCGCAGGACCATGGAACCAGAATCGCCCCTTCGCCTACGACCTCGCCGATCCTTACGGCCAGAGTCTCCGCAGTAAGCTGCTGTCGACCTACCTGTCCACGCGACTCGGCAACTGCGTGTCCATGCCGATCCTGTTCCTGATCCTGGCGGATCGGCTAGGTGTGAATGTCGCCCTCTCGACGGCACCGCTGCATGTGTTCGTCAGGTTCGTCGACGCAGCCGGTAAGGCCACCAATCTGGAAACCACCAGCGGCGCTTTGCCCGCGCGTGATCAGTGGTATCGCGAAAAGCTGCCGATGACCGATCTGTCGGTCGCCAGCGGCCTCTATCTTCGGACGCTGAGCCGAAAGGAAAGCGTGGCCCTCATGGCGACCACGGTACTGGAACATCTGATGGACCAGGGCCGGTATCAGGACGCCATCGACGTAGCTGACGTGATCCTCGCCCACTCGCCCCGCGACGCCCAGACGATGGTTCGGCGCGGCAGCGCATTAGCCCGCCTGCTGGACGAGGAGTACTACAAACCCTACCCGACAGCGGACCTCGTACCGCCGCATCTTCGCGGTCGTTATCAGTTGCTGGAAAGTGCGAACCGGGAAGCATTCGCCCGGGCCGAGGCCTTGGGCTGGACTCCCGTGGACATACCGGTAGCGTCGCCGGCCTGAACGCGATGGGGCCGTGCCGGGGTAACTCTCCTGATGAACATACGTGCCGACGAGTTCGAACTGCCCCCGCCGGTCCATCCACGCGCGGACCTGGCCGAGGCGCTTAGCCTACGCGGCAGCGCAATCGAGCGCGCCTTGCGGGCCAGCGGCAGTTCGGGACAACCACTGGCGGTGGCGCTCAGCCTGTTGGGCCTGGCCACCGAGGACGCGATCGCCGAGGCCTGCAGTGCCCTGCATGAGGCCCCCCGCTGGCCCGACGGCGCGCCGATCGACCGCGTTGAGCTGCCCGGCCTCAGCGTCCGCTTTCTACAGGACCGTTACGCCGTGGCCATGGCCGACGAGGACGGCGGCTGGTGTCTTGGCCTCGTTGATCCTGGCGATGAGACCACCCTGGAGGCCCTGCGCTTCGCCCTGGGGCGCGACGTGGCCGTCCGCACCCTGACCCTGAGCGCCTGGCGTCAGGCCCAGGACATCGCCGAACCCGCGACGAACGGCACCGGCCTCGCCTCGGCGCCGACCTCGACCTGGCTCGACGACGCCGAACGGCTCAAGGACATCGCGCGCGACGCGCCGGTCGTGCGGATCTCCGAACATATCCTCGAGCGCGCGTTCCTCCTCAACGCCTCGGACGTCCATATCGAGCAGAAGATCGACCATACCCGGGTCCGCTTTCGTCTCGACGGCCAGCTGCAGGATCAGGAACGCCTCGGGGTCGACCTCGGCCCGGCCCTGATCGCCCGCATCAAGGTGCTGTCCGATCTCGATGTCGCCGAGCGCCGCGCGCCGCAGGACGGCCGCACCACCATCCATGTCCGCGGCGTGCCGGTCGATGTGCGGATCTCCACGGCGCCGACCGTGTTCGGGGAATCCCTGGTCGTGCGCCTGTTGACGCGCCGCGACGTCGACTATTCGCTGGAACGGTTGGGATTGAGGCCGCCGGTGGCGGCGGGGCTCAGCCAGCTGCTGACCCGCAGCCACGGCCTGCTACTGGTCACCGGCCCGACCGGCAGCGGCAAGACCACCACCCTCTATGCCGGGCTTCGCCAACTCGCCTCAGCCCACAACAAGATCCTCACCGTCGAGGACCCTGTCGAATATGTGTTCGAGGACATCCTCCAGAGCCAGGTCAACGAGGCCGCCGGCTTCACCTTCTCGACCGCCCTCCGTTCCTTCCTGCGCCACGATCCAGACGTGATCCTGGTCGGAGAAATCCGCGATACCGAGACCGCGCGCCTGGCCGTCCAGGCCAGTCTCACCGGCCATCTGGTGTTGGCCACCGTCCACACCAACGACGCCGCCACCACGCCGTCGCGGCTGATCGACATGGGGGTCGAACGCTACCTCCTCGGCGATGCCCTGATCGGGGTCATGGCTCAGCGCCTCGTCGCCCAGCTCTGCACCGCCTGTAAGGGGATGGAGCCCCTGACTTCTGACGAGGCAGCGACGCTGAAGGAGGCGGGCCTCAAGCCGGTCAAAGGACCCGTCGGCCGGGCGCGCGGCTGCCCCGCCTGCGGCCAGACCGGGCGGCGCGGCCGCCGGGCGGTCAGCGAGTTGATGGTCTGCACCCCCGCGATCGGCGAACTGATCGGCTCCGGCGCCCACGCCTCTGTGCTCCGCGCCGAGCTGGCCAATCAGCCGGGCCACGCCACCCTGCGCAAGGACGCCCTCGCCCAATCGGCGGAGGGGCTGATCGACTGGGGCGACGCCTGGCGCGTCGCGGACCGATGAAGGCCTTTCATTTCACCGCCCTGGGGACCGACGGTCGCCGCCATCGCGGCGTAAGCTTTGCGGCGGAGGCGGGCGCACTGCGCGACCGGCTGATCGACGCGCGCCTGCATCCCATCGCCATCCGCCCCGCCCTGCTCCAGCACCGGGGACCGCTGCGCCTGACCGAGGCCGAGGCCGCCCGCCTGGGGCGTGACTTGGCCCAGCTAATGACCAGCGGCATGGCCCTGGCCCAGGCCCTGTCCCTGCTCGAAACCCGCGAGACGCCGCGCGTCAGCGCCATCGCCCGCGAAGTCCGCCAGCGGCTGATCTCGGGCGAGCCCCTATCCAAGGCGCTCGAAGTCGCCAGCGGCACGCCCGCCCGGTTTCTCCAGGCCCTGGCCCGGGGCGGCGAAGCCTCGGGTCGCCAGAGCGAGGTCCTGGCCGCCGGCGCGCGGTCGCTGGCGGCGGCGGATCAACTGAAGAAGCGGCTGATTACCCTGTGCATCTATCCCGTCTTCGTCATCCTCGTCGCCTTCGGCTCGATCGCCATCTACGCCTATGCCGTCCTGCCCTCGCTGGAGCCCGCCTTCGAAGGCATGGGGAGCGACATTCCTCCCCAGACCCAGGCCGTGCTGACCTTCGGCACCGTCGTCCGTCTGCTGATGCCGATCGCCGCGGCCGGAACCGGAGGGCTCGCCATCCTCCTCGCCGTGTCGGCGCGGGCGCGGCGCACCGGTGGGGACCTGGTCGCCCGCCTCTTGATGCGCGGCAAGCGGTCACCGATGCGGGATTTCGTCTTCGCCAATTTCGCCTCGCGGCTGGCGGTCATGCTGCAGGCCGGCGTGCCCCTGGCCCCGGCCTGGCGGTTGGCCCGCGAGCCGGTCACCATCGCCTCGCTGAGCCGCGCCCTCGCCGCCCAGGACGAACGGCTGATGGAAGGCGTGCGGCTGAGCGAGGTTCTCAGGGCGATCCCGGCCACGCCGCCGGACCTGATCCACTATGTCCTGATGGGCGAACAGTCCGGCCATGTGGCCCGGGCGCTCAACGACGGTTCGGCCGTGCTCGCCGGTCGGGCCCAGGAAGCGATCGAGCGGGTCCTGTCGGTGATCACCCCCCTGGTCATCATCGTCGTGGGGGGCATGGTCGGCCTGATCACCATGATGGTGTTCCAGGGATTGCTGGCCGTCGGTGACGCCGTTGCCATGTAAGTCTCCCACGGGCCGCGAGGGCTATCTGACCATCGACGCCATGGTTGCGCTGTCGATCACCGTGCTCGCGGTGGCCGCGGCCGTCGCCTTGGCCTCGAACGCAGTCTCACGGATGGCGCAGGCGCGCGACCGGTTGACTGCGGTCCGCATCGCCGACGATCTCTATGAAGGGCTTTACGCGGGGGAGCGTCCCGATGGACAACAGTCAGGCACGACCAATGGACGATCATGGACCTATACCAGCACCAGCGCGGCGACGGCCGAGACGCCCTCGGTCGCCCGTCGGCTGCGGATCACCGTCGACCGCCGCTTCGGACCGGACCTGACCGTGGACGCCATCGTGCCGCCCACGCCGAGCGAACCGGCCGGGCCCGACGCGCCGGACGCCATGGACGCTCCGGTCGCGCCGGCTACAGCGTCCTCGAACTGATGATCGCCATGACCGTCGCCTCCATCCTCCTGGTTGGGGTCACGGCCGGGTATTCGGCCCTGGCGCGGGCTAGCCAACGGCTGGCGACATCCCAGGCCGGGCTGACCGATCGGCCGGCGCCGCGCTGCCGCCCGCCCGAAGCGGGGGCCGTCGCATCAGGGCCAAAAGTGAATCTTCGATACCGATGCAGCCTTCCCGAGCGCTGTGAATACGATACCGTCAGCCAGTCATGCCGCTCGACGACCTCACCCTCGACCTGACCCCCGCCCACCCGCAGCCGACCGCTCCGGCGCTGGAAGTGATGACGCGCGTCTTGCGCCTGCCGACCCGCTCACCGCGACAGGCCCGGGCGATCGTCCGGCTGCAGTTGGACCGGCTCTCGCCCCTGCCCGCCGCCGACACCCTGTTCGACCTGGTGGCCCTTCGTCAGGACGCCAGCGAAACGTTCTATGCCCTCGGCATCCTGCGGCGCGCGGCCCTGTCCGACCCGGCCTTCTCCAGCCAGCGAACCGTGACACTGGCCCGGTCGGTCGAGGGCGAACAGGTCGTGTTCCGCTTCCGCAATGCCGGCGCCGTCGACGATCGTGAGGCCCGCTGGCTCAAACAGGCCCCGCGCGCCGCGCTGATCTGTCTCGGCATCGCCGCCGTCGCCCTGGCCGGCCAGCTGCGCGCCGAACAGTGGCGCGAACGGCGCCTGCCCGAAATCGCCGCCGAAAAGCGATTAGCCGCACAACAGACGCGCCTGGACGTGCAGCAGGCCGAGGCCCGGGCCGAATGGACAGCTCTGGAGCGGACCGATGCCGCCACCCGCTATCTGTGCGTGGCCGGCCGCGTCGGCGCGGTCCTGCCGGGCGGCCTCCCGGTCGCCAGCGCCGCCGCCGACGCCCTGTCGGTCACGCTCAACCTTGTGCCCGGAGCGCCGCTCCCCGCCCTGATCGCTGCCGGGGCGGCCCCGCCGGTCGGCGGTTCTCGGACCCAGACGGGATCGGTGGTCTTTCCGCGCGAGGTCTGCGCATGAACCGATCGGTCTGGATCCATCGGGCGGCAGCCCTGGCCGCGATCGGATTGGGCGCAGTCGCCCTGACCTCCGCTGTAGCGATCGGCGGCGATCTGGTCGCGGTAGATCGCGCCGGGGCAGACACGCCGGCGAGCGGTTCCGCCCCGGCCGGCCGGCCGGCCGGGGATTGGCGGCCCCTGAAACCCGTCCTTCGACGCAACGGAGCTGAGGCGAAGATCGCCGTCGGGGAATATCTCAACGGCCGACTCAGCCAACTCGGCCTGGCCATTGTCTCGGTAGAGACGCCGTCCGTGCGACCGCTGGGCGGCGGACTTCATCTGGCCGAGGTCCGCGTCCAGGCGCGGGGTGAGGCGGCGGCCTCGGCCGCCGCGGCCAACTGGGTGGCGGTCAACCGCGAAGCCATTCGCCTCAAATCTCTTTCGCTCGGCATGGCTCCGGACGGGACCGGGACCTGCACCCTGGTCCTGTTGATGGTGATCGCATGACGCATCTTCGCCGGCATTGGCTGCCCGGCCTATTGGGCCTGTGCGCGATCCTGACCTTGGGCCTGGTCCTCTGGCCGAGCGGCGCGGCGCGCCCGGCCGGGCGGGCGTTAGCCGAACGCTACACCGGACCGAATATCGAGACACGCCGCAGCGGACCGATGCGGGGGTTTGCGCTTCGGCTTGCGGGGCCCGACACCGGGCCGCAAGCTACCCCGGCGGTCGAGGCTCTCCCGGTTCTGGTCGGCATCGCCGGTCGTCGGGTCTATCTGCGGACCGCGGCCGGAGAGGTCGAAAGGGTTTCCATCGGACAGGAGATCGATGGCTGGCGGCTGATGGCGGTGTCCGCGCGAGGGGCGACCTTGCGCGGGCCGAATGGCGACCGCCGAATCGAGATGTTCGCGAGCGGGCATGATCCTGCGGCGATCGGCGCGCCGGCGGTTGCCTCGGGAGAGGCGAGCCCTCCGATCCAGGGCGGGTGACCGCAGCCTTGCTCGCGTTCTATCTGGTCCTGATCGGCCTGGTCGTCGGCAGCTTCCTCGGCTTGGTGAGCGTCCGTCTGCCAGAAGGCGAAGGAGTATTGCACGGACGGTCGCGATGCCGTTCGTGCGGTCGTCTTCTGTCTTGGCCAGACCTCGTGCCGGTGGCCAGCTATTTTCGCGCACGAGGCCGCTGTCGAACCTGCGGCGCATCGATCCCTATCAAATATCCGCTCATGGAACTGAGTTCAGCCGGCATCGGCCTTGGGGCCGCATTGGCCGGATCGACCTTGCCGGAGGCGCTCTTGATTGCCTTGCTCGGATGGCAACTGCTCTTGGCCGTGGTGATCTATTTGGAACACAAATAGTCGCTTACCGGACACCACCCGACTTCGGATGACCGATGCACCGGTGGCAGCGCGCAGATACCCACAGAGTCCAAGCTGGGGCGGATACGGACATCGGCCCGGCTCCTACCTGAGGACTCTCGGTAGCCGCGGATGCTTTCTGCTGAATGTGACTCGGGCCATGGCCGACCTCCCACGCCCGCGAAATCGACAGCTAAGCAGGCCGTGAGATTTTGGAGCGGACCACCTTCGCAAGCGCGTTCGGTTTGCGTCTGTGCTGCCCGGAACGTCGCGCCGATCCTGAGACCAGCGCGGCAGTTCTCCTTGGCGCTACTCCGGATGCTCAATGTCCGAGCGTTTTCCGCTGTCATCAGCGCGGGCGCGGTGCGCCGCCAGACTCCGGTGAAAGTGCTCCCCGGCTGTAACCATCCCGGCCCGGTTATAGTACCGCTCAGCCGTTCGCATCGATCCATGACCAAGGATGTCCATGATCGCTGTGGACTCTGCGGGCGAAGTTTCCGCGATGAACGTTGCGGCAATGTCTCGGAAGGTGTGCGGGTTGATTGCCTTGCCGAACTCCAACTGCGTCCGCGCCTTGATCTGGAAATAGATCGCGTCGTCTCCCATCGCCCTGCCCTGCTTGGAGATCCACAACGCTTCAGTGTGGACCCTGACCTTCTGCCCGCGAAACAGAGTCTCGCGGTAAACCGCGAGGTACCGTTCGAGCGCCTCCACCAGGCCGGACGGCCAGTCGCAAGAGATTGGCGCGCCGGTCTTGGTGTCGTCGTCCTCAATGCGAATCTGCCAGACGTCCCTCAGTTCCAGATTCTGACCGAGGGTCAGACCGGCGAGGTTAGCCCGCCTGAACGGCCGTTGGACGAGGAAGGCGAGGAGCAGACCATCGCGGAACAGTACGGCGCGATCCGTGTCGGTCCGGAACCGATCGTGCTCCGCCGCGTCCATCAGATCCAATCCAAGCTGCAGGATATCTTCTGGCGGCTGCATGATCTCGCGACGGTCGCGTTTGGATTGGGCCGCGCAGTGAAGGCGGTCCGCTGCGCGAACGATCCAGACCCAGTTTCCGGCGGGCTCGATCATCTGAAGCATACGGCCCAGTTGCTTGATCCTGCCGGAGATCGAGAAATCGGCCAGGCCCTCAGCCCGCAGGCTCTCGAGGTAGGCTTGCAGTCGCGCCCGCGTGGCCCGTTCGCCTGGCGATTTGGACGCATCCAGTTCGTCACGCTGAGCCAGCCAGTTCAGCCACCGCCCGTAACCGGATGCCATGACATCTTGTGTGGAGCTGGCCCAACCCGAAGCCAGAGCTACGGTCGCATCAAAGGCATCGTAGGGTTGGAGCGCGAGCGCCCATGCGTTCTGGTCCTGCTCCGGCCATTCAGAGACCGGCAGGCAACGCGTCTTGGAACTTCCGTGAGTCATTTGCCGGCTCCCTTGCGACGGGTTTTGATGGGCTGAGCCGCAGCGGCCGAGACCCGGCGCTGCTCGATCATGTCGGTGAAGCGCTGCATGTGCCGGGTCGTGCGCGCTTCGACATAGTAGCGACGGGTCGTATCAGAGCGCTCATGACCCAGCAGGCGGCGGACCGTCTCCATATCCTCGGGATGTTCTTCCAGATGGAGCTTGCCGGCCAGCGGGCGGAACAGGTGGGCGTTCATGATCAGGCCAGTCTCCTGCTTCACGAAGTCAGAGATCGCGCGAGAGAAGGCACCGGTGGAGCGCCGTCCGCCCGTCGGAGACACGAACAACTGTGCACAGCCTTGGGGCGCGAGCACCGGAAGATACCGCTCTGTGTACCGGTCGATCCGCTCGACGACGCTTTGTGGCACGCGCATTTCAAACGTTTTTCCGGTCTTGAACTCCGCGGCGGGGATCACGATCAGCATCTCCTGGTGCTTCCCCCGACCGAGCACAATGATGTGGCGATCGAACTCGAGCCCCGTCAGGTTGTTGATGCGCAGCGGCATGACGGTCAGCAGGTCGACCGCCAGCGCAAGTGCAACCCGCCGCGCTGTCTTAAGCGTGACGATCGTCTCGGCCTCGGCCTCTGCGAACACGCGCGCTGGTAGGTTGAGCAGCGCGTCCACGTTCGACTGAACCCCGAACTGACGCAGGCGCGCGGTGTTACGCTCTGTCATTTCCCGGGACGCGATCTGCAGGCGCGGGGCAAGGTTGCCGAGGGCCTCCGCGGAAACGGGATCCTTGGTCCAGTTCCGGGCGATCGTCTTGAGCAGCCAAGCGTGCTCCGCAAGCGAACGCGGAACCACGCCGTCCTTGCGTGCTTCCTGGTGTTGAAGGGCCGCGCGCGCGTTCTCGAGCTTGGTCAGCACCGCCAGGCTGGTGACTTCTTCAATCGGAAAGCCGCTCAGCACGAGGAGCGAGGCGAGCTGGCGAAGCTGTCTGCGCCGCAGCTCAATGGTCTTGGGTCGGCTAGCCTTCTTTGAGTGCTCCGACCAAATGTCTGTCACCGCGCATTGAGCGAGGTAGTCATCGACGTCTTTGCCGAAACTCGCCGGAAACGCAGTCCACGCGAACGAATAGAAGCGCGAATGTCGTTCAATCGGGATCACCGTCTGCGGCCACTCCGGAACGGTGGTGACGGCCCGGTTCCAGCTGTTGATCGCCCCGCGCGAGATCACGCTCGGCGCTTGATGAAGGCTACGATTCTGCAGCGCATCGGCGAAGTCCGCAAACACCTGCCCGGTCACAGCGTCAGGCGGAATGTCTGCACGGCTGCAGAAGCTCATGAACCGTGACAGGCCGATGACGCACGCACGATCCGGCGCGATAGACGCCAGCGCCTTCCAGGCCGGCGCATGCCCTGCGATGTCACGAGCCGGTTGCAGGTCGATGCCGTGACGACGCAGGCCGAAGGCCAGAAGGCTTTTCAGACGCGACCACCTTTCCGAGGTGATCTCGAGCGACGCTGGCGTCGCAGCCTTGATCAGCGGACGCAGAAGCGCTGGCTCGGTCGGGATGTTCTGGAGCGGCTTGCGCAGGAGGGAACCGACCTGGTTGATTGCCCAGCATGTCTCGACGAGCTTGCGGTCCTTTATGGGCTCCGCCTCGAGCCTATCGAGCAGTTCCCGCAGATTCTGCGGGACTGGCCCCGGCGTGGCCAGGCCCAGCTGGACGGGCGGCTTGCCCTGTCTTCCGCCGCTGCGCGCTGGATCGGTTCTCACCAGGCCCGGCGAGTTAAAGGCCCGTTCAGTCGCCATGCCTTCGGACGGAGGCGAAGCGATACCGCTCTTGGGCCTGCGCTTAGACGCGGGTGAAGCTGCTCTGCGGGTCGCCCGTGCCGCGAGCCTCGCCGTGGTTGGCGTGACGACCACGGATTGGCCGCCCTCCTCGAAGCTTTGGGTGACAGGGAGTTCGCGATCGCAGGCAGCTCGCGGTCGCGCAACCGGGGGGCGCCGCTTACCAGCTCGGCGTGACGGGGAGATGGACATGATGGCTGCTTCCTCAAAAAGCTGAAGTTGACGCGACCCAAAGGACGCACTGTTAGTTATTGAAACTGCCGATGTGAGTCGGCTAGAATGTTTTGACATCTGCCTTCTGTCTTCCTTGTATGGATTTGTCCACCCGAAGGGGGACAAAGCGGAAAGTGCAAGCTACTTGCTGTGTGTAGCGGTTGACTATTCTTACCGTGTGTTACGTTGCCGTGATGTTTTGCTTGGCCACATTGGACAATGCAGCCTGAAGGTCCGCGATCGGGACATCAGACGCGGCACCGCGCGACGTAGGACGCGAAGTCATCCTCAGAGATCCGGTACTGGCCTCCGACAAGGTGAGCTCGCAGCTCCCCGGACTTGATGAGGCGCTTGACCGTTTTGGCGTGAACGTCGAGGCGGCGACCGACCTCAGCGGGCGAATGGAACTGGCCGGTAGGCTGGGAGGGGCGCTGGATGTTCATGCGCCCTGCCCCGCTTGAGCGTTGGCGGCGAGACCATCGGCAAGGACACCTTGTTGGGACTCGACGAGCTGTTCGATCCAGGCGTCGATCTGGCCGGCATACCAGCCGGAGCAGGACCCAATCTTGATCGGCTTTGGGAAGCGTGCCGCGGCCATCTCCTTGTAAATCCACGCGCGGCTCATGCCGATGCGGGCCTGCACAGCCGGCAGTCTCTCGAGGTGGGGGTTGATCATGGTGACTCCTCAGCGGCCTGGGCGGGATGCCCGGGACATGGAGTCAAGGAGTCGTCACGACCGCCATTAGCCAATTACCATCTGTAAATGGCATATAGCGCGCCGATATTCGGCGCCGACGGTACTACTTCCCGGTCAGCTTCCGGTGGACCGTGCGCTTCGATACTCCGTGGATCTCCGCAAGGTGGGTGATATGCCCGCGGGCTCCATCAAAATCCTTCCGGTTCCGCTCTACCGTTCCCGCAGGAAGTCTAGCCGCTCTGGTTCTTGCGCTAGCTGCGGCTGCCTTTTTCGTCGCGCGACGCTTCCTGAGGCGTTTCAACGTAATCAAGTGCGGAGCAACGAAGGCTTCCAAGCTCTCGATTGCGGCATCCAACGCTAAATCGTCGAGCTCGGAAATATTTTCGATGATTGGGGGAGCCGCCAAGCCGCCGCTCGCAGTGGTGGTTGGATCGAGAGTGCTCATATTGCGGTCCCAAGACGGGTTGAAGGAGCTCTCAAAGTACGGTCACGACCTCGCACGAGCCGAGAGGTTTTTCGAATCGAGGCCCAGTAGGTGGTCGATCAGGATCGCCGATGTCGGATACGGAGGCATGCGCGGGCCGATCCACCCCTTAGCGCTTGGCGAGCCGACGCCGAATTAGCCCGTCATGACCAGCGCCGTCGTCTAATGAATTCTCGAACAGCGGCGCCCTCAGGCGGCGGTCATCGCTTCCGGTTCGCCTTCGATAGGCGTCTCGCCAGCGTCGTCGTCAAGGCTGTCGGACCCCGGAGTGCAGAAGATCGACCACTCACGCATCATGATCCGCCGTTTGGCCAAGGCATCGCCCCGTCGGTAGGCGCGCTCGGTCATATCCCCCACGGTGTGCGCCAATGCGAGTTCGGCGAGATCGCGCGGGTAGTTGGTGGTCTCCCCGCACCAGTCCCGGAAGCTTGAGCGGAACCCGTGTGCGGTGACCGTTCCATCGCGTCTCATCCGTCGAAGCAGGGCGCTGAAGGCCGCGTCGGAGAGTCCCACAGTCGGACCTTTGGGTCCGGGGAAGATGAAGTTCGTCGCAAGGTCGCCGGAAAGAGGGAGCAGCTTCTCAAGCATCGCGATCATCGCTGGCGTCAGCGGCACGCGGTGCTCCGCGCCGGCCTTCATGCGGATCGCCGGGATGGTCCAGACGGCGGTCTCAAAATCCACCTCGGCCCAGGTCGCACCGCGCACCTCCCCCGAACGCGTTGCCGTGAGAATAATGAACTCCAGCGCCAAGGCGGCCGTCGCGTCTTTGGTTCTCAGCTCCTGGATAAACGCCGGAACCTCCATGAACGGCAACGCGGCGTGGTGCTTCTTGGTGCGTTTGGAACGTTTCGGGAGGAGCTGGTCGAGGTGACCTTTCCAGCGCGCGGGGTTTTCGCCAGTTCGGTAGCCTTGCGCTTTGGCCGCATCCAGGACCCATTGAATCCGGTTCTGCACGCGGCCCGCCGTTTCCGCCTTCGTGGTCCAGATTGGACGCAGCGCCTGTAGGACGTGGGCGGTCTCAATCTGATCGAGGGGCATCGACCGGATCTTGGCCGCGTACCGAACCAGCGTCGACTCCACCTGAGCGGCGTGCTTTTTGTTCTTCCACTGATCCTGAACTGACAGGATCAGTTCGTCGGCGAAGTCACCGAACAGCGGGATCGCCCGCCTCGCGCGCTTTTCGTCCAAAGGGTTGACGCCCTCAGACAGTTGAAGCCGCGCCGCGGCCGCGCGTTCGCGCGCCCTCGCCAAGGTGACAACGGAAGCTGAGCCTAGACCCATGTCCGACAGGCGCTTCTTCCAGCGGTATCGGAACACCCACTTGCGGCTGCCGCTTGGCGAGACGACAAGGTACAAGCCGCCGCCATCGCCATAGCGGCCGGGCTCTGAGGTTGTGAGAACGGCGCGCGGCGGCAGCTTATGGAGTGGACGAGGCATCGTAGTCCCTGCGAAACTTGGTGCGGCTGGCACCAACTTTGGTCCCACTAATCCGCTTTGAAACAGGTAGATTGAGACAGATCATCGTGGACGAATTGTACGTTAACTAGCCGTGAACATTGAGGATTTTAGACGCCGGTGGACGACGAGAGGCCCGGGTCTCGCGCCCTCTCTGTCCGCCACTGCTCTGACGCTACGAGGCTCTGAAGACATCGGGCTTCGGAAGAGCCGGTCTTTTCAAAGAAAAATCAGATCAATCCCGATGGACCGGGCAAATGCGTCCGGCTCATTCCGGTCGTCTCCGGCTGTTCCTGCCCCTCAGTCTCCGGCGTCTTGGAGAGACTGGAGTTTGGCGCTAATTCTGTCCTTAGGCCCAGTAGATGAGCACCTTGTGGCAGGGAGTTCTCGCCGTTGAACAGTGGAACTGGTTTTGCCGAGGAACAGCCCCGGATCCCGATCCGCCTGCTTAAACGCGAGGGGCTACTCGACGAACCGGGTCGCAAGATCGCGCTGCGTACGGCCGGCCTTGATGTCGTCGTCGTCTCCATGGATCCGAGTAACGCTCTGATCTTCTGGAAAGACCAGGAGGAATATCGCCAGGAACTCATCGACCATTCCGTGAACTACCTGCGCTTCGGAGAGCGGCCGGTGTTTGTTTGCTCTTTGACCGGGGCGAACTGCCACGAGCTGTTTCTGTACCGTGGGCGATGGGCCTCGGCGAAAGGCCACGGCCTACGCAGCGCTACGCGACATGGAAATCGTCACGGTCGGCGCCGGGCGAAGCTGGAGAGCATCGACGCGAGACTGCGGGGGGCGGAGGGGTTGCCGAGGGCCAGAGGCCCCAACCGCTCCCGCTTGGTCAATCGGGCTCTAACGGTACCCTACGCCACTCAGATCGTTCCGGGCCTCGGAGAGGAGGCCGCCGAAGTGGAGCGACAACAGCAACTCGCCGTAGCCCGGCTCTATCGGTCCAACCGCAAGCGCGGCCCGTATTCGACTGAGGCTGCGCTGGCCGGCGGCGAGGCCGCCCTTTATCGCGGCGTCTCCTCGGACGATCCAAAGGACCTCTTGGCCACAATCCAGAGCCACAAGGCCCCGCCCTTTGATCTAGCTGCGCTGTCGGCGCGCCCACTCATCAAGCTGGAAAGCTGCGCCGCTCTCGACGCCAGGGTCGTCAGCAGGATCTGGTCAGCCACCAAAGCGTCACTCACGACCCTGATTTGGCCGAAAGGCATGGAAGGCACCACTCAGTTCGTTCTGGTCGCAGATTTCAGCGTGCAGCTGGCGCCGATTGTAGGGCTGAGCAGGCAGAACCCCGACGGACGAAGCTTTCAGTCCCTCTCTGTAGAACCCGCCGGCTTGTACAAGCCCGGCAACTGGGTCTTCCTCTGCCCTGTTCTCGCAACAAGGCATGATGTGTTGTTTCTTCGGGACGGGCTATTCGCATCCGCCAAGGCCCAGCGCTTAGTGCACGCGTCACAGCGACGGTGAGCCTGCGAGCTCCCGAACGTCCTCTCGAAGCTCCGGGCAGAACTTGGCGAACTCCAGTAAGAGGCGCGCTGTCTCGGCCGGATCCACCAAGTCACAGGAAGCGCGGCGGCGGCCATAACCCCGTTCCGCTCCGAACCTGTCCAGCCACCAGAAGCAGGCCTTCGGGTCTCCTGCATGCACGCGCTGAATCATGACGCCGAGAGCTATGTCGGTGATCCCCTCGTGGACGTGGTACAAAGTTGTCTTGAGGTTTGGGTCTGCCGCCAAGCGGCGGTTCAAGGTCCTGGGCGACATGCCGAGGTGTCTACCGGCAATCCCCACGATCCCGCCAAAGCGCTCAAGGCTCGCTCTAATATCCTCGTCGGTCGGGTTGATTCGCTTCGGCACGGGTACTCCTGCGTCGCAAGACTACCTCAGGCCGGGGCCGAAGCCGAACGCTTGTCGCTGGTCGGCCCAGTTCAAAGGGATCCCGGCGGTCTGAAGGGTCGACAGGGTCAGGGACCTGGGGTGTCGCCCCTCGAGGATCGCCTGCTGAATGTCGGGAGCAAGGAAGGCCAAGGGAGCCAGCGCCCGTTCATAAGTACTGGTGATTGCCCTCGCTTCTCTTGCCGAAGGTCCCGCGAGTGGGAGCCCTATGCTGCTGACGATGTCATGCCCCCGGCGAAGCGCAGCAACCAGGGCAGGATCGGCGCGGTTTGCAGTACGAGGCTGGTGTCCTTCCACCCACGTCCGCCCACCTCGGAACATCACGCTCACCGGCGTCAGGACATTCAGCGACTTACCACGTCCCGACCAGGCCCGTTCACCGGCCTTTAGCCGGCTGCTCACCAGGCCAAGGATGTGTCGCCACTCCGTCGGGTCCATCTGGGGCGGAGGTCGGAACGACAACTCCAACCCGGCCTCCTTCACAGCAACGGAGTTGAGCACTGCTTCCTCCGGCGATGTCATGCGGTCGGTCAGCTCCCCCACGAGCTGATCCAGCTCTGCGCCGGGTATTCTCCTCGGGGCACCACGGGTGGAGCCGGCAGCTCCGGTCTGCAGCACCTCCGATACATAGTACCGATAGCGCTTGCCGTTCCGGCCGACCGAGAAGGTCGGCACCATCGGCTGGCCGTTCTGATCGAACAATTTGCCCATGAGCGCGGCCTCAATCCGTCGCGCCGAACCTGTGGTCCGCTTGACGCTGTTCGCCGCCATTAGGTTCTGGGCAGCGTCGAAGATCTCCCTATCGACGATGGCCTTGTGGAGTCCAGGATAGGCGTCCTTGTTGTGCGTGATCAGTCCCAAATAGACCCGATTGGACAGGAGGTGGAACAGGGCCCCGCGGGTGAACACCTCGCCCCCGATCATGACGCCGGCCTTGGTCTCGCGCCGCTTGGACCGGACCCCCTCGGCCTCCAGCGAGGCGACCAGCACATGGACTGACCGGGTCTCAAGGTATCGGCGGAAGATGTGCCGGACAGTCTCGGCCTCCGCCTCATTGATCTTCAACGTCCGGCCATCCGCATCATATCCGAGAGGCAGGTTGCCCCCCATCCACATGCCCTTCTTCTTGGAGGCTGCGATCTTGTCGCGGATCCGCTCGCTGGTGACCTCGCGCTCGAACTGGGCGAACGACAGCAGCATGTTCAACGTCAACCGCCCCATCGAAGAGGTGGTGTTGAACGACTGGGTCACGGAGACGAACGAGACCCCGTTCTTGTCGAACACGTCCACGATCTTCGAGAAGTCCCGCAGCGAGCGGGTCAGGCGATCGACCTTGTAGACCACCACCACATCGACCCGCCGGGCGGCGATGTCGGCCAGCAACTGTTTGAGCCCCGGCCGTTCCATCGTCCCACCGGAGATGCCCCCATCGTCGTAGGCTGTCTTCAGACAGGTCCAGCCTTCACCGGCCTGGGAGCGGATGTAGGCCTCGCAGGCGTCACGCTGGGCGTGGAGCGAGTTGTACTCCTGATCCAGGCCCTCTTCGGTGCTTTTGCGGGTGTAGACGGCGCACCTGAGGATCGGTGGCCGGGTCATGCGGCCTTGGCCTTCGGCGCTTCAGATCTGAGCCCGAAAAACCGGGGCCCATTCCAACGGGCTCCGCTGATGTGGCGTGCGATCTCCGACAGGCTTTTCCAGACCCGGCCCTCGTAGCGGAAGCCACCCTCTTCCACGATCACCTCATGGGGCATCCCCTTCCACTCACGGATCAGCCGTACGCCGGGCTGGAGGCGGTCCGCCACCGACGCCCCTGCCCCGCCGCGTCGGAGCCGACGCCTGGTCTCGGCATCCAGACCGCCGAAGGCGTCGGCCTGAATACGCCAGGCCAGGTTCAATCGAAGCAGCTGGGGCGAGCGCAGCTTGGGCGGTGCGCCATAGCGGCCGCGCCAGACCGCGCGGAGCTGTTCAAGCCCCATCGCCTCCAGCGCGGCCACCTCAGCCTCAATGCGGGTTTCCAGGTCAGTCGCCAACGGTGGAAGCCCCATCGTCTTCCTCGACCATGCGGCGGCGGAACACCCGCATGGCCCGAACGAGGGTCAGGACGTCCTCACCGGCCTGGGCCAGAAGATCCTCGCGACTGAGGTCTCCGTTGATCACCACATCCACCGTAATGGGATAGGCGTCCTCGATGATTCTGGTGATGCCGATGGACAGCTGTTCGAGGACGTTCTCGGCGTGCCGCCTGTCGATCATGCCGAGGCCCCCTGCGCCAGCGGGGCGATCTTGTAGACGCGCACCCCCTCGACCCGCTCGGAGGCGATCTCGTAGCCCCGCGACCGCTTCAGCGATCCGGCCAGGGCGCCGCGCACCGAATGGGGTTGCCAGTTCGTCTCGGCGCAAAGTTGCTGAAGGCTCGCGCCCTCCGGTCGCCGCATCAGCTCGACCAGCCGGCCGAGTTTGCCGACGGCGGGCACGGGCGCGGATCGCGGCCGAACGGGGATGCGCGAAGGCGGTGGTGAAATGGGCGAAGCGGCGGCGACCGTTGGGGTCCGCTCGGCGCGGCTGGCAGCTCTCGCCTGGCGGCCGCTTGCGCCGGGCGACGTGCGGGAACGGCGGGAGGATTTGGTGGCGGTCATGTCGGTGTCTCCTGTGCTGAGCCGTTGGCGCGGCTCTCACTGAGACAGGCCAGTCGGGCTTGGATGCCCGCCGGCCTGATGAACCCGACACGTGCGGGACGACCGACTAGCGCTCTGATCCGGACAGCAGTCCAGCGCTTAAACGCTTGTTTAAAAGTGTTTTTGACTGTGTCGATCAGTAGAGCGAAGCGTGTTGCGTCGAGACTCTTCGACTACATTGGAGACTGCACTCATGACCCCTCGAACACTCGCGATCGCGGCCTGCCTGATCCTCCCGCTTCAGGCTTGCGGAGAACCCGCCGCCGCGCCGCCCAGCGACGTCGGCTATGAGATCGCCGGCAAGGACCGGGTGAAAGCCCGGCTGCGGGACCCGGCTTCTGCCCAGTTCAGCGACGTGAGGGTGGTTCGCCGGGACGGCGTTACGGCCATCTGCGGCTATGTGAACAGCAAGAACGCCTTTGGCGGCATGACCGGACCTCAGCGGTTCATCGCCGGCGGGGCAGTCGGACTCGAGGAAGACTTCGCACCCGGCGAGATGGACAACGCCTGGGCGCTCCTCTGCTGAATTGACCCGCTCATCTGCGGGTGTCATTCACCCGCAGATGAGACTCATAGTCTGTAGTCCGATCGGCTGCGCCGTCGCCCTCTCCGGGCATGGATATCCGCCACCGCGTCGGGCGCAACATCAAGACCGTCCGCGAGGCCAGGGGTTGGTCGCAGGAGGAGCTCGCCGACCGAGCCGAGCTGCACCGGACCTATGTCTCCGGCGTCGAGCGCGGCGTCCGCAACCCCACAATCACCGTGCTGGAGCGGCTGGCCAAGGCGCTGAAGGTCACCATCGGTTCACTGACCGACGCCTGACCCGACATGCCGGAGCACCGGCATGAGCGAGGGCTTCGTCTATATCCTCAAGAACGAGGCGATGCCGGGCTACATCAAGCTCGGCTTCACCCAGCAGAATGACGTCGAGGCGCGCATGCGCCAGCTCCACACCACCGGCGTCCCACTGCCCTTCGAATGCGTCTACTTCGCCCGTGTCCCGGACTGCCGGCGGGTTGAGCGGGCCCTGCATTTTGTTTTCGCCGACGACCGGACAGCCGCAAGCCGGGAGTTCTTCAGGATCGACCCTGACCGGGCCAAGGCGATCGTCGAACTGGTCGCGATCGAGGTCGAAACCCTGTCGGACCAGCAACAGCTGATCACGCCCGAACAGCGCAACGCGATCGAGGAAGTGAAGTCCCGGGCCGAAGCGATGACGTTTGATGGGCTCGGCTTGGCGGTGGGAACGGTGCTGACCTTCACCAAGGATCCGGAGGTCACCTGCACCGTTGCCGGAACGCGGGAGGTCGAGTTCCGCGGCCAGACCATGCGTCTGTCATCCGCGGCGCTGATTGCGGTCAAGGAGCTGGGCTACAACTGGTCGACCGTTCGGGGCGCGGACTACTGGGCCGTCGACGGGGTCAAGCTCTCCGCGCTTTCGCCAAGGGACCCAACCGCCGTTTGACGGTCGACAGAGGTCTGCCAAGCGCCATGAGTGGACACTAGGATCGCGCCGAAAACTGGACTCGCCCTCGAAGGGTTTGATGCCCGCAGTCACAGGCCTAGCCTTCGCTTGGAGACCGCGTTCAAGGCCACCCAATCGAAGCCGAACAGCGACGCCGGCAGGCACTAATCCGTGAGGGCGGATGACGCCGGCGCCGGGCGCTCAAACGGCGCGAGAGAACGGTACCCTGCTCCTGGCTCTGGACCGCATGGACGAAACCCGCCTAGGTTGCCGCCCATGACTGCGAAGCTTGAGGACGAGCTGTCCCAAATTACATATGACGACTTGCACGCCGCCCTGACGGGCTCGCCGGAGACTCTTGGCGTGCACCTCGAGCTGATCGAACGCGACATCGAGGTCGACGGTCACTCGGTTCGGATCCACTGCCACTGCCTGACTGTCGACGCCAATGGCCGTGTGCAGCCTAAACGGCTGGCGGCGTTCATGCGCAACGTCGTGGCTGACTACGCCATCCCACGGTCCAAGCTCGCGGCCGCCAAGAAGCGTGACGCTGAGTTCAACAGCACGGAAGCCGTGGCCGGACTCCTTGAACAGGCCAGACGCTCCTTCACCGATCTGACGAAGACGGGCGAGGGCGGCGAGATGCTGCTGTTCCTGCTCGCGGAGCGCTATCTCGGCATTCCCCAGATCCTCTGCAAGATGGATCTAAAGACGGATACCCGTATGCATTATCATGGTGCCGACGGCGTCTACGCGGGTGTCACTGACGACGGCATACTCAAGCTGTATTGGGGCGAGTCCAAGATCTACAAGTCCGCCTCGGACGCGATCCGGGATTGCCTAGCGTCTCTCGCGCCATATCTCGTGCAGCCGGAGCATGACGGCGCCGATCGGGAGCGTGACCTCATCCTCCTGAGCGACAAAGCCGACCTGAGCAATCCCGCTCTGACCCAGGCGCTTCGACAATATTTCGACCTGAGCTCTCCCCTGTCGCGGCGGGTGCGCTACTGTGGCGTCGCCTTGGTCGGATTCACCTCGGACTTCTACCCCGGCAATGACGCAAAGGCGGTCGCCGACGAGATCGCGGCGGCGGCGAAGGCGGCGCTCGCCGAATGGAAAAAGCAGATCGGCGCGCGGCTGACGGCGGAGAAGCTGCAAGCCTTCGAGATCGAGCTCTTCTGCCTGCCGCTCCCCTCCGCTGACGAGTTCCGCTCAGACTTCCTCGAAGCGATGGGTCTGAGCCGGTGACGCTTCCGGAGCTGCAGGCTTGGCTGCTCAAGGAAGGCGTTCGGGAACAACTCGATGTCCTCACGCGAACGATCGTTCGAACGGAAATCGACAATCTGGCCGAGGAGGCGACGAAGGAGCCGGACTTGGACTGGTCGCATCTCCTGCTGGCGGGAAGCATCCTGGCCCGGTCCGACACCCGGGTTTATCAAGAGGCGGCCCTGCGGATCGCCACTGCCGCCGTCTCACTGTCTTCAGACGAGGTCGTGCGAGACGCGGGCGCAGTCCTCATGGACAAGCTTGTAAACTTCCGTGCCGTCGACCTCGCTCAGGCCCGTGGCCGCATCGACGACGACCTCGAGTCACGCTTGGGCTCCGGCCTGCGCCTCGAGGCTCAGCGCCGACGGATGGATCACTCTGTCCTAGTCGAGTCGACCGGCCACTGGCTTCAGGTCAATGACTTCCAGCAGCGGTTCTGGGAAGACGCCAGCACGCATCAATGGCTGTCCGCCTCAGCGCCTACGGCGTCGGGCAAGACCTTTCTCGTCCTGCAGTGGTTGCTGGACCAGCTCCGCGCAACGGAGGCCCGTGTCGCCGTCTACTTGGCGCCGACGCGGGCGCTCGTGTCTGAGATCGAGACCGCGCTAAACGCTGCTGTGGGTGCCAAGGCGGACATCGAAGTGTCCTCCTTGCCCCTGCGCGAGAAGTTCGATGCGGCCACCGCCGGCGGCAAGAAGTTGATCCTGGTCTTTACGCAGGAGCGACTGCATCTGCTGATCAACGCCCTCGGCGAGGCGGCGGGCATGGACCTGCTTATCGTCGATGAAGCTCATAAGATCGGCGACGACCATCGCGGCATAATTCTGCAGGACGCAATCGAGCGCGTCGCGCGCGCCAATCCGTCGCTCAAGGTCGCCTTCATCAGCCCGGCGACCCAGAACCCGGGCGAACTCCTCGCCGACGCACCCGCCTCCGCAGACGTCGCCAGCGTTGACAGCGACGCCCCGACCGTCTTGCAGAACCTGATCGTCGCCGAGCAGGTCCCGCGCAAACCCAAGCAATGGCATCTGGCGCTCAAACTGCCCGGGCGCGCGCTACCCATCGGGACCCTGAAACTGACAAGTTCACCTGCCGGCCTTCGCAAGCGGCTGGCGTTCATTGCGGCGGCGGCGGGCGGCGAACGAAGCGGCACGCTGGTGTACGCCAATGGCGCGGCCGAGGCGGAAGAGGTGGCGGACTTCATTTCTCAACTGGTCGCCGATCCCAAGATCGTAGACCCCGAACTCGCGGAGCTGTCCGATCTCGTCCGCAAGGGCGTTCATCCCAAATACGGTCTGGCGCCCCTCGTGGAGCGGGGCGTCGCCTTCCACTACGGCAATATGCCGTCGCTCATCAGAACCGAGGTGGAACGGCTCTTCCGCTCGGGCAAAATCCGCTTCCTCGTCTGCACCTCCACGCTCATCGAAGGGGTCAACCTGTCGTGCCGGTCGATCGTGGTGCGCGGCCCCCGCAAGGGCCGGGGTAATCCTATGGAACCGCATGACTTCTGGAACCTCGCCGGTCGCGCGGGCCGATGGGGCGACGAGTTCCAAGGCAACATCATCTGCATCAATCCCAAGGATCTCAAGGCTTGGCCGACCGGCGTTCCGGACCGCTCTCGCTACCCGATCAAACGCGAGAGCGACGCCGTCCTCGACACAGGAGACGCGTTCGCGGATTATCTCGAACGGCGCGCGGATGCCGTCCTGGCCGAGCTGGATGACGCTGAGCGGTTCGAGCAGGTCGGCGGCTACCTCCTCAACACCTATATGCGCCTTGGCTCCTTATCGGACGCGGCTCTGGCGCGTCGCCACGATCCGGCAACCATCGCCCGTCTGGAGGCCAGCCTTGAGACCCTCGCCGCCTCGGTCGAAATCGACCACGCGGTGGCCGCCCGACACTCGGGTGTCAGCGCTCTGAGTTTGCAGACCCTCCTCAACGCCTTCCGAGACTACCCGAACGACGTCGAGAACCTGCTGCCCGCACCGGTCGACAGTGAGGACAGCTACGACCGCTTCGTCACCATCATGGGACGGATAAACGACCATCTGTTCCCCGCCTTCATGCCCCGTGGCCTGGAGCCCTATCACGCCCTCATTGTCGTCCGCTGGCTCAAGGGCCATTCCCTGGCCTCGATGATCAAGGCGAACATCAAATACCACCAAGACCACAGGCGACCCTTCAAACTCCCTGTCCTGATCCGCGACACCATGGACAAGGTCGAGCAGACCGCCCGCTTTCGAGCCCCCAAATACCTGTCCGCCTACATGGACATCCTTCATGTGCACCTTCGCGCCATCGGTCGCGAAGACTTGGTCGACACGGACTTGGACATCGGAACCCAGCTGGAGTTCGGCGTATCTAGCTTGACGCTGCTGTCGCTCATGGAGCTGGGCCTGTCCCGCATGAGCGCGGTCGCCCTCTATGAGAAGATCGCCCGCGACGACCTGACGAAGGATGCCTGCGTCGAGTGGGTGAAGGACCGCGCCGACCGGCTCGACACCCTGGATATTCCCGCGATCATTCTACGCGAAGTGAGCGCCAAACTTCTGGGAGGGCAATCGGGATCGGACGTCCTCACCTTCGCCTAATCATCAAGCCACGGAGACGGACCATGCCAGCCAAACCCATGACCTTAGGGCCGCTTCAGTTCGCGAAAAAAGGCGACGCGCATGCCCATTTGAAAGACATGCTCAACCGCTACGATATCGGAGACAAGGTTGGCGCGACCGACGAGGCCGTTCTCTTGGCCGCCCTGCAGAAACATCCAGAGGCGGCCGCGAAGATCGGCCCCGGCATCACACATTTGAGCGTCCGAAGCGCTGACTTCCGGACCAAATGTTTTTGGGTCAATCGGGTCGACGGAACCACAGAGAAGTTCTCCTACCAGACGTGCATCTACGGGCAGCCTCAATCCAGTGCCGTCTGACGGGCTACTTACTGGCCTCGATCGTTCTCATCCCAAGGCACCGTAAGTTTTACTGCTACAGTGTGTAGCGTAGCTGTCCAACACGGTGCCTACCTGCGCGGGCCTGAGAGCGGATGCCGCCAACTACCGTTATGAGTCAAAAGCCGACCTGCACAGCGACGGCTGGCGTTCCCACAGCAGAGGAGCCGCATCTCCGGCTTACCGGCGGTCGCGCGCGTCAGCTAAAGCATATAGTCGCTCACCTACGAGGCTAGGACGTCCGCGGGTCTGACCGGCCGGCCTAGTTGAGCCAGTAGCGCTCGGCGCGGATGTCCGCGTGGGCACCGTCCCACCGTCACTGGCGCAACTGGGTGCCTCAGACCATCGCCGCCAGTCGCTGGCGAATCTGCTCGTATCGCCCCCCGAGACCCACCATGGCCAATACGGCCTTGTCGAGGATGACCTGGGCCAAGTTTGCATCAGGCTCAAGGCGCGACCGCGCGGCCCGGGAAATGCTCCCCCGAGTTCGCTCGCGCTCTTCGATGAAAGTGACCAGCCCTAAGAGCACGCGCTCGATCGTCGCCCCCACCCCCTGCGCAGAGAGCTCGACGACGGCCGATTCTACGCGGTCGTAAGCTCGAGCCTCAAGGCTTGTCAGGATCGACGCCACTCTGTCGAGGTCAGGGGTACGGTCCCCGTGGCCAAAGCGCGGGCAAGGTAACGTATCGAGTTGATACTGGCTGACGTGGGCGTTCGTACTGCCGAGGCGGAAGTACCATTCGGCCAGCGAGCCGTTCAGCACCGCGAGGATCAGGCCCAGCTCGACCGTCGAGTGCGCCGCGGTGGTGTAGTTGACCGTATGATTGCAGAACTCGCCAGGCGGTAGCCGGGCGGCGATGATGCGCCGGAAGTTGTTCTGCGGGCTGCTCTACTGAAGGACTACCCGCTCGTGCCGGCTGTGACGGCTCTTGGTGTCGAGCCCGGCGCCGGCCGTGAAGCTCTCAACGTCAAGATACAGGTCCTCGCCTTGAGAGGCATCGCGAACCTGATAGAGGCAGATGCAGGCCCCCCGGGTCACCAGACGCCCTTGACCCCGCGGTCTCAGGAAGCCGGACCGTCCCGCGTTGGTCTGGTTGACCTCTCCTTGGAAGAACCGCGCGAACGCATCGAGCCTAGCGATTCTGGTGGGGTCCAGCTCCATCAGGAGGTCCCAGTCGGAAGGGCTGCAGGTCAATATAGTCAGGTTGTCCGGATCGTACGTGCGGATTCGTTCCGCGCTCATCTCGAGCGCATCGCCAGCGACCACTGCATTGCCCGGATGGGAGAGCGCAGGAAACGCGGCCGAACGGATGCCGGGGTCCCTCGACTTCCTGTATACGAAGAGGGCCGTTGACAACTTGGCGTCAGCAAACACGCGGCGCGCCACCTGGTCCTTTTGCGGGAAGGCGTGGATCGATTGGAACCCGCCCTCCGCCAGGAGCAGCCGGCGTACACCGCTGGCCTGTTCGTCGCCGAGGATCGCCATGGGAACAATGAAGCCGAGGTAGCCGCCGTCAGCCAGGAGTTCGACGGACCGGGCGATGAAAAGCTTGTACAGATTGTTCTTGCCCACCGCCGTCGGTGCTAGACTCGGGTCGGTCGCGATGAAGCGTTTCAGCGGCGCCACGTCCTGGTTGGTCTCGGCGGCGGAGATCACCTCATAGGGCGGATTGCCGATGATGACGTCAAATCCGCGCGGCCGGTCTGACCGCAGAAAGACGTGAGGGAATGCCAGCTCCCAGTGGAAGGGCGTGATCTCCAGCGCGGCGTCCTCGTCCGGCGCCTCGCTCTCCACTAGGCGATCGAACCGCCGGGGGGTCGCCAGCGCCTCGACCAAGTCTGCATAGCGTTGCCGTGCGACGCCCTGCGGAAACGCCGCCGACCGTACCCACAGGTCGGCCACCGTGCTGAAGCGGCGCTTCGCCGGCAGGAAGCGCCGACGGAAGATGTTCTCCTTGTCGTGGACCTCGTCCACGGTCGCCGAATCCATACTGGCGATCTGGTCCAGAGGCGCCAGCAGCGCGGGCGCAGCGGCGTCGATGGCCCTCTTGAACTGTCCTCCCAGCAGGCCTCGATCGCGCGGCAACCCGCCCATCCGGGCCAGACGCGCGCCAACGATGCTGTCGCCCACCTGGAGGTGGTGATCCAGGAAGGTCAGGGGCGCATCCGCCGCCGCCGTCTCCAGCCAAAGCGCGAGCTTCGCAAGCTCGACCGCCATCGGGTTGAGATCAACGCCGTGGAGGCAGCGCTCGGCCACCTTTCGTTTCCAGAAGATGATGGTGGGTTCATCGCCTTCGCCCGCCTCAAGCGCGCCGTCGCGGGTGTGCGGGTTGGTGGCGATGTCTTCCGCCAAGAACTGGCACGCTCGGATCAGGAAGTGGCCCGATCCCATCGCGGGGTCGAGCACCTTCAAATCAAGAATGCGTTCGTCATAATCGCCTTCCAGGCGCTCAAGGTCTGCTGCGAGCTGGCCCCGGGCCTCACCTGTCGTCTCGGCGAGCACCGCCTGCAGGGCGCCGATCTCCGTGCGCAGGCCCGCGTCGATCAGCCGGCAACGCTCACCCAAGGCGGTCTGCACAATGTGGTCTACGATGTGGTCGGGGGTGTAGTAGCTCCCCGTGCGGCGGCGTTCGCCCTTGTCGGTGGCGAGATATACCGATCCTAGGGGGTAACGGATCTCCGTGGCGAAGAAGCCGGCTTCGAGAGGCTCGCTGACCGGCTTGATCCGCTCCTGCTTGCCGTCCCCGCTTCGTACGACCCTCATGTCCGTCTCCGCGAAGCGGGGACGAAGTTCGAGCAGGCCTTCGTAGACGCTGCCGAGCTGCTGGATGGCCAGGTCGCGATAGTCGACCCGGTAGAGCTCCTCACGCGGCCGCCCCGGTTGGGACGCCCGTCCCAGTTGATCCAGGATACGCGCTAGATACCAGTCCGGCAGGGTCTTCTCGGCGAGGAAGCGATTGCCCGCTGGATCGAACAAACCGCCGTTGTAGGCCTGAACCCCGTAGGCCCCGTGGCCGCGGTCGATCAGATCGAACAGATCCTGGAGATCGGCCCAGAGTTCAGTGGTGTTGTGCGGGTAGTCGATGCCGGTCAGGCCTCGGGTCACCTCGTCGAGACGGGACGCCACCTCGTCGCGCCGCCGGGCGAGCGACCGGTTGTTTGTGTAGGTCCTGTTGGTTCTGTACGGCAGGAGGCCGCGGTCTTCGCCGTACAGAATAAACAGTATCCGGTAGAGCAGAAGCAGGCTCTGCTCTTGGCAGAGTCGAAGATCCGTGGCGCCGTCCAGCGCGTTCGGCCGATGATCGATGAAGCCTTCGATGGCCAGGCGCAGCGCTTCGAAGACGCGGTCCTTGAGCTCCTCGCCAACCGCGACCGAGTATTCGGAACTGCCTTCGACAGCGCGCTTCAACAGAGGTTTGCGGCCTCCGACCGACGCGACCCCATGCGGACTGAACAATAGGAAGAACCGCATGAATTCGTCGAACGCGGGCCCGTGGCCGTCATAGGCCAGCTCGCCCTCCGCCGCCGTCAGGCTTTGCAGGAGCGCCGGTAGGTCGACCTCCAGATACGTCTGGAAACGCGGCTTGTTGGGCGAGAGGTCGCGCGGCACGAGTCGCCAAAGCCGGCCGTTGGTGAGCATGCCGAAGTCGCGGAGGCTGTGATTGAGGTACCACTCGATCTGCTCCGGCGGGTATTCGCGCCGACCGTTGATCCGACTGGGGCGATCCAAGCTGATGTGCCAGGCCTTGGCATCAGCGACCATGGCGCTGGTGCGCCAGAAGTCCGGGCTTCTGCGGCCTGCCACGAGCGCGGCGTCCAGCGCCGCGTCGTCAACGAACAGCGCGTAGTCGGGCTCGCGCGTGTTGAGGTAGGCTTGGTATTTCAGCCGCCAACCGAGAATTTCTAGGGCCGGCTGGATGAAGCCGTGCTCCAAGCCCGCTTCATTGCCGTAGAGGGCGACACGGGTGCGCTCCACCGCCCACAGGCGCTTCAGGCGCTCCAAGGCGTCTTGGCCGGCGGCGCGAAGCTCCGACCATTCCGGCTCCAGCTGGAGGCGCTGCTCAAGCCAGTGGTTGGAGAGGAAATTTTGGTTTCGCACCGACGACAGCGGCAGGTTGAGCTGTCGGGCGTCGGGGGCCCTCATGGGAGCTCGGACCATCAAACGAATCGAAGTCGGCGGTCGATGATTGTCATCGACCGGAGACTAGCTCCGCCGGCCTGCACGAACAACAGGTCGGCTGTCAGGACAAACCTCGGGCTCCATGACGGTCAACGCCTCGAACCGCCGGGGAAGTACAACCTGACGCCAGCGCTCTGCTGTTCCGTGAAGAACGCTTTGCCCTCCTCCGTCCGCGGGTTCGGAAGGACGCTGAGGCGGGCCTTATCCGGCTGAAGCGCGTTGACGACGTGCAGAATCCGGTAGTGCAGCCGGTTCTCGGCGCGGCAGGCCTCCGCCTTTGCGATCTCCGTAGAACCCAGCTCGATCATGCGGCGCTCGCCGGGGTCGGGGGCGGAGGTCGCTTTCACTTCGAAGAACCAGATCGCTTTTCCGCTGGCGAGTTCGAAGTCGTAGCCGAGGCGGTCGTCGCCGTCCTCGCCGCAGACATGGCGCCGATAGCGCGACTTCCAGCACCCATGGTCGACGACGCGCTTGCGCCCGAACTTCTCCTTCAGCCACTCGAAGGCGATGGCTTCGCCGAAGAAGCCGACCACCGCCTTCTCCTCATCGGTCATCCTATCGGCGCCGGATCCGTCGCCGCCGCCACCGCCGCCGCCCGGCCCGCGTCGTGGAAGGATGACACCCTTGCCTTTCATCGGCTTGGAACTGGAGGCGAGAAGGGACGCGTTGCCCTTCGTCAGGTCCGCGATGTGATCGGCCAAAGAGCCAAGATCGGTCTGACCGGAAACATACTCCCCTCCGGCAAACTTCATCGTTCGCGGCGGATTGATCCGCGCCTGGCGCGCCTTTCGCTCCGCCTCCACGGCCGCCGCGAGCTCGCCGCGGGCCATTCCATGATCCTCGGGCTCCACGGAGGCGGCCCAATCCTTCGGCCACACGCCGGCGCGCTGCAGCCATCCCAGAGCGGCAGGCTCGTTCAGCCGTTCGAAGTCCATCCAACCCTGCGCGGCGGCGAGAGACAGCAGCCGTCCCTCCAGTCCGTCCGCCTCCAGCCAGGCGGCCGAGGCCTCGGACTCCAAGCCCGCCTTGGCTAGCACCAGCATTCGAGCGCGCTGCGCGAGCGCCTTGAGGGTCCGCTGGTTAGCTTCACGCACCGCTTCCAGCCCTTGCCTAACTTCTGGCGGGTCCGCCAAGCCAGAGACCCCGAGCCCTGCTAGCCAGTCCATCAACCAAGCCGTCCAGTGGGACGCGTCGCTCCTGAGCAGGTCGCGGCCGACGCCGTTCGGAATGGAGGGCGCGGCGGCCGCTCTCGCCGCGAGGTAGCTCGACAGATCGCCGACCGCGAATCCTGACCCGAATGCTTGGCGCAGGCTTTCGCGAACCCGCGCCTCCTGGCGGAGGAAGTAACCGTTGAACGCCTCCTGGTGGTGGGCCGACCGGTCGATCGGGCGGTAGGGATCGCCAAGGCCGGCCAGAACTTCGTTGAGGGGGCCGAGCTCCACGTCGAGCTGCAGCGCCGCGGCCTCTACCGAGCCGGACCGACACGCTTCGACGAGCGTCGAACCCGACATCTGCATTCCACATCGATCCAGCGCGGAGGCGAGGTCATTTTCCGTGATCGCCCCCTCCGATTGCTGCAGCCGGTCAAGCACGTCTTCACCGCCCCATAACCGGGCGAACGGCCGGATCACATGCAAGAGGATAGCGATGACGGATCGCGAGTCCTTCATCGCTGACAGCACGTCTTCGGCCGCGAGTTCGAGAGCGAGCGCGAGGCCCTCCGCAGTCACGCCGTGGCCTGCCTGATGGAGGCGGGCGGCGACCGTGTACAGATCGGCGCTGGTCATCTGTCTCGAGCCGATCGCCTCGCCGATCGCCTCGGCGCACACCAGCAAGGCGCGGCCATCCTCCTGCGCCGAACGCGGCGCCAGAACTGTAGCCGTGTCCTTCGTTCGGACCAGCACGGCTGAGTGCGGGAACGAGTTGAGCGGCAGACGATGAGCTCCGACCTGGAGATGCAGGTCCTCCACCCAGCGAACCTTCAGGGCACCCAGCCTCGCCACAATCGTGTCCGGCGACGCCGTGAAGAAGCGGCACCGGTATCGCACAGTCAGCAACACGAAGCTGCGCAGGTCGATGCGGAGGTCGTCCTCGAGGATGAGATCATCGGTCGAGGGCACGAACGGGCCGTCGGGGGTTTGATAGACGACCTCCATCGTCGACATGCGCTGGAGCCGATTCGGCACTTGGCCGCAGAGATAGGCCGCCACCTTCGCCGCCTTAGCCAGTGGCGGTTCAAAGACAATGATGCCCTTTGAGACCCTGGCCAGCGCCCCGGCCATGGCGCGGTCTTCTGCATCGGCGATATAGATAGGGCGCTCTTCCGAGCGCGGATCGAACGCGATCACCTGACCGTCCACCCGAGCGAGCAGTTTCAAGTCAGGTGGTAACGGCAGGCTCAGATCGGCCTTCGACCACGCGTCCTGGGTCAGGCTCAGAAGGCGATCGCCAGGATGCCGGCCGCGGCCAAGCCAGCCCGTTGCCTGGGCGAGGAGGCGCCACGCGGAAGCGGCTTCACCCAATACGGACACGCCGAGGCGGGCGAGGGGTTCGCGGGCGAGCGTGGAACGCTCGATTTCGGCCCGGACGGCATGGGCCACCAAGGGCACCTGGGCCGGCGGGGTATCCTGCGCCGTGGGCAGCCACGCGCGCGCCGCCGCCACCCGTTCCTCACCTTGGGTCGGCATCCAGGCCTCGGACGTCAGAAAGGCACCAGCCGGTGACGGCCAAAATCGGCGATCGGGCGCGTTCGGGTGGTCGGGTTTGAACAGGCCCATCCGGTCCAGGGCGGGATAACTTTCGAGCATCCGGACGACTTGGACGGCGTAGGCTGCGCAGGCGACGACCGCGATCGCCTCATAGTCGGCCTGTCCGGGTAGGCGCCAGGCGTCGCGGACGGTGTAGAGCGTCTGCGGGTTGGCCACTTGGGACTGATCGCGCAGTTGGCGGCCCCAGGCAGCCTTCTGTTCCGGCGAGACCCGGAGCTCCCGCTGGCTCAAGGCCCAAGATAGGTTGTTCCCGTTCGAACGCACCGGCGGGCGGCGAAGCACGGGGATCGGGCGCAGGTGATCGGAGACGCCGGCGCGGCGCAGGAGACTGACCCATGCGTCCCGTTCACCGGATCCGACGTTCCAGTCCTTGTAGGGGACCAGCCGCTTGCCGCTGAGCGCCTGGAGTTCCGGCGACACCGGGCCGGCCTTCTTGAGCAGAAGGTCCAGATCTTCCGATTTCGTCCCCGGCCAGTCGCCGAAGAAGGCTTCGTCGGCCCGGATCCAGCCGTCGCGGGTCGGCACGATCAGGCCGATTTCGGCCACGTCGCCGAAGCCGCCTTCGCCGCTGCAGAGCGCCAGGATGGCGTTGAGCGTCTCCCAGCGGCTCGCGTCTCGATCCTTGGCCTGCCCCGGCTCGGCGATAATGCCGGTCATGACCCTCAGGATCTCGCGGCGGTCGTATTCGCGGGCCAAGGCGAAGCCGGTCAGAAAGCGCCGGGCCGGGTTGGAGCCGTCTAGGGCGCAGGCCAGTTTGCTGTTGACGTACGTGATCCGGCGCTGAACCGCCGCGGGAAGCGTCAAGGCACCCGAAAGGCCGCGGAGCGGCGGCATGAAGACCGAGGATAGGCGCTTGCGCCCCCGCTTGACCTCGCCCGCCGGGCCCTCGGCGAGGGCAAGCTCATGGCGCTCCGTCAGAAGGATCGCCCGCCCCTGGAGCTTGGCACCCGCGTTAGGCAAAAGCGTGGGCAAGGCGGCGTAGAAGCGATCCCACTCCGATAAGGCGGCGCCCGCGCCATGGAGCGCTAGGGCCACCGCGGCGGCGATCTCCGCCTTTTCGTCAAGCGAAGGTGTCAGGTCCAGGCCCGGAAACATCAGCGTGTTGAAGTTGGCGACCCTGGCCGCCCCCAGACCGCTGTCGAGCAGCGGGAAGGCCGCCGAACGGGCCACCCTCGAAGCGGAAAAGAAATCCCCGCCCGTCCAGAGGCGGATATCGCTGAGCTTGGCCCAAGCGAGCCCGCATCCAATCCGCTCGGCGGGAATCAGCGCCTCTGAGCTCTCTGAGAGGGCCCGCCGAACCTTGTCCTTGCCGTCGCCCGTCCAGAACAGGAGGTCGGCCAAGACATGTCGGGCGACGTCGTCGGCAAGCGTGGACTTGGCGACGCTCGCCGCGTCCAGCACCAGCAAGCGACATTGGTCGAGGAGGAAGGCGTTGAAGGTTCCGCCCTCCTCGAGATCCTTGCGGTCGATGGTGGCGAAGAACGGCGCGTCGAGGTGTCCGGCGAAGGGCGCACCGGCGTCCGTGCCCATGGGTAGGAAGGTGTAGAGGCGGCCCTTGATTGGTGCCCCGTCCGCCGCCACGGCGACGGAGATAACAGCGTCGCCCTGCCAGTCTCGCCAGCGGTCCGGCAGCGCCTCGGCCGCAACATCCGCCTCGATCACCTCGAGGACCGCGGCCTCGGTCAGGGTGCGCCGGGCCACGACGTATCGCCTGTCGCCGCAGCTTACGGTCTGGAGCAGGAGATCCGGGCGCGCCAAGACCTCTTGGGGCGTGCGGTTGAGCGTATAGGTCTGGCCGCCGAACTCGATCTTGAGCTCGGAGATCCTTTCCAAAAACAGTTGGACTTCGGGTTCGCCCGTCGCCAGCGCCGTCAGCTGCGCCTCAACGGCTTGCCTCGCATCCCAATTCTTGAGCGGCAGGCGCAGCACCGTCACATAGCCCCCCTCGCCCAGTCGCTTGACGGGTTCGGGCGCTATGGCGGCGGGTGTCACGAGGTAGAGCTGCGGCATGGTCGCGGCAATGCGCCCGGCCTGATCGGACCAGCCTTCGGGCCCGAGGAAGTCCCGCAGCCTGGCTTCATCGGCGAAGGCGAAGCAGAAGCCGTCGAAGTCGGCGGAGACACGCGGCAAGTGCCGAGAATAGACTTCCGGATTGGCGCAGATCTGGAAGACACTCAGGAATCCGACACCCTTGTTGCCGATTGCTTCATTGACCGTCTTCGTGGTCTTGCTGGGACTGCAGAGGGCCTTGAAGTCGCCTTCGGTGAATCCACGCCCGTCGTTGGCGGCATAGAGCACGCCGTGGTCCCCCTCGGTGGCGTCGTAGATGAAACGGATCCGCCCGCGCCGGTCGTCGGGCGCGTGAGCGTCATGAGCGTTCTGGAGGAGCTCGAGGACTGCACGGTTGCGATAGGCGACCGACACGGTCGTGCACATGCCCCGTAGATCGCCATAGACGTCGACATCGCCGGGAGAGTTCAGGAAATGCGCGATGCGGTCCCGCGTCGCGGTCCGCACAGCATCGGCAGGCGTCCGCCCGGCCTCAGTCGTCGCAACCTTGTCGAGCATTTGGCCCCTTTCCACGCACTGCCTACATACGTCCTGCAGTTGTCCGCGTCATCCGACGGCGAACCGAAGACGACAGTTCAAATCCGGGCGATCAGGACTGGTCTCTATCGCCCAAACCGTCGCACCGGCACCACAGACTTCGGTGCCGACAGCCACTGCTTTTCGGGGCCGCTCACTTCGAGTCGCATCGGCCCCGGGCACCTCGCGTGAAATTTTTTGGATCAATCGGCGGCCGGGAAACCAGTCAGATCTGGTCAGTCCAGAGGGTGCTGTCAAACCAAACTCCCCGCACCCGATTTTGACGCCGTCCTCATGCCCAATGCATACCCTTTGGAAGCCTCCTAGTCGTACCGCGGTCTGTATTTCCCGCAGATTACGGTGACGGCTGCCTCCAGTGAGTGAGGTGCCAGAGGCGATGCAAGCCTTCGATCTTTTGGCCTGACAACGCCGTCACGAGCGGGCCTGGAGACGGGACGGCGCGATGGCGCTCTACCAAAATCGCCGATCCGAAGTTCGCTCCTCCCTGTAGCGGGCGCCGAAAATTTTTCTGGCCCTTAGGCACCTGATTTCCGGCGCACGTCTTGTCGCCGCGAGGGGTCACGCAAGAAATGGGCCCGAAATCACTCGGTTTCGACGAGTCAGAAGACCGGAAACAGGCCCAGAATTCTTCTTTTGAGACCTGTTTGCAGTTGGAGGGACGCAGGGTGTGGAGGACAGAGGACGGATGCCCAAACCCACGCGATCCGAGGATCCCGTAGGTCTGGTCCGTCCTCTACGCGTGTCTGCTGCCGGAGCCGACTTGGGCGCTTTGGACGCTTACCTCCCAACGCGGGGCAAGCTTGAGGTCTGCTTAACGGGACTGCGTTGCCCCGCCTACCATCCCCCCCACCTCTTGGACCGGGGGCTGGCACTTTGTCTGTGCCAGGCTGGCTGGGTAGGAGCCCACGGTGCCAGCTATCAACCTCGCAGACCCCGCCGTAGTTAAATCCCGACGATCTGAAAGGCCGACGCGCTTACTCGATTGCGTCGGTAATCTTGAGACAAGGATTGGAGTGTTCGCTGAAAAGCGCAAGAGGTTTGATCACCCTTTGTTCCGGCGCTCAATGAAACCCACGTTGCGGGCTTCTGCGCATAAGCCCCTGTCCAGGAAATGCGCATATTCGGCAATAAGCGAAATTCGACCGACGGTTGGCCGACAGACAGCACCTCCGCTAGCGCCTCACCTGACGGCACCTGGAATACTGCATTACAGAGATTGCAATACTGGAAGATGATACACCGGATACATCTCGCGGATATTGGCAGGAGCTTTAGAACCAAGGCGAGCGCTTTGGCCCTCCGAACCGGGAATATCGTTTATCATGGCGGCCGTGGACTTTGACTTCACCAACCCAGCCGAGCGGCGCCTGACAGGTGTTCTGGAAACCGGCGAGGAACCGGTCCGCGCCTGGGCGGTATTCGCTCATTGCTTCACCTGTGACAAAACCTCCCTTGCAGCGACCCGGGTGAGCCGGGCGCTCGCGGCCCACGGCATTGGCGTTCTGCGCTTCGACTTCACCGGCCTTGGCGAAAGCGAGGGGGAGTTCGGACAAGGGTTGTCGGGTGATATCGACGACGTCGTCTGCGCCGCACAGGCCATGGAGGCGGCTGGGCGGCCGCCGGAATTGTTGATTGGGCACAGTTTCGGCGGGGCGGCGGTGCTGGCAGCAGCCGGAGCCCTGAGTTCGGTGACGGCAGTGGCTGTGATCGGCACGCCCTTCGATGCCGAACACGTTCTGACCCATGTAGGCGGGGCTCTAGACGGCGTGCCTCATGGAAGCCGTGTGCCGGTCTCCATCGCCGGGCGCGATTTCCAACTGGGCGCTGACTTTGTCCGGGACATTCGCTCCCACGACCAGCAGGGGCGGATCGCCAAGTTGAAGCGCGCCCTGCTCGTGCTGCACTCACCGGTCGACAACGTGGTCCCGATCGACAATGCGGCGGGCATCTTCAATGCCGCGCGACATCCCAAGAGCTTCGTCTCCCTCGATAGCGCGGACCACCTGCTGACGCGGAAGGCCGACGCCTTGTACGCTGCCGCGATCATCGCCGCCTGGGCTGACCGGTATGTCGCTGACGGCGCGCGCTCCTAGCCATCGCCGCCAGACACGAGGTGCTCTCAGGCTAGCTCTGGCCACTGTAAACTGAGCCGGCATGCGTTCGTCGCTGGGCGATAAGATCCAGTAATTCCTCTACCCGGCTTGCCTGTTTAAGATGACCGGCCGGAGCCCAGGATGGTTGGAGACCCTCTTAGCGACTGCTTGGCAACACCGTCGGCTCGACTGGTACGCGTGGCGGTCACCAGGCAATGAGTGAGGGAAGGCGCGGACAGCTGGCCATGCAACACGTGGCGTACGAGCCAGGCGCATTGCGCCAGATAGTCCGGCTGCCAATCGGCGCGCTGGCAGCGGTAGAGGATGTCGTCCTCCCAGAGAATGTCGCCATCGACGACCTCCCGCGCGATAACCGCATCGAGCTGATCGTTCAATGACAGGTGCCGTCGCCACCAGTCGGTGGAGTGATATTTGTGGTACTCGACATTCCATCCCCCGGTATCGGCGAACAGGCTTGGCAGGCCAGCCGGCTCATCCCGGAAACATCCCTGGGCAATGCCAATTTTCCCGCCGGGCTTCAGAAGCGAGGTCAGGTAGGTCAAGACCCATGGTTGGGTGCCGAAGCAATGAAACGCCTGCATGCAGAAGATAGCGTCAAGACTGCCCGCTGCGATCGGCAGCCCTCGACGCACATCGCCCTGCAACGTCGTCACCTTCTCTCCTACGCCTGCTTCGATGGCCCTTAGTTTGCGTTCTTCGGCGCTGATCCACAGATCCAGCGAGGTTACCTGGGCCTGGTAGCGCGTCGCGAGGTAGACCGAAGACTGACCACGGCCGCAACCGAGGTCGAGGACCCTGGCCCCTGGCTCGAGCGACAGCTCCTCGGCCAGGCTCTGCGCCAGTATCAACCCACCCGGGGCCATCCCGGCACCGTCATCATAGATGACGTCGCGAGACAGCTGGCCGAGCATCGGGTGACGCCTCGGGTCCAGTGACCGACACCGGGACTCGATGAGTTCCCGGCTCGGCACTGGACCTGTCGACGCTATAGAGTTTTGCCCATCCACTACATTGGAACGTTGCTTGCTTCGCCAGGGCGAAGCAGATGCAACGACGCGGTCAGGCCCGCGTTCTCGAATTCGCGAGCGATGTACCACGCACCCTGCGTGAAATGCCGCCAACCTTCAAAGTGTGCGGGATAGACATTCTTCAAGCCAAGGACCTGAGTTGCGCGTACGCCGTCGGCTGAGTTCATGGTCAGATAGTTGTCTCCCACAGCCGGTACGTTTGCGGCACCCAGGTGCAGAATCGCCGCACTAACCTTGTAGCGTCTGGCGATTTCGTTGATCTCGTCGATCCACACCGTGTCGCCCGAAATGTAGAAGGCACCCGATTCCTGACCTTCCCATTCGAGCATGAATCCGGTGACTTCACCGACGATATCGCGCAGGTCCGGATTGCTGGTGTGCACTGCCGGCATCGCCGTGATCTTCAGCCGCTCACCGGCGGCGTTCGTGATCTCGGTGCTTTGCCAGGTAGGAAGACCCCTGACGTCGTTGCCCGGAAGATTCATCTCGGCGCTCTCTGGCGTGGTCAGGGTGATGGCCACCTTCTCCAGAAGCCTGCGACCCTCGTTGTCCAGGTTGTCCAGGTGCTGAGCATGGCTGATCAACGCAAGATCGATCGGACCAATCTCATCGACCGGTATCGGCGGCTCCATAACCTTGGTCAGCAGGTGGCCAGGGCCCTCGTTGCGTTCAGTCCCTTGAGGATCGAATCCCGGGTCGCTGATGATCCTGAAACGCCCGATCTCGATCAGGTAGGTGGGCCCGCCCAGGTATGTCAGCCGCGGCATCATCGATAGGTTGGCCGGCTTCGTCGCCATTCCGTCGAGGGCTGCAAGTTGCCCGCCGGCAGTTCGAGGTTTGGCCACGGCCTCACCCGACGTGGTCAGACCGATTGCGGCGGCTACGACACCGGCTCCCGTTAACGCGTCGCGCCGGCTCAGCGGCTTTTTCGTATTCATCTTCGTTTCCCTGTGAAATGGCGGAGACGTCCGGTTGCGACGAAGCCGCAGCACCCAGCGCAAAAACAGTCTGGGTCGGCCGCGTGCGTGCGGGAACGAGCTATCCACGCAACAGACTCTTCCGCGTAAAGCAACAGTTGAGGGACACGCGCTTGCGGAACGCTGACGTTGTACGCCGCAAAACCTTCTGGTGATGGATTGCACGCGGACAAATACTGGTCCGGCCGTGTGCGTCGCCGCTACGGCTCTTCTGGCCGGCTTGGTCAGTCTCTCAGAAAGCGGGCCCAGTGAGCGGGCGTTAGTGTGAATAGCGCTCGTCTGACGACAACCGCCACAAGCGACTGTTCTGCCGTTCGCAATAATGAAGTGCATGGCACGTGGATTATCCCTGGAACCGATCGCGCCCACCTTCGGGCTATCGACATCGTCGTCGTGATCCTGAACCTGGAGCCTCCCCCATGTCCCGCCTGACAATCCCCACCCGCGACGCCGTTCCTGCAGCGTCCAGCCCGCTGATCGATGCGGTCGAGAAGTCGCTTGGCATCGTGCCGAACATGTTTCGTCTCGTCGGCCAGAGCCCGGCCGCGCTGGAAGGCCTGCTCGGCATCAACGGCGCGCTCGGCCGGGCGCTGGACGCCGCAACCCGGGAGCGTATCGCTCTGGCCGTCGCCCAGATCAACGGCTGTGACTACTGCCTCTCCGCACACACCTACCTGGGCCTGAACCTGGCCAAGCTGGATGCGACCGAGATCGACCGGAACCGTCGCGGCGGCTCCTCCGATCCCCGCGCCAACGCCGCCGTCGCTTTCGCCGCCAAGGTCGCGACTGAACGCGGCCGCGTCAGCGACGCTGACATCGCCGCAGTGAAGCTGGCCGGCTTTACCGAAGCCCAGATCATCGAGATCGTTGGCCTCGTGGCGGTGAATTTCTACACGAACTTTATCAACAACGTGGCCGAGACCGACATCGACTTCCCGCTCGTTCGGGCCGCCCAGGCCGCGTGATCGAAGGGGCCGCCACAAGGCCCCACTAGAGCGCCGGCGGGCTACTTTGCCCGCCGGCGCATCGATGTCCGTCCCGGATCTGGCGGAAACGCCGTCGGGTTCCGAGCCGGTTCGTCCCTCTACGAAGAGGCGCTGTGTCAAGAACCTGGCGTCGGCCCTGGACTCCCTTCCTCCCGAGACTGCGCCGCTGAAGGCGCGCTGATAATGTCAGTCAAAGAGAAACAGCAATGGAAAACGTTTCAGTCCTGAAGGTGGACGTCGCCATCATCGGTGCCGGAAGCGCTGGCATGTCGGCGTACAAGTCGGCGCGGCGTTTCACCGACTCGATCCTCGTGATCGAGGAGGCGGTCTATGGCACGACCTGTGCCCGCGTCGGCTGCATGCCGTCAAAGCTTCTGATCGCGGCCAGTGAAGCGGCGTACCATGCCGGTGAAGCCTCGAAATTCGGCGTCAGAACCGGTTCGATCCAGGTCGACGGCAAGGCCATCATGGCGCGAGTGAAAGAGGAGCGTGATCGCTTTGTCGGATTCGTTGTCGAGGACGTCGTGGGTTGGCCGGACGCACACAAGGTTCGGGGTTCGGCAAGGTTTGTCGGCCCGAACCGACTGGTTCTTGATGACAACACCCTGATCGAGGCCGATCGTATTGTCATCGCCACCGGGTCGCGACCGACCTGGCCGTCGGCATGGAACGATCTCGGCGAGCGCCTGATCATCAATGACGATGTGTTCGACTGGGACGATCTGCCCGGCGCAGTTGCAGTTTTCGGTAACGGTGTGATCGGCCTCGAACTCGCCCAGGCTCTTCACCGGCTCGGCGTTCGCGTTAAACTTTTCGGGCTTGGTGGACTGGTCGGACCGTTGACCGACCCGGCCATCATCGAGAGCGCGCGACAAGCCTTCGCTGCCGATTATCGTTTCATGCCTGCATCGGCGGTGCTGGCAGTAGAGAGAGACGGCGACAGCGTCGTCGTGACCGAGCGGCTTGGAGGCCGCGAGATCAAGGAGCGCTTTGACTATCTGCTGGCCGCGACCGGACGCAGACCAAACCTCGACCGACTGGGGCTCGAGCATGCGGGAATTGTGCTCGACGAACGCGGAACGCCGGTCGGCTGGGATCGGAACACCGCGCGCATCGCCAACAGCCGCATCTTCATCGCTGGCGACGCGGCGCCCGACGCGCCGCTCCTGCACGAGGCATCAGACGCCGGCCGCATCGCTGGCGAGAATGCAGCGCGCTTCCCCCACGTCGCGCCGCGTCATCGCCGGACCCCGCTCGGGGTCGTATTCTCCGACCCGCAAATCGCGATGGTCGGGCAGACTCACAGAGACCTGCTCAAGAGCAACACGCCGTTCAGCGTCGGCACGATCGACTTTGCGGGTCAGGGCCGCGCCCGGGTCGCCGGTCGCAATATGGGTCGGCTCAACGTCTATGCCCATACAGAGACTGGTCGCTTCCTGGGCGCCGAAATGGTCGGGCCTGCTGCCGAACATCTCGCCCACCTGCTCGCCTGGTCGATAGAAGCGGAGCGTACCGTCCAGCAAATGCTCGACAGCCCGTTCTACCACCCGGTGATCGAGGAAGGGGTGCGCACGGCTCTGCGAAACGCGCGCGACGGACTCTCCACTTCCGCCACAGAATCCGAGTCCTGCATAGATTGCCGCTTGGCGGCCTGACGTCGGACCCTGAGATCCCGAATGCGGCGGCTCACAGTGACACGGCCTGCTCTGGTCGCCTGGTCAGTGTGGGCATTCGCAGACTTCATAGCCGAGCCTGGGTCCCAGTGGGTGCCGCTCAGGAACCGCAGTACAACCTCAGTGTCCTCACAACATTGAACCCGTAAGTCCCCCGCCGCGGAGGACACCGGCAACGTCCCGTCCGCGGCTACCCAGCCGCCGGCTGGCTGAAAAGACAGGGCGGACGAAGGCGAGAGCCAGAAGCGCGAGCACGCCGCACACCGCTGTCGCCTCGATCGGCAGCATTTCTGCCGCGAGGTACCGCCCGAGTGCGAGGGCTGAAGACGCGAAGAACAGCAGGTTGCCCAAACCCAGTGGACGCGCATAAGCGCCTCCGATCGGCCGCCCTCGTGACATCCAGTTCTGAAGAGTGAGGGCCAGCATGCCGATGCCGGCGACCTCGGCGAACATCCGGGGGCCGAACGAGATTTCGAGACCCAACGAACCGGCGACCTCGTCTGCCGCGAAAACGGCGAGCCCACCCGGGACGAAGAGCAGGATACTGCTGACCGTAAGGACAGTGCGACTGCTCATCGGGCTTCTCTCCTCCGGGTCAATGTTTTGGCCATCGTTTGCTGGCATTTGCCCCGCACGGCCATTTCGTGGGTCATCTCAGGTCAACGCGACCAGACCCGGAGATCATGAGGGGAACAGGACACCGGTTAAGTTGAACAGTACTGCCAGAATGCATCTCCGCGATGCGCACGGACGAGGCAGTCCCGGAACGCGCCCCGAGGACCCGTTGCTCGATATCAGTCCATTAGCGACGCCGGCCAGCACGCGTTGCCACGACCAAGGGCCAGACGATCCAGGGGAAAATGATCAGAAAGAACAAGGCCTGTGCCATCAGGCCGACCCCATCCTTGAGTAGGAAGAAGGCCACGCCCGCGTAGACCAACAGCAGGTACCAGCCGGCAACATAGCGCTCAAACCACTTGGGTCGTTCTGCAACCAGACAGTCAATACAGATACGCATCAGACCCCCTCCACCAACAGGACCGTGCCTTGACCGCCGTCGGCGCAGATGGAGATGACGGCGCGGGTGCCCGCCGGCATGCTGGCCAGCTGGTACGCTGTCTGGCTTAGAATGCGCGCACCTGTTGCGGCGAACGGATGGCCCAGCGCCAGACTTCCTCCTAGAGGATTAAGCCTGTCATACGGAAACGGTCCGAGATCTCCGATCCTTGGAGCGTGTTTCGCGCGCGCGTCAGTATCCGAGGCCACAGCAATATTGGCCAGAACCTGGGCCGCGAAAGCCTCGTGGATCTCCCAGAGCGCTACGTCTTCGAAGCGAAGCCCGTTACGAGCCAGTAGCCGCGGGATCGCATAGGCAGGCGCCATCAGCATGCCGTCGGTAAGAAAATCGAGCGCGCCGAGTTCAAAGTCGACCAACCTGACAGCGGCCACGTCCGAACCCAACCTTGCAAGGCCCTCGGCTGAGGCAACCCATACACCGGCGGCACCATCGGTCAGCGGCGAAGAGTTTCCCGCTGTCAGCGTTCCATTGGCCGTATCAAACACCGGACGCAAACTGGCGAGCTTTTCAGCACTCGTATCGGCGCGAACCAGTCCGTCGCGCGTCTGACCCGCATAGGCGATTACCAGTTCCGAAAACGCACCATCCTGCCAACCATGCGCTGCCTTCTCATGGCTGGCGAGTGCAACGGCATCCTGGTCGGCCCGGGAGATGCCAAGCTCTTTCGCCGTTTCCTCCATGTGATCGCCCATGGAACGGCCAGAGATACGATTGCTCCAGCCCTTCCTGGGCAAAGCAAAATCGGTCGAGCGTAACTCGCCAAAGGCGCGCATCGCGGCAGCAGGATCGCTGGCGGCCAGCGCCACCAGACGCGCCGAGACGCGCTCATCAAGTGCGATCGGGGAGCGACTCATCTGCTCAACACCCCCCACCAAGGCCAGGTCGATCCCGCCCCGCCCGACGAGCCCGGACGCCTGGATTGCGCCCATCAGGCTGGTCGAACAGGCCATCTGGGTGGAGTAGGCAGGGATGGTCGGATCAAGTCCCGCATCGAGCGCCGCCTCGCGCGCGATGTTGGAGAGCGACAAGCTGGGTATCACCTGACCCCAGACGATCAGGTCGGGGCGCGCGCGGTCAGCCATTGCCTGCAAAACAGCCGCGGACAGCGTGAGCGGGGTTTCCTCGGCAAAGGCGGTGCCCGCCTTCACGAATGGTGTTCTGGGTCCGGCAACAAGAAAGGCGTCAGACATATCTCGGCTCCTGGATAGCGATGCCCGCGGGCCGATCGGCGGCAGGCTCATCTGCTCGTGTCGACAAGGTCACAGACCGAGATCTGACAGGCCCGGGTGGTCGTCGGGCCGACGGCCAAGCGGCCAGCGGAACTTCCGTTCGTCCTCACCGATCGGATGCTCGTTGATACTGGCGTGGCGGCGATGCATCAGGCCATCGGCGACGAATTCCCAGTTCTCATTCCCGTAGGCGCGAAACCAGTTGCCGCTGTCGTCGTGGTACTCATAGGCGTAGCGCACGGCGATACGGTTGCCCGTGAAGGCCCACAGTTCCTTGATCAGGCGATAGTCCAGCTCCTTCGCCCATTTGCGTTCGAGGAATGCCTGCGCCGCAGCGCGTCCACGCGGAAACTCGGCACGGTTTCGCCAGATCGTATCCTCTGTGTAAGCCAGCGCGACTTTCGCTGCGTCGCGACTGTTCCAGCCATCCTCGGCCAAGCGCACCTTCTCGCGCGCAGTCTCGGCATTGAAGGGCGGCAAGGGAGGACGAGACATGGCAACTCTTCATTTCTGTGAGCCAAAAAAGGCTGACCGGGCGGGGCGGGAAGGAAGCCCCGCCCGGTCAACGACACATTCGCCAAACAGCGGCGACGCATCGGTCATCAGGCCAAGGGGGCGTTGTGAAGCCTGACGACGGAACAGATTTAGAGCTGAGGTGCCCGATACAGAACGCTGCTTCCGGGCAATGGATTATTCCACAGATCGATATGCCGCGATCTGCTTTTCGAGCGACGCAATCCGCGCATCACGTTGTTCAATTGCCTTGGCCACATCTTCGGCAAGAAACATTTGGGGGATATGCTGGTTGCAGTTGGCATCCCATGCCTCGATCTCGAACAGGATCACCTGTTCAGCCCGTGCGCGATAGCCTGCAGGCATCAGACTTGCCTCAAGTGCGGCGTCGCCTTCAACCACTCGGGCAGTACCCCAGAGCTTGATCCGCTGACGGTGGGCATAGTCCATCAAAAAGATGAATGCTCTCGGGTTTTCCGCCAGGTTACCAGTAGAAATAAACTGTCGGTTGCCCTTGAAGTCTGCGAAGGCAAGTGAGTGCTCGCCAACAACATGCAGAAACCCTGGCGGACCTCCCCGATGCTGTATATAGGGCTGACCCTCGGCACTGGCTGTCCCCAGATAGAAGCTACGTATCTGGTGAATAAATGCCGCCAGATTGTCATCTATTGTGTTTCCCATCTGCATCTGCTCATAGATCGAGCGCGACTTCTTACGCGCCTGAGCTGCCTTCACCGACGGCGTGAAGGCGACATCGACGGGCCGGCGAGTCATGTGACGGTCACCTGAGGCGTCCGCAGCCAGGTCGGATCCGGAACCGGAACTCGCATCAGCGCCCGGACATGGGCGGTATTCGCCTCGCTGGTCAGCGCCGCCAGTAGACGCAGGGCGACTTCGATCGCCGTTCCCGGGCCAGTCGAGCTGATCAGCCCGCGATCCTCGACCACGGCTTCATCGACAAAGACCGCGCCATGGCTTTCCAGCTGTGCTTTGCGCTTGCCGCCAACCTGATGATAGGTAGTTGCACGCCGGCCTTGCAGAACACCGGCAGAACCCAGCGCAATCGATGCCACGCAAACCGACGCCACGGGCCGACCACTACCCTCGAAATATCTGATGATCTCGAGGAACGGCTCAGACAGCGCATCCGTGTAGAAGCCAGCGCTACCGAAGCCCCCTGGAATCGCCAGCGCGTCGAAGCTGGTCAGGTCAAGGTCTGTGACGAGGGCCTGCGGAATGACCGAAAAGCCGAACGTTGCCTTGAGAGGCGATTTGAGCCCGGCCGAAACCAGTTCGACCGGCTCGTTTCCGTCAATGGCAGCCCAACCGAATACATCGGTAAATCCAGCCGCTTCGAGTGGTTCGAATCCATCTGCGAGCAGCAACAAAACACGTTTGGTCACTTGGATACCCCTGTTTATATTATCTCGCACTCCAAGTTCACAACTGATCAAGCGAATTCAATATGGTGTAAAATATCTATTTTCATCGCAAGCTATCATATAGAGACAGAAGTGAAGCGGGTCGTCTTGTTAGACTGACAAGTTTCTACAAATCCAAGAGCAAGGATTCGCCTTGATTTGAATCAGACATAGCCGGAACGGCGCAGCAGATCAGTGCATGATCGTCGGCAACCTTGCCGCCAGGTGGGTCGGCATAGGTGACCCTGCCCGCAAGAACTCGCGTGGCGCAGGTGCCGCAGTTGCCAGTCCGACAGCTGAAATCAGGATTCAGGCCGCGGGCTTCGGCCAGTTCGAGCAACGAGCCCGAACCCGGCTCCCACCGGGCTTCCTTGCCGGATTTCATGAAGGCGATGGGAACCGGCCGCGTCGCCGCTGGCAGCAGGGCCTTGGCGGGCTCGGAAAGGCGCCGCTTCAGCGATGCTGGTCCGAAGGCTTCAGCATGGATACGCTCGTCCGGCGTTCCAACATCGCGCAGTTGATCGTAGATCCCCTGCATGAAAGGCGGCGGCCCGCACATGTAGAAGTCATAGGCGTCGAAGGGCAAAACCGAACGAAAGAGATCCAGGCCAATACGGCCGACAGCCTCGAAATCCGTGCCTTGCAAAGCCCCGTCCGGGTCATCAAGAATTCGGATGATCCGAATGGCCTGGCCGCCCTTACGAGCAAGTTCGGCAATCTCGGCGTCGAAGGCGCGCTCGGCCAGCGTGCGTGCTGCAACAAACATATAGGTCGGGCGCACCCGTCGCTTGCGCAGGCCTTCGAAGACGATCGCGCGTAGCATGGCGAGCATGGGGGTGATGCCCACGCCCGCAGCCAGCAACACTGCCGGACGCGGCTCAAGCGGGTCGATTGTGAAGCCGCCGGCCGGTGCCCGCGCCTGGATCGTATCGCCTACTGTCAGATCATCGTGCAGGTGATTGGACACCAACCCCTGCCGTTTGACGCTGATCCGATAGAAGCCGTCAGACGGCGCGGTCGATATTGTATAGGTCCGCTGTACGGGGGTCTGGTCAGCCGTCGGATAGACGCGGATCGGCAAATGTTGGCCCGGCTCGTGAGCGGCGATGCCGTGTCCATCCGAAGGTTCGAGATGAAACGACCGGATGACGCTGCTTTCGTCGACGATCCTGGCGATCCGGAACGGGCGCCAACTCCTGCGCAACTTCTCTGCTTCGAGCCGCGCCTGCGTCTGGACCCAATCGCCCGTCATCAGGCTGTTGGGCGACCATCCATCGGGCCGAAAGCTGAACCGCATCGGCAGGGCCGCGGCGCGAAGGACCGCCTTGCGCGGCCGGAAGACCCACAGGCGCTCGGCCCCCTGAAATGCGGCGATCTCGTCGGATTCCAGCACCACTTCAGCGTCGCCGGTGAGATGCAGCATGTCCCCGGTTTCGAAGTCCGGGAAGACAAGTCCGGCCTTGGGGTTGAGCAGAAAATTGCCGAATGTGTTGAAGTGCAGGTTTCCGGCAAAATCAGGAATGGTGAGTGATCCGTCGGCGTTAATCCTAACGAAGCCCGGCTTTCCGCCGCGGTGCGAGGCATCAACATGGCGACCCTTGGCGTCGTCGAGATAAGAGGACACGAAGAATGTGTCCGCGCCCAGGATCAATTCGCGAACGCGCGCATCGCCCACGTCGACCTCGACCGCTCTGGGAAGGTCGCTGACGTCATCAGGTCCCCGGACAAACTCGAAATCCCGCAACTGGATGTACTGCGGACAATTTCCAAAGGAATGCTCGACCTCGACGTGGAATCCATCATGGCCGGTGCGGCTCAATCTGCCATTCATCCGGTTGCGCCGACGCGTGCTCAGTTCAATCCCCAGCAGCCCGACGGCGGCACCATCCCCAAGTGAAACGGTAGTCGGATCCTGCGGGTCAGGGCGAACCGCAAACGCCAGCAGACGCGGATCCGGGCTTTGCATGAACCCCGGACGGCCGCTGAGAAGGGTAACCCATGCATCACCCGCCGCATCCACCGACCCAAGCACGATGAATGGCAGCTGTTTGTAGAAGGTACGATGTTGTTCGGTCATGTAGTCGCGCACGACTTTCCGGCCGAACCTGTCCATGCGCTCGGCGACGCCGACCGTTCTCTGCATGGCCACTTCGCCCTCATGGAAAGGGGATTGCGGTTCGTCGGTTTGTTGCATCATCGACCCCTCCGGAGGATTGCTCCCAGGACTGTCGTCCGACAGTCCCGGGGCTTGCAGGTCAGGCGTTCAAGCCGACCGGGGTCCTGCCGAACTCGACAAAGCCGGGAAGCGCTTCGATACGGGCCAGCCACTGGTTGACGTTCGCATAGTCAGACAGGTCGACGTTACCTTCGGGCGCAGTCTTGATGTAGCTGTAGAGCGCGATGTCGGCGATGGTGGCCCGGTCAGCGGCGATCCATTCACGGCCTTCAAGCTCTGCCTCAATCAGCTTCAGAATTGCGTGCGAGCGGTTGATCACCTCTTCCGGGTTGAACCCGGCCTTGAAGATAGTGATCAGGCGAGCTGCGCCAGGACCAAAGGCGATGTGGCCCGCAGCGACTGACAGCCAGCGCTGCACCCTGGCGGCGCCCAGCGCATCTTCAGGCAACCATTCGGTACGGCCGAACTTCTTGGCGGCATAGACCATGATCGCGTTGGAGTCCGCGATGTATACGCCCTGGTCTTCCAGAATAGGCACTTGACCGAAGCGGTCCTTGGCCAGGTAGTCCGGCGTCTTGTGCTCCGCCTTGGTCAAGTCGACGGTTACGATTTCCACATCGGCACGGATCAGGGAAAGGAACAGCCGCGCCCGGTGGGAGTGACCGGAAATCGGATGGAAGTAGAGTTTCATGCTCGAGTCCTTCGGAGAAAAGCCGCCGAACGTCGTATCCGGCCTTGCCCTAGATGGGCCTGATCGGGTCACGGCCAGAAGTACGGAAGGGCGGAAATCACCATTCCGGAAAACAGAATTATATGTATAAGAGTGGCAAAATTTGCCTTGGAGACATCAACGATGGCGAGGCTGAATGCCATGCGAGTATTCGTCAAAGTCGCCGAAGCGAACGGCTTTGCGGAGGCGGCACGTCAGTTAAACATGAGCCCGCCGGCGGTGACACGCGCCGTTGCATCGCTCGAGGATCAGATCGGCGCACGTCTGCTCACGCGTACAACGCGGTCTGTGAAGCTCACCGAAGCGGGCGCGCGCTATTTTGATGATTGTCGGCGCATTCTGAGCGACGTATCAGAAGCAGAGGCTGCAGCGGGCGGAGCTTATGCAACACCGACGGGCACCCTGACCGTAACAGCGTCTGTTTTGTTCGGTCAGGATTTTGTTACCCCAATACTGACCGATTATCTCGACCAGAATCCTGAGGTCAATGTCCGAGCCCTTTTCGTGGACCGGATCACGAATATGGTCGATGAAGGTATCGACGTTGGTATCCGGATTGGTGAGCTGCCTGACTCCAGCTTTACTGCCATCCGTGTCGGGGCCGTCCGGAGGGTTGTGTGCGGCGCGCCTGAATATTTCGAACGTAACGGCATTCCAAAGACCCCGACTGAGCTTGAGGCCCACCAAATAATCGTCAGCACGTCATCATGGGCTTCGCTCGACTGGCGCTTTGGCGTTGCGGCAAAATCGACGGTGCGGATCGCTCCCCGTCTATCGCTCAGCACCTATGCCTCAGTGATCAAGGCAACCAAGCAAGGGTGGGGGCTGTCTCGGCCACTTTCTTACCAGGTAGGCCAGTCCCTGATCGACGGTGAATTGCAGACGATATTGTCCGAGTTCGAAGAAGATCCGCTGCCCGTCCACGTCGTGCACCCTGAAGGCCGCAGGGCATCCGCCAAGGTTCGTGCCTTTGTCGATCTGGCCGTAGACCGCCTGCGTGCGAACAGATTGATCAACTGAGCTAATTCCACGCACCGGAATAATCCATTCCGGATTTACCGGATTATCTCGCCTGTCCCTTGGGCCTATTTCCAGCTGCACGCCGAGCCCGGCACCAGATGGAGACCGCGCATGAGGACGACCCCAATATGTATCGCCCTCGTTGCAGGACTCGGGGCTGCGATAGCTGCGGCGAAAGCCGAGCCCCTGAAAGTTCCTCCCTTCGGCCTGGTTACAGGCAGGGTTGGCGTCAGGCTTTCCGACAATGACATCGGTTCACAATCGATCGATGGAGGGGCTCCACGGCACTCCCCCACGCCTGGCAGTTTCGCTAGGGGCGGTGCTTCCAACTGCCGGACCACACAATCCGCACGACTTCTCGGCGGTTGGTTGACGATCAACGCTGGGTCCATTTGCGGCTCAGTCGCTACCGCACCGATGAAGCTCGCAGCGTCGAAGGTGTCTGGCAATCCAGGTGCGGACGTCCGGTGATGCGCGAGTACACCGAACACAGAGACGGGACTCCGCTGGCCAGAGAGTATTGGGGGACGCTTCCTGATCCTCGCCAGCCTCCGAAATCCAGTCGCGATGAATCCACAGGGCTCGCCGTCGCCCTCGTCCTCAGCAGTGTCGTGTTGGCCGCCCTCGCCTTGATAGGCGCGCTGCATCTTACCTGATCCCACAGTTCAGAGCCGACCGTCGAGGTCACTGGCTCGCCTTCACAGAATTCCAGAAGCAAGATGACCGACAACCAAACCATCGGCGACAATTGCGGAGACACGGCGCGCCGCTTCCGCAGCAGCGCTGATCAGGTCCAGACCTCTAAGTCATTGGTCACGGGACAGGGCGCATCACGCCGGGCCCTGGGCCGGCAGTGCCTGTCAGCCCATGTCTGAGGGGTTCCGGGCGCGCGTTCGCGCACAACTAAAATTAGCGCTGCTGAGTGATTGTGGATGTCTCAAGACGCTGGTCGGCCTCGAATGGGAGGGGCGTGCATCGGGGCTCACGTGGGCAGAAATCGACGCCGCCTTCGAAGGGCGCAGTTTTGAGGCTCAGACAGCGACGATCCTTTCCTTTGCATGCGCTGTGAAGGCCGGCTCGCCGGAGTCGATGGACCAGGCCCGACGGCGCGCCCTGAACTTTGGGGTAACTGAAGAGGAACTTGCTGCGGTGGCCGAGGAGGCGAAACAAATCCTCGCTTCACCCGCCCATTGAACCGGTGGTCTTGCCTCTTTGCGGGGTCAGGCTGGACAGGCCTCCGCCTCGGAAACGCCAGTCGGGATTCCTCCTACGCCCGCGAGTGCATGCATCCGGACACTCTTGGCGAGCTGTTACGGGCTTCTGAGCACCCCGAAACCGCGCCCGAAACCCTCCTTCGCATCTTGTGAGATCCATACGAAAGGTTGAGCCTATGATCGAGCTTTTCACTGCCAATACCCCGAACGGAATCAAGATACCCATCGCCCTTGAGGAACTCGGCATACCTTATGAGCTTCAGCGGGTTGCGTTGGGGTCAGATCGTCTTCGTTCGCCGGACTTCCTGAAGATAAACCCCAACGCGAAAATTCCGGCGATCCGGCATCACAATGCAGCGGGGCACGTAGTCACCCTGTTCGAATCCGGTGCGATCCTGATCTATTTGGCCCAGTCCTTTGGCGACCTAGCCGGGAAATCCGACAGCGCCCGTGCACAAACCTTGAGCTGGCTTTTCCTGCAGGTTGCCGGCCTCGGCCCAGCAATGGGAAACACCAGTCACTTTCTGTCCCTGGAAGCCCCCGATCCTCATGCACTCAAACGGTTCAAGGATGAGGCGGCCCGACATCTGCAACTCTTGAATGAGAGGCTATCGTATTTTGAGTGGCTCAATGGAGAGAGCTATTCGGTCGCCGACATCGCGCACTTCTCCTGGGTCCGGCGCGCGGACTATGCGGGCTTTGTTTTGGACGAATTTCCTGCGCTAAACGCCTGGGTAGAACGTATCGAAGCCCGGCCTGCAACCAAGCGCGCGCTAGCTTCGGTGGCGTGATTTCGGATGAGGCATCGAAGGCAGCGCAAGAGCCTTTGGGCTGATAGCGGCCTTTGGTGTTCGCCTGACAGCACCCTGCGCGTACCAGACCGGAAGAAGACGAAAATTGAAGTTCGACGAGAACAGGACAGGATCTGCCCTCGGTCACCATAGCAGCTTGGCCAGCGTACTCAGACATGATCCCGCACATCTGATGAATGAACAGCCATGAAGAACCTCATCACCGATGGAATGTCTGTCTCGG
>CAZFQC010000002.1:0-69179 GCA_964520795.1 uncultured Brevundimonas sp.
CGCTCAATCCCGAGGCGTCACGGCTGCTGATCGCCTTCCATACCGCCGTGCTGCGGGGCCACTCGCCCCTGAGCGCGGGCGAGCGGGAACTGATCGCCGCCTTCGTCTCGGGCCTCAACGCCTGCACCTATTGCCACGGCGTCCATGCCGCGACCGCCCGGGCCTTCGGGATCGACGAGGGCCTGCTGACGCGGCTCGTGGAGGATGAGACCTGCGCCGCCGCCGAACCCCGCTTTCAGCCGCTGCTCCGCTTCCTGCGCAAACTGACCCTGACGCCTTCGCGCATGGTCAGGGCCGACGCCGAGGCGGTGTTCGCCGCGGGCTGGGACGAGCGCGCTCTGCACGACGCCATCACCACGGCCGCGCTGTTCAACTTCATGAACCGCTATGTCGAGGGCCACGGTCTGGTGCTGGACGACAGCGATCTGGCCGCGCGCGGCGAGGGTCTGGCGCGGGACGGCTATGCGCCGCTGGAAGCGTGGTTGCCCAAGCCCTAGGCGGGCGACGCCCGCCGTCCGGTCTCAGCCGGCGGACCGGGGCGCGCGCCGGTCCATCAGGATGGCGGCGATGAAGGTCAGGCAGGCCGCCAGCGGAACAATGACCGCCGCGGGCACGCCGAGGATGATCCCGCCGGGACCGCCGGGATAGGTCAGGGCGCCGCCATAGGCCGGGGCCAGACCGTGGGCGACCAGGGCGCCGCCGATCATGCAGAGACCCAGCACGCTGGCCAGTTGCACCGCCCCGCGCCTCCAGACGAGCCACAGGCCGACGAGGGAGACGCCAGCGTTGGTCGTCAACTGCCAGACCTCGTGCAGCCGCGCGTGCGGCGGCCAGTCCGGGTTAAAGACATGGGTGTCCCGGATCTCGAGTACCGGCAGCAACACCAGCAGCACGAGAAGTCCAAGGGTGGTCAGGATGCGATTGATCATGGCGCGGCTCAGGCGAAGCGTTTGAGGATCGAGACAAGCGCGCGGGTGCGCGCCGCGAACAGGGCCGGCGTATACCACTGGCCCGCCAGCCGTTTGCTGATCTCGCCGCGGGTGGGGTAGGGGGCGATCATGCCGGTGAGCTGGCTGAGCTTGAGCCCCGCCGACATCACCAGAGCCCAGAGGTGGATGTGGTCTCCGGCATGGCGGCCGACCAGGGTCACGCCCAGCACCTTGCCCTTGCGGGTTGTGATCAGCTTGCCGAAGCCGCGGGTGTCCGTCTCCGCCACGGCCCGGTCGTTCTCCGAGAATGGAAAGACCTCGACCCGGACGTCATCGCCGTGCCGCTCGCGCGCCGCGGCCTCGCCCAGGCCGATCGAGGCCAGTTCCGGGTCGGCGTAGGTGACGCGCGGAACCTGCAGATCATCGGCGTTGACGGGCAGGCCAAACACCGCGCGGCGTACGAGCAGGGCGGCATGGGCGCCGGCGAGATGGGTGAACTGGCCACGTCCGGCGGCGTCGCCGACAGCGAAGACGCGCGGGTTGCTGCTGCGCAACGACCGGTCCGTGACGATGCCGTTGCGGTCGGTTTCGACGCCGGCCAGTTGAAGGTCCAGCCCGTCGAGGGAGGGGCGGCGCCCGACCGCGACGAGCAGATGGGAGCCCGTGATCCGGATTTCCTCGCCGTCCTTCTGGAGCACCACGGTCGGCCCGGCCTCGATCCGGACCGCCTTGTATCCCGCCATGACCTCGACGCCGTCCTCGCGAAGCTGGCGAACGACGACCTCGGAGGCGTCGGTATCCTCCCGGCCAAGGAGCGCTCCGGCCTCGACCAGGACGACCTCGGAGCCGAGACGGCGGAAGGCCTGGCCGAGTTCCACCCCGATCGGCCCGCCGCCGAGAACGATCAGGCGGTCGGGGCGATCCGTCAGGTCGAAGATCGATTCATTGGTCAGATAGGCGATGTCCGCCAGGCCTTCTATCGGTGGGACGACGGCGCGCGATCCTGTGGCGACGACGATCTTGCGCGCGCGCACTCGGATGCTGTCGCCTGTGACGGTGCGGGCGTCCTCGAACCGGGCGGGCTCGCGCACGACCCGCACGCCGAACCCTTCGAAGCGGGCCTGGCTGTCGTTGGGCGCGATGGCGGCGATGGCCCCGCGCACGTGATCCATGACCCGGGTGAAGTCGACGGACACGGGGCCGGCCGTGACTCCCAGTCGTTCGGCGTGCCGCGCCTCATGGGCGGCGGCGGCCGCCGCGATCAGGGCCTTGGACGGCACGCAGCCATAGTTGAGGCAGTCGCCGCCCATCTCGCCCTTCTCGAAGAGGACGACCTTCAGGCCGAGCTGGGCCGCGCCCGCGGCGACGGACAGGCCGCCGGAGCCGGCCCCGATGACGACGAGGTCGGCCTTGGTGATTTTCCTGGTCAAGACGCTTTACCGGACTTGGCGCGAAGCCGTTGGAAGACGGTGGTCGCCAAAGAAAGCATGCCGAGGGCGACCAGCGGCAGGAGCACGTTCGGGTCAAAGATGACGCCGAGATCGGGCGTCTCTCCGCTTGCGATCAGTGCGTCGAGGCCGGCCCCGATCCCGCTGTAGATGAAGGTCGCCGGCATGATCCCGAACAGGGTCGCAAGGGCGTAGGCCCTGAGCGGAGCGTTCGCCAGGGCGGCGGCCACATTGACCAGCCAGAAGGGGGCTACCGGGATCAGCCGCAGGGTCAGGATATAGCCGAAGGCCCCATCCCGAACGCCGTCGATGACCTTCTTGAGGGTTCCGCCCTTCGCCTCGGCCTTCGCCCGGAGGGCATGGCCCAGCGAGGTCTGCACGACATAGAAGACGGCGATGGACCCGAGGGTCGCTCCGATCACCGTCGCCGTACCGCCGACCCATGTCCCGAACAGATATCCGCCCGCCAGGGTCAGGATGACGGCGCCGGGAAAACTGACCGCCGTCGCGACGGCATAGACGAGCATGAAGGCGAGCAGAGCCAGGGCCAGATTGGCGTCAATATAGCCCCGAAGGGTCGCTTCATGGGTCCGGAGCGCGTCGAGGCTCAGGTATCGGGGGGCGCCGCTGGCGAAGACGGCGATCACGGCGATGACCAGCAGGACGAGGAGCCCGTACCTTTTGAGGAAGGTCATGAGGCTAGCTCGCCGGGGTAGCGTTGAGCGACCAGTCGTAGACGCTGCGGTCAATCCGCGTCGCGGCCTGGAGTCGGGCCCTGAGCGGCGCGGCGGCGTACTGCGCCAGGTGGGCGATGACGCGGGCGTCCGATCCCCCGAAATCGTCCGCGTACCACTCATAGATCGATGAGACGACAAGGGCGTCCCCGTCAAAGCGCACGGCACGGGAGTGGTTTACATAGGCGCGCGCGGCGGCGTCGAGCGCCGGACCGAGGGTGGCGCCGCGGAAGGCGCGCAGCGGCAGGTTCGGGCAGCTGTAGGAGGCGCAGTTGACCGCATAGTGCACGCGCGGCTCGGTCCAGCCCTTGCGCAGGATGTTGTGTTCGATGTCGTCGAGAGACAGGTCCACGCCGGCGACCGTCGCCGACTTGCGCTTCCACGGTCCCGCAATCAGGCCCGAACGGATGTCGCGGATCGAGCGGACCGGCCAGGCGTCGAGGACAACGTCGATGGTCACCGCATTGTAGAGATTAGCCCAGAAGGCGAACTGCTCGGGCCGGGTCAGGGCGTGCGGGCTGATCCGCGACAGGGCGGCGATATAGGCCTTCAAAGCCGCGCGGTCTGAGGCCGAAGCCCTCCAGCCCGCATAGTCTACACGTACCACCCCGTCCCGGGAGTTGCGGGCGCGGCGCGAGAGCAGGGCGTCGAAGGGACTGTGATCCGCCGTCCCGTTGCCCGCACGATTGGCGGCGAATCCGGACACGCTCTGGGCGAGGGCCGGGGGCGCAAGGACGGTGACCGCGCCGCCAACCAGGACGCCGCGTCGTGAAAATCCGCGCATCAGAACCTCGCCGTGAGGCGGGTGTAGAGATACCGGCCGTTGATGCCCACCGGAGACAGGATGTCGTAGGGCAGGTTACCGAAGTAGTTGATATCGGCGCTCGACCGGTCGGGGTAGTTGTCGAGGGCGTTCGAGACCCCGGCGGTCAGCGTCAGCGCCGAGGTCAGGTCTACCGAGCCTTCGAGGTCGAGGCTGGTTTCGGCGCCATACTCCTGGCGCGGCTCGAACCCGCCGCCGAAGTTGAACACCCGCACCGTCGAGCCATAGCCGTTGAGACGGCCGAGCAGGCGATAGCGCTCCGTGCTCCATTCCGCCGAGACGAGCGCTTTCCATTTTGGCGCGGCTTCCTCGAGCGTGTTGATCTCCTCGACCCCGATCAGCCGGAAGGTTGGATCCAGGGCCGTCAGGGCCGCCGGTGTGTCCGTGAAGCCGACGATGTCGGTCCGGGCATAGCTGTAGGCGGCGCCGAGGGTCAGCTCTCCGGTGGCGAGCGGGATGCGCCACTGGGCCACGGCGTCGAAGCCGTCCGTCTCGGTGTCCACCGCATTGGTGAAGAAGCGCACGGACTGCAGGCCGGCGCCGCCCGGCTGGGCCTGGACGAAGGCCTCGAGCGCCGGTCCGAAGAAGCGGTCGGACAGGGTGATGCGGTCGTCGACCTCGATGCGGAAGGCGTCGAGGGACAGCGTCAAGCCGGGCAGGGGCTCAGCGGTCAGTCCGGCCGACAGGTTGAAGGCGCGCTCCTCGCGCAGTTCTTCCGCGCCGAGCGCGCGGGCGATCGGGTCGGAGACGGGCAGGGTCCGGGTGCTGGCGAGCGTGCCGCCCGCTCCGAAATTGACCGTCCGATCGGTGAAGGCGACTTGTCCGAGAAAGGGCGCGCGTACGCTGTTGGACACCGCGCCGCGGAGGTGAATGTCGGGCGTGACGGCGAAAGAGCCGGCCAGCTTGCCGGTCAGGGTCTCGCCGAAATCGCTGTAGGTCTCGGCCCGGACAGCGGCCTCGACCAGCAGGCGGTCGGTCGGCCGCAGGCCGATCTCGAGGTAGATTCCACCGACGTCGCGCGAGCCGGATCGCTCGTCCTCGGGGCTGAGGCCCGGCGCGCCCTGGGCGCCGATCGCCAGAGGAAGGCCCCCGGCGGCGTAGGAGGCCGCCTCGCCGGCGCGGGTCTGGTAGTTTTCGTTGCGGTATTCGAGACCCGTCGCGAGCTCGGCGTCCACGCCGCCAAGGCGGATCGCGCGCGTGAGGTCCAGGTTCGCGCTGGTCTGGTCAAAGACATAGGTCCCGGACCGGAATTCCCGCGGCGACGATGCGCCCAGAGAGGCGTTCAGGCTGTTGCGAACGCCATAGGTGAACTCGTTGCGGCCGTAGGTCAGGCTGAGGTCCGCCGCCCAGGGACCGACCGGCGCCCGCCAGCCCGCGGTCAGGCCGAGGTCGTCATCCTCGCCCGTCGTGATGGGCAGAAAGCCATTCGGATAGACGACGGTCAGATTGTCGGAGCCATCGGGGTAGCGGAAAAAGGTCGCGCCCTCGCTGTCGCTCTGACCGACCGTGCCGAAGCCATAGAGCTCGCCGCCGGCGAGCGGGATCGCGGCGTTGATCCAGAGATTGACGGCCTCGACCGCCGGATCGCCTTCGGCGTAGTTGCGCCGGCCCGCCAGGGCGAGGTTGGCCGGGGTGGGGGCGATGAAGAACGGGATCTGGTCGAAGCCGGCGCGGTTGGTCGCGTTGCGGTCGCGGTAGTCGAGGCCGCCCCGGAGGAAGCCGCCGTCGCCGAGCGACGTGCCGCCCGAGGCCGAGAGGGTGAAGGTCTCGCCATCGGTCAGGGTCTGGTCGATGGGATCGACGTCTGTGCGATGGAAGCCGTAGCTCGTCGAGACCTCGAAGCCGCTGGGACGCTCGTCGAGGATGACATTGATGACGCCGGCGATGGCGTCAGAGCCGTAGACCGCCCCTGCGCCGTCGCGCAGCACCTCGACCCGGGCCACGGCGCCCAGGGGGATGGTGTTGAGGTCGACGGCCGCCGTGCCGCGGCCGATCTTGGTCTCGGTGTTCACAATGGCCGAGGGGTGACGGCGGCGACCGTTGACGAGCACCAGGGTCTGGTCCGGGCTGAGACCGCGCAACTGGCCCGCCCGAATATGGTCCGAGGTCCCCGAGTTCGATTGCCGGGGGAAGTTGAACGAGGGGGCCAGCACGCTGATGGCCTGGCCGAGTTCGTCGCCGACCGCGCCGGTCGAGACGAGGTCCTCGCGGCTCAGCACGTCGATGGGCGCGGGAGATTCCGTCGCGGTTCGCGAGGGCAGTCGCGAGCCGGTCACGACGATTTCGGAAAGCTGGGCGGTGGGATCCCCGGACTCCTGGGACTGGATCAGGGCGAGGACGGCGAGTGACAACATGGAAGTTCCGGGTCTAGATCGTGACAGCTGAGCCGCTGGGTCCGCCCTATTCGCTCGGCGCCCGGCTTGGTTACAGCGGCGCTCCCCGAGGCGAGGGGCCGCCCTGTAACGAAACGGGCTCGTGTCCGAATAGGGGGGCGTGTGAAGACGCTGGAAGCACGGCTGAAGCCGCTCATGATCGCGGGGCTCGATGGCGAGGCCTCAGCCTGGCGCGAGTTTCTCAAACTCCTGCGCCCGGCCCTGCATGCCTATTTCAATCGCCGTCAATTCTATGGCGACGCCGACGTCGAGGATCTTGTGCAAGACGCCCTTCTGGCCATCCATTCCAAGCGGGAGACCTGGCGGCGCGCGGACCCCGTGACCTCATGGTGCTTCACCATCGCCCGCTACAAGCTGATCGATCATCTGCGGAAGTCGGGCCGGGCCAAGTTGGTGCCGCTGGTCGACGATCTCGTGCTTCTCCATGACGGCGTAGAGGACGGCGCGGTCCGGCGGGATCTCGAGAAGTTGCTCGACACGGCCGCGCCGAAACAACGCGCCCTGATCGAGGATGTCCGCTTGTCGGGATACAGTCTGGCCGAAGCTGGCGAACGCGCCGGCATGACCGAGGGCGCGGCCAAGGTCAGTCTGCATCGCGCCATGAAGGCCCTGATGAAACGAGTATCCGACCGTGAATACTGATAACCTGATCGAGAGCCTCGCCGGCGATGTCCGGCGCATTCCCGCCGGACGCTCGGGCCGGCGCGTCGCCTGCTGCGCAGGCCTCGGACTCCTGGCCGCAGCAGCGGTCGTGTGGCTGACGCTCGGCCTGCGACCGGACCTGGGGGCTGTCTTCGACGAGCCCGCCTTCCTGATGCGCCAGGCCTACACGCTCTCCGTCGCCGGCTTCGGAGCCCTTCTCCTGCTGCGTCTGGGTCAGCCCGGCGCCCCAGTCCGGCTGCCGCTGCTCGGGCTGGCGGCGACCTTCATCATGATCCTGGCTGCGGTCGGTATGGAGCAGTCGTCCCTGTCAGGGGTGGCGCACCTGGAGGCCTGGCTGGGAGAGTCCTGGCGGTCCTGCACACTCAGGGTCGGGGCGATTAGCCTGGCGGCCGGACCCTTCATCTTCTTCGCGGCGCGCCGACTGGCGCCCGCCCGGCCGACCCTGGCCGGCTTCGCGGCGGGCCTGGTCGCGGGCGGCGTGGCGGCCAGCGCCTATGGCCTGTACTGCCAGGAGGGCACGGCCTCCTTCATGGCCAGCTGGTACACGATGGGCATCCTGACGGCGGGCCTGATCGGCGCGGCGGCGGGACGCTTCCTGCTGCGCTGGTGATCATGCCGGTTTCCGCACAGACGTTTCTCGACCACGCCAGGTCCCGGGCCGTGGTTCATACGGCCATCCGCGTGTCACTCATCGTGGGCACCGTGCTCACGCTGATAAACCAGGGCGACGTCCTGTTTGGTCAGGGCTCCGTGAACGTCCTGAAAGCGCTTCTGACCTATGCGGTCCCCTATCTGGTAAGCACCCACGGGGCAGCCACCGCGCGGATGCACCTGCAGACGACGAGTCCGTAGGTCCGGGGCGTCGACCGCGCCTCGTCATCTAATCGCTTGCGAAGCCAAGCTTTGCTGTAACCTTGACGATGGCTCCACGAATTCCCGCCTGCCCGTTCCTTGCGGGCTGTCTGCGCTGTGCGCATGCGACGATCGAAGCATCGTCGAGGTTGGGAGATGCTGTGATCGACGACATCAAGATATCGAGGAAGATCGCGGCGGTCGTGATCGGACTCGGGCTGATCTGCATCGGTCTGGCCGGCTACGCCGGCCTGGTCCTGACACGCACCAGCGCCCAGTACGCGGTTCTGACCGACCACAAGGGTCCGGCCCTGGTCGCGCTGGCGAGCGCGGAGCGAGCCAACTACGAGATGGCCTATGCGACCGCGATGGTGATCGTCTATCCCGGCGCCTCGGAGCCGGGGCGGGCCTGGGCGCGGAAGGTGACGGCGTCCTATGCCGATGGCCGGGCCCATCTTCGGCGGGCTCGCATGGAGTTTCCCGAGCACCGGACCGCCATCGCCGATCTCGAGGAGCGGCTGACGCGGAACCGGATCAATCTCGATGCGGCGGTTGAACTCGCCCTGTTCAGCCGGCTGGACGAGGCCAGCGCCGCCCTGACCGATGCAGACCCCGGTCTGATCGCTTTCGGAGACCTGACCCGGGGGCTGATCGATACCGGGGTGAGCCAACATCGTGCCGAATCCATGGACCTGGCGCGGGTCGCGTCCACGACCCGGTTCATGCTTCTGCTCGCCAGTCTGGCGGGCGTCACCCTGGCGGTCGGCGGGGCGTTGCGAATGACCGCGGTGGCCATTACCGGTCCGCTTGGCCGGCTTCGCGACGCCATGCAGTCCCTGGCGGCCGGTGACAACGCGGTCGTCGTCGAGGGCCAGTCGCGCGGCGATGAGATCGGCGCCATGTCGAGAGCGGTCCAGGTGTTCAAGGACAACGCCGTCCGGCTGCTGGCCTCGGAGCGGGAGGCATTGGAGCAGGAGGCGGCCCGCCTCAGGGCCGAGGCGGCGAACGCCGCGCAGCGGCAGTTTCTGGCCCACATGACGCATGAGCTACGGACGCCGCTCAACGGCGTCCTGGGCATGGCCTATCTGATGGAGCAGGGGCGACTCGAGCCGGACCAGCGCGCGCGACTGGATACGATCCAGGCGTCCGGACGCGACCTGCTGCATGTGATCAACAACATCCTGGACATCTCGAAGATCGAGGCCGGCAAGCTGGAGCTGGAGTTTCAGTCCTTCGATTGTGAGGCGCTCTGCGTCCGGTCTCTCGGCGCCTTGCGTGAGATCGCCGAACGCAAGGGTCTCGGCTTCCAGGTCGAGGTCGCCCCTTCGGCGTCGGGACCCCGTCGGGGCGATCCGCAAAGGGTGCGCCAGATACTCACCAACTATGTGGCCAACGCTCTCAAATTCACGGCCGCGGGCGAGATCCGGGTTACCGTGGAAGGCGATCAGGTCGAGGGCATCGAAGGCGTCCACCTCAGGGTGTCGGACACAGGCATCGGCATCGACGCCGACAAGCGCGACCTGCTGTTCGAGAGTTTTTCGCAGGTGGACGCCTCGACCACCCGGGCCTTTGACGGAACCGGTCTGGGCCTCGCGATCTGTCGCGAGCTCGCAGCGATGATGAGCGGACGGGTCTGGGTGGACAGCGAACCCGGGATCGGATCCACCTTTCACGCCTGGCTGGCCTTGCCGCGGTGCGTGGCCGATGCGGACGGGCCTCCTCCGGAGCATGACGCGCCGGCATCCGGGCCGGCTTCTCTGCGGGGCGCCCCTCCGCTCAAGGTCCTTGCGGCCGAGGACAACTCCACCAACCAGCGGGTGCTGACCGCTATCCTGGCGGCGCTCGGCGTGGACGTTCACATGACGGCAAACGGTCATGAGGTTGTCGCCGCCTGGACCCGCGGCGAATACGACCTGATCCTGATGGACATCCAGATGCCGCTCATGGACGGCCTTGAGGCCACCCGGGCGATCCGGGAGGCTGAGGCTGCCAAGGGCCTCGCGCCGGTTCCCATCTATGCGCTGACCGCCAACGCCTTCGTCCACCAGATCGAGGCCTACAGGGCCGCCGGCATGGACGGCCACCTGGCCAAGCCGCTCGAGCTGCCGCAGCTGACGGCGATCCTGGAAGCGACCGCTGATCGAAGAGCCGTTCGATCCGACAGTCTGGTCTGATCGCAGATCGCGATTCAGAGCGCCGGCGGCGGGTCCTTTGGCAGGCTGCGCCCCGGCGCGCCGGTCGAGAGGCGCGCGGTGAACCAGGCCTGCGACGGGCGGTCGAACGCCTGCCGGAACACGATCGCGCCCACGACGGCCGCGCCAAGCCCGAGACACCATACGATCCAGCGTTCCGTGTCGCTCCATTGCGCCTGACCTGCGGCGTCGAAGACGGCGAACCAGATGATGCGAACCAACTCGTTGGTCAGGAAGATCGAGAACGAGGCCAGGGCCAATGCCTCGACGAGCTTCACCGGCCTCACGACCGGTATGGCGCCGGCGGCGAAGATGATGGCGCAGATCAGGGCGAGGGACGGGATGGCGAGATCGCCGACGGCCTGCAGCCCGACGAGCCCCGTGAGGCTGACAATGCCAAGGGCCGCGCCGAAACGCGGGCGCACCGGTATGCGGGCGGCGAAGGCCGCCATCGCGACGCCGAGGATGAAGAGGGGCAGGGCGCGAAGAATGCCGTAGCCCAGGGGCATGCGGTAGACCGGATAGCCGAGGAAGGCGTGGGTTGCGGCGTTCGCGGCGAGGGCCAGGATGGCCGCGCCGACCAGCAGCGCCCAGGGCGGCAGCCGATGCGCGAGGCGAAGCAGGCAGGGCAAGAGGAGATAGCAGCCTAGCAGCGCCGACAGGGTCCAGGTGGGCGCGTTCCATCCATGCCCGCCGGGCACACCGTAGGCCTGGACGAGGAAGAACTGGGCCGGATAGGCGGCCCAGTCAAACCAGTAGGGATTGCTGGGCGTCATGCCGATCGCCGCGGTTCCCAGAACCAGTCCCGCGAAGGCGATCATCACCACCAGATGAGCGGGAACCACCCTCAGGAAGCGTTGCCGGATGTAGAGGCCGGCCGAGGTGCGGCCGTCGATCAGGCGTCGATAGTAGATGCGGCCGAGCACATAGCCGGAGTCGATGATGAAGAAGTTGGTCAGCAGATAGCCGCGGCCGAACACCGGATGAAACTGGTCCAGCGGGATCGGCGCCGCGCTGTGGAAATGGTACAGCACGATCATCAGGGCGACCGCGATCCTCAGGCCGTCGAGCCACCCCCCGCGCGCAATGGGGGTGGCCGTCGAAACCGGAGTGATGTCGCTCATGGTGGGTGTTCCGGTCCGGCTGCGGGAGGCTATCGGGCGTGGCGGCGCGTGCGCGTCGGCTAAAGGATGGTCGTTCCGGCCGGCGATCCGCGCGGTTCCTCAAGGAGCCAGTAGAGGACGTTGTCCTTGAACACCGACGATCGCGTCAGGCGGATGTGCTCGCCCGAGAGCAGCAGGGTGGACCGGAACCTCAGGGGAGAGCGAACCTCCGGCTCCCAGGTATCCTCGGTCCGGGTGTCGAACAGGGCGCTGGCGCGGGTCACGGTCCCGTCTCCGGGCGCCGTGTCTATCCGCGTCAGTCGACCGCCGGAATCGACGGCGTAGGCGGCGTCGGTGTCGAGAGAGTCGCCGACCACCAGGAAGGCCTCAAGCTCCGGCGGGGGCGCCGCGACGACATCCAGCGCCGCATGAAAACGCCGGGCCCGGTTCAGCAAGGCCGCCTGCCGCTGCACGGCGAACCCGGCCCGAACCGACGCATTCGGTTCCTCGGGGAGCATGGCGGCGATCACCGCGGCCTGGCCGGGGTCCGACAGACCCCAGCGTCGGCTGCGCCAGAGTTCCGGATCGAACAGGTCCGTGATCGGGCGCCGCCGGTCCCCGCTGGTGAACAGGGCGGGTCTGGGCCCGTGCGGCAGGAGTTGATAGGCGGACGGAAAGCTGCCGAGAATGGCGGGAGCGTAGAACGGCATCACGGGCCGTCCGAGGTCCTGGCCCTCGACCAGATATTTGAGACTCAGGGCGCTGCCCGCATTCGGCGGCGCGACAAGGACGGCCCGGCCGACATAGCCCGCCCCGGACCAGTCCAGTCGGGGCGCCGGGCCGTCCTCGGCCAGGGGCTGGTCGCCGTAGCGCAGGAAATAGCGGAACAGCAGGGCGCCCATGGAGTGGGTGACCACGTCGAACCGGATCGTGGCCGGATCGCGCTCGACGCCGAACCGGACCCGATACTGCTCGGCCAGATAGACGCGCCGGTCGTCCATGAATCGCTTCAGTTCGCCCGCGTTCTCCGCATTGTCGCGGCGCCAGTCATAGGGAAACTGGAAACAGGTGAAATGGTCGTCGCCATAGTCGATCTCGCCAAGGCCGAGAGCGGGATCGCGATATCCGCCGGCGCCCAGGGTGGCGAGAATTTGCGCATACTGCTGCAGTTCGATCGGAATGCCGGCCAGGCGCACCACCACCCGATCGAGCACGCCGTCCGGCATGACATAATCTGCCTCCGGACGCTCGCCGACGGGCCCCTGGAGGGGCAGGGCGATCTTTCGAATGCCAGCGGCGTCGGCCGGCCGGGCGGCGCTTCGGTCGAAGGCGCCCCAGATCGTCTGTCGGGTGGACATGTCGACCAGCCGACTGCCGAGAATCCCCGGAATGACGATGATGGGATTGCGATCCGGGCCGTGCGAGCGCGCGGCGCGATTGTAGACGATCCGGAGATCCGGCCCTCCGGTCTCGGGCAATGCGGCGCAGCCGGCGAGCGCGACGCCCGCCAGCCCGGCCGACAGCAGGGCGCGCCGCGAGGGCGCGTCCGGCCGGACCGGATCGGTCAGAACCGCCTGACGACGGCTTGGTGTCATGCCGGCCCCCAACGAAATCGCTCCATGCCGCGCGCGTGGCGGCGCCGTCCCTATTCGGCGCCGCCGGCGAATGGTTACGGCAACGGCTCGTCGACCCTGGCTGTAACCTCAGAGAGAGCGAACCGAATAGGAGATCGCCGACACGGCAGAACCCCAAGGATCAGGAAACACCCCATGAAGATAACCCGAACGGGCGGCGCCCTCGCTTCCGCGGCCGCCATGCTTGCCGTCAGCGCCTTCGCCGGCGCTGCCTTCGCTGGCGACCCGCCGGCCGGCAGCCGCGGCCTGGCCGTCGCGGCCACCGACACCGTCCACTGCTACGGCGTCAACACCTGCCAGGGCACGGCGGACTGCGCGACGACCGCCCATGAGTGCAAGGGTCAGAACAGCTGCCGCGGACAGGGCTTCAAGGCGATGACCGCCAAGGAATGCCTGACCGCGGACGGAACCATCGCCGATCTGGAGCCTGCCCCTCAGGCCTGATCGACCGGCGACTGGTCGGCCGGCGCCCTCGAGCCCCCCTCTCGCCCCCCTCCCAGGGAGGGGCGTCGGCCGCATCGCTCTCATCCGGATCAAGGACACCTCCGTGATCGTATCCGCGACCCAGACTGCACCGGAGCAACGCCTCCACGGCTTCGGACTCGGGGCGAGACCGCAGCACTATCCGGCCATTATAGAGACTTGGCCCGACCTCGATTTTCTGGAGGTCATCTCCGAGAATTTCATGGTTCGGGGCGGCCGGCCGCTGAAGATGCTCGACACCCTGCGCGAACGCTACGCCATGGTCATGCATGGGGTTTCGATGTCGATCGGATCCGCCGACGGCCTGGACCGATCCTACCTGGAACGGCTCAAGGTCCTGGCCGACCGGGTTCAACCCGCCTGGGTCTCGGATCATCTCTGCTGGACAGGCGTCCACGGCGCCAACACCCACGACCTGCTGCCCCTGCCCTATACCGAGGAGGCCCTGCTGGTCTGCTGCGCCAATATCCGGCTGGCCCAAAGCATACTGGAGCGGCCGCTGGTTCTGGAGAATCCTTCCAGCTATCTCGGCTTCGTCGACTCCGAAATGAGCGAATGGAACTTCCTGTCCGAGCTCTGCGCGCGCACCGGCTGCGCCCTCCTGCTCGACGTCAACAACGTCCATGTCAGCAGTGTGAACCACGGGTTCGATCCGCACGCATTTCTCGAGGGCTTGCCCGTCGATCGTGTCTGGCAGATCCATCTGGCGGGTCACTCACGCAACGGCGACCTGCTCATCGACACCCACGACGAGCCCGTTTCCGATCCCGTCTGGGCGCTCTACGACGCCGCCTGCCGGAGGTTCGGTCCCGTCGCCACCATGATCGAGCGCGACGATAATATTCCGCCGCTGGAAGACCTCCTGACGGAGCTTGACGTTGCTCGCGCGGTCGCGGCCGCGGCGCTTGCCGGCGCCGCTCCGGTCGGGCGGGCGGCGTGAGACTTCTCGATGTCCAGCGTTCCTTCCAGTCCCTGATCCTGCAGGGGGATACGGCCGCTGTCGAGACAGCCGTTTCCGCGAAGGACCTGACCGACGCACGGCGCCGCCTCGGGGTATACAGCCACGCCTACAGAGCCACGATGACGGGCCTGCTCCATGAGGTCTTTGACAAGACCTGGGCCTATCTCGGGGACGAGCGTTTCGAGGCCGAGGCCGCAGCCTATGTCGCCGCGCACAGGTCGACGAGTTTCAGCCTGGACGACTATGGCGTCGACTTTGCCGAGCGGGTGCGACAGCGGCTGCCCGATGAGCCGGATGTCTTCGAACTGGCATGGCTGGACTGGGCGATGCGCCGCGCCTTTGACGGACCGGACGCCGAGCCGGTCGGCTCCGCCCAACTGGCGGTTCTTTCGCCGGACGAGTGGGACCAAGCGAGGCTGGTTCTCCACCCGACGCTGGTTCACCGGGAGGTGGTCACTAACGTCGGAGCCCTGTGGGCCAGCCTGGACGCGGGCGCGCCGGTCATGCCGCCACCGCTGACCGGTCCGATGTCGCTCAGGGTATGGCGAAAGGGCTGGCAGCCCCATTTCAGGATGATCCCGGCCGAGGAGGGCGTGGCCTTGCAGGCCATCGCCGCAGGGCAGACGTTCGCCGCCCTGTGCGAGGATATGGGCCGCGACGGCTCGCAGGACGCCCCCATACGCGCCGGGCGTCTGCTGGCTGTCTGGCTTGAGGACGGCCTGATAGTCGACATAGCGTTCTGACGGCGGCCGGCTGGGTCGCCGGCCGCCGTTCGGAGCGCCCCCGTCAGGGAATTCTCAACAGCCGGTCGAGGCTGGCCGCGCCCGCTCCGTAGCGGATCAGGTAGAGCAGCAGGGCCGCCCAGACGAGGTGCGTCGACCAGGCCTCGGGGTAGACGAAGATCTGGATCACCAGGGTCATGCCCAGCAGGGCGAGGGCCGAAAACCGCGTCATCAGGCCGAGCACCAGCAGGATCGGAAACAGGTGTTCGGACCAGGCCGCGAGGTGGGCGGCGATGTCGCTCGGGATGAAGGGGAGCTTGTACTCCTCGGCGAACAGATAATAGGCGCTGTCGTTGACCGTCAGCAGGCCTTCGACCTTGGTCCGACCGGACAGGAAGAAGACCGTCGCCACGCCCGTGCGCGCGGCCAGACTGACGAGCCAGGTCGGAACGAGGGACTCCATCAGATTGACGGTCCGATTGAGGAGGGCCAGCGGGCCCGCTCTTCGGGATGGCTGGCCAACGGCGTCGGAAGGCAGGGCGTCGGTCATAGGTCAGGTCTCCGATTGAAGGTTGGAAAGGGCGCCTGTGCCCAGGAGCACGGCGAACATGGCGGCGAGGTCCAGTCGCGGGTCGATGGCGAAGGCGGCCTGCGCGGCCTCGCCGAGCGTCTGGCCGCGTTGACAGGCGCGCAGGAAGGACCATTCCTCCCTGGACAGTCGGCGCCAGGTCACGACCTGCGCGTGACGCACGATCAGCAGGCCTTCGGGCTGTGCCTCCCAGACCACGCTGGCGGCGTCGAAAGCCTCGGCGCGGTTCGCGATCCAGATCGACGGTACGGTCCAGTCGAACCAGAACAGTCGGGCGGACGGATGTAGACTGGCGCGACTGGAGAACAGGCGAGCCGGCGAGGTCTCGGTCGCGACCCGGCCAGAGAGGACCGGCGCATCGGGCGCCCGATGGGCCTGGCTCCAGGCCTGGTCCAGCCGCGCCACCGGCGCCAGGTAGGGCAGGTCGAGCGCCGGTGGAAAGGTCTCAAGCCAGGTCGGAAAATCGGCCCCGAAGAGGTCCAGTACAGGCGACGAGGGCGGCGCCTCGCGGGCGAATATCAGGCCGGCCTGTGTGAACCAGTCCGGTCCGACGAGCCGCTCGACCGTCGGGTAGAGGCCTGCGAGGGCGTCAACTCGGGCCTTGGCGACGGTGTTTCGATAGACATCCAGCCCGGCGTGATCGCCGGCGTCGGAATCGAGCCAGGGGCCCAGGGCGCCTTCGGCTCCCGCCAGCAAGGCGGTGAAGGCGGCCTCGAAACCGTCGCTGCCGGACTCATCCATGCGCCCGGTTCCGTTCCTGGCCCATCAAGGTGACCGCACGGTCGCGTTCCGCCATCAGCGCTTCGAAAGAGGGCAGGTTGCCGTCCCGCTCGATCAAGGTCGGGCGAGGCCCGATGCGTTCGAGGGTGTAGCTGTAGAGGTCCCAGACAACGTCAGCGATCGGTGCGTCATGGGTATCGATCAGCAGGGCCGGCCCCAGGCGTTCATCGACGGCGTGGCCGGCCAGATGGATCTCGCCGATGGCCCGCGCCGGCAGGGCGTCGATATAGCCGCGGGCATCGCCGCCCAGATTATTGGCGGTGACGTGGACGTTATTCACGTCGAGCAGAAGGCCGCAGCCCGTCACGGCGGCGAGTTCGGCGAGGAAATCCGCCTCGTCCATCTCGTGGCCTTTGAGGGCGACGTACAGCGACGGATTTTCGATCAGGATGGATCGGCCGAGGGCTTCCTGGGTGCGGGAGATATTGTCCGCGATCCGGGCCAGCCTTTGGCGGGTTCGGGGAAATGGCAGGAGGTCGGGGTGATAGACGGCGCCATGGCGTGACCAGGCCAGATGCTCCGACACCAGGAAGGGCTCGTAGCGATCGATCAGCGCCCTGAGGCGGACGAGATGTTCCACATCGGGCGAGGCGTCGCTCGCCAGTGAAAGTCCGACCCCGTGCAGTGAGAGCGGCTTCTCGTGGCGGATGGCCTCAAGCCAGGCGAGGCGGGGACCGCCCGACACCATGTAGTTTTCGGCATGAACCTCAAACCAGAGTCCGGTCGCCGAGCACGCCAGAGCGTCCTCATAGTGCTGGGCCTTGAGCCCCAGCCCGACCGTGGGCTCGCCGCCGCGCGAGGGCGGGTACGAGCGCGATCGGGTTTCGGCGACCGGTTGGGAGGTCATGGGCAGTCTGGACTCAGCGGTTCACGGGCGCGAGCGAACCGGCGCCCTTGGGCGTCTGGATCGTGACGCAGGTGCCGGTGGGGACCAGCTTCCAGGCGTTGCCCTGGTAGTCGCGCGTCGAGGTGCCGGCGCAGGTCGTGCCCGGGCCGGCGGCGCAGTCGTTCTTGCCGGCGAGGGCGACGCCGTAGCATTTCTCCATCGCCGGAGCGGCGGCGCGGCCGTTGCTCTGCGCATGGGCCATGCCGGCGCCGGCGACGAGGGCCAGGGCGGTCGCGCCGGCGATGGTCATCTGGGTGCGGGTCATTGGGGGGATCCTTGAAGTTGCTGTCCGATCAGCCGGACGCCCCTTCATTCGTGCTCCCGGCGATACGGTTACAGCATCGCTTTCCGACCGGCCCATGAATCGAATTGATCCCGCCTGTAACCATCGCGGCGGTCATTCGAATGCGGCTTCAGTGCAGTTCTCTCCGGGAGTTCCCGTCATCACCCGCAAGACCGAAGATCTCATCGACGCCCTGGTCATGGATCTCCGCCCCTGTTCGGCGGAGTGTCTGGACCGTCGCCTTGCCCTCGGCGCAGGTCTCGCCGGCCTTGCAGCGACAGTCTGTGTGGTCGTCGGGCTGGCGGCCCGGCCGGATCTGGCCCAGGCGGTGGAGGGCGCGACGTTCTGGGCCAAGGCGGCCTATACATCATTGCTCGCGGCCTCCGGGGCCTGGCTTCTCATGCGCCTCGGAAGACCCGGCCGGACGGCCGTGGGACCCGCGCTGGCGTTGGCCGCCGTCCTGCTGATCGCCGGCCTTGCGGCGACAGGGGAACTGATCCGGACGCCGCCGCAGGACCGGCTGCAGGTCCTGATGGGCGGCTCGGCCAGTGTTTGCCCGGGTTATATTTTTGGCCTCGCCGGCATCGGAGCCATGGCCCTGATTGGGCCTGCCCGGCGCTACGCCCCGACCCGGCCGAGGGTCGCCGGCGCCGCTTTCGGACTGATGGCGGGAGGCATCGCCGGGACGGCCTACGGTCTGCATTGCCCCGAGTGGAGCGCGGCTTTCGTCGTCGTCTGGTACTCGCTCGGCATCGCGTTGGCGTGCCTGGTCGGTTGGGCGGCGGGACGGCGACTGTTCTGGGGCTAAGGCGGCCGCAGGGATGGATGGGACGGGACCGATGCGCGGTCAAAGCTGCGAATGCCGTCCCGGTATTGAACGGACGTTCCAAACTCTCTACATGGGCGTCTGTCGAGCGCCGCTGGGGCGTGGAGTATTGATGGACTACCGGACGTGTTGAACAGAAGGCCCGGCTCCCCCTTTGCCGAGGGGCACCGCTATCGATACGACCATCCGCGCCTGTTCCCGGATGTGATCAATGACATGGTTATGGGCGAGGACGACCTCGAACCAGGGGACGGTCTGCGACCACCGGCGCTCACCCTGCTGGACGGAACTCGCATCGACAGCTGGCACTCGGCTGACGGGCACCCGACGCTGATCATCTTCGGGTCGCGGACCTGCCCGGTCACAATAAGCGCGGCCCCTTCACTGGTGCGCTTGCATGGTCAGTTCGGACCCCACGTCCGGTTTCTGTTGGTTTATGTGCGCGAGGCGCACCCGGGGGCTTCCATTCCTCAGCCCCGCACCCTTGACGACAAACTGCGCCACGCCGCGGCTCTGAAGGCCGAGCTTGCCTTGCCGTTTGAGGTCGCCGTCGATGACATTGACGGCGGGCTTCATCGCCTGCTGGGGGCGCGTCCGAACAGCGCCTACATCGTCGACCGGGACGGCGTCATTCTGTTCCGCGCGCAATGGGCGAATGTCGACAAACCCCTGGAGCGGGCGCTCGCTGCGTTGGCGGAGGGGCGGCCGATCCGATTCCGGGAAGCGACTTCGACGATGACGGCCGTGGCCCGGATGATCGGCTTCATGGCTCCGGTCCATTCGGCGGCCGGAAAGGGTGCGCGGCGTGACACATGGAAGGTGATGCCACCGCTCGGGCTGATGATGCTGATCTCGGGCGCGTTCTTCTTCCTGCCGCGGCCGGCGCGCGGAGGTCCGACCATCGTGCTGACCATGGCCTTGATGGCGGGGGCGGCCGTCGCCGCAGTTCGCCTTGCAGGGGAGATTCAGATCGTCCTCTTCTGATCTCTCGGGATAAGAAAAATGCCTCCATTGTCTTGAACGGACATTCTACATTCCTATTTTTACGCCGAGGATGGAGATTGAGGAATTTCTGATAGATCCTGGCTGGACGGGTGGCCGATGAAATCCGGTTCGACCTGGATGCAGCAACGACCGCAGGCGACCTCTTGGCCAGCGTGATTTGATCCGGAGTCGGCCTGAGAAGCCGCTGCTCAGGTCCGTAGTATCCGAGGCTCTCTGGTCTCTCAGGTAGCGGCCCATTTTTTTGATCTAGTTTGGAACGTACGTTCCATTACGTCGCGGCTAAGCCGCTTTTGAGGAGAACCAAGATGAACTTCCCTGTCCACACGGTCGAGACGGCGCCCGCCGCCGCGAGGCCCACGCTTGAGGCGGCCCTGAAGGGCTACGGCTTCCTGCCGAACCTGCTCGGCATGATGGCCACGGCGCCCGCTTTGCTTGCCGCCTACACCACGCTCGCCAAGATCTATGACGAGACGTCGCTGACGCCGGCCGAGCGTCAGGTCGTCCTGCTCACGGCCAGCTTCGAGAACACCTGCGCCTACTGCATGGCCGCCCATTCGACGATCGCGGCGATGCAGGGCGTGCCCGCCGATGTCGTGGACGCCCTGCGCAAGGGCGGCCCGCTGCCGGATCAACGCCTGGAAGCCCTGCGTCAGTTCACCGCCGCGGTCGTCGTCACTCGCGGTTCGCCATCGGAGATCGATGTGCAGGCCTTCCTTATGGCCGGATTCGGTTCGCAGCAGATCCTCGAGGTCATCCTCGGCGTCGGCCTCAAGACGCTGTCGAACTACGCCAATCACTTCGCTGACACGCCTGTCGATGCGGCGTTCAGCTCCGCTGCGTGGATTGATCCCCGCTAACACCTGTCAACAGAAGGAAACATCTCATGCCACTCGTCCAGATCACTGGCGTCGGAGGATATCTGTCCCTCGAACAGAAACAGGACCTGATCAGCAAGGTCACCGAGGCCGTCTTGTCCGTTGAGGGCGAGGCCCTGCGGTCGGTCACCTGGGTCACCATTCAGGACGTCCAGCCGGGCGCCTGGGGGGTCGGAGGCCAGCCAGTCACCGACGACGACCTGCGCGCCATGGCCGCCTCCGCAAGCTGACCCTGATCCGCGGCTCTCTCCGATCGGAGAGAGCCGCACCTCAAAAAAAAGGAACGCAATATGATCCAGTACATCCCCAGGCGCGGCGCCGGACGATCGCCGCTTCTCAATCTCTTCACGCTTTCGCTGGCCGCTCTCGCGGTCATGTTCGTGCTCGGAGTGGCCGCGTCGGCCCGCGCCCAGGATCTGAGCCGCTATGCGGATCCGGTCGAGCCGGCCCTGCCTCAGACGACGATGCAGGTCTCCCGAGCGGACACGGCCCTGGTCATCACCGACCCCCTGATCGACTTCCTGTCGCCCGAGGGCGTTGCCTGGCCTGTGGTCGGCGCGAGCGTCCAGGAACTGGGCGTCGTCGACAATCTGGAGCGGTTGCTCAAGACTGCCAAGGCCAGCGAGATGGAGGTCTTCATCTCGCCGCACGCCTACTATCCCACCGATCACGGCTGGCGCTTTGAGGGCCCGCTTGAGCGGCTGATGCATGCGATCGGCATGTTCGACCGGCGGGGTCCCTACACCCTTGAAGGGTTCGAAGGTTCGGGCGCTGACTTCATGCCCCAGTACAAGCCCTACATCCTCGACGGGCGCACCGTGATCACCAGCCCGCACAAGGTCTATGGTCCCGAGACAAACGATCTGGTCCTGCAACTCCGCAAACGCGGCATCTCCAGGGTCATTCTGGCCGGTATGTCCGCCAATCTGTGCACCCAGGCCCACCTCTATGAACTGCTGGAGCAGGGTTTCGAGGTCGTGGTGGTACGCGATGCGACTGCCGCCGCACGCCTGCCAGAGGGCGACGGCTACCAGGCCGCGCTCACAAACTTCCGCTATGTCGCCAACGATCTGTGGACCACCGAGGAAGCGGTGGCCCGTATGACGGCCAGCTGACGGACTGCGCCGGCCTTCTCCTCAACGGGGAAGCGCCGGCGCGCCATTTCCCATCCTGGCAGGATCAGCGTTGACAAGCGGGGGAGGGCTTCGCCTGTCCGGGATGCTCGATCGGATTCGGTCCCTGACCTGGAAGCCTGGGGCCATTGTCGTCCTGGCACGAGACCTTCCTGATCGCGACCTGGGAAGCCAGGCGCTCCCCCGCCAGCTGATAGAGGTCTGGTTCCCTTGCGTTCACGAGACGGATGCCTGACCAACGGGACGCGCGACAACGTTTGGACACGCAGGCTGATCGACTCCATCCAGCCCATCGTTTTGCATGGCGGTTGAAGGGCTGACCGGAGCGAATTCCTTTGCCGCTGTTCGGCGCCGCAGCGCGGGGGTCCAGCCTGGCTGAAGGTCCGTTTCGAGACCGTTGTCTGATGTCCGCTGTCGGCGCAATCCTGCCGGCGTTCAGTCGTCCCACTGGTGTTAATCGGCCCCACGGGGAGGGGGCTCAGGGTCCCGTGGACAAATCGCTTCATATGCATCCGAAAGCGGGCCCCCGATCCTCCTGATGGGGGGAGACCTTGATGATCACGACCGTCCTGTCCGAAAGCCGCACCCACCGCCGGGTCCTGACTCACTACGCGCCCGGCGAGGAATGTCGGCCGCATCGGCACGCCGACGGCCAGACCTCCCTGTTGCTCGCGGGAAGCTACGTCGAGGACAGCCTCGAGGGCGTCCGTGCGGTCGCTGGACCGAGTCTGAGCTGCAAGTCCTCCGGCTTCGAACATCAGAACCGCTTCGGAGACCAGGGGGCCTTGATCCTCTCGGTGCACGACAAGAGGCGAAGGGGCGCCGTCCTCGACTACTCGGTCTCGGCCCTCGAGACGCGGCTCGCCGGCGTGCGTCTGCTCGCTCGGGCCGCCGCCGGGGAGGCCCCGGCGATGGTTCGGGAGGGCGGACCAAGCGGAGCCTTGGAGGCCGAGCCGGTCCATCCCGCCTTGCGCGAGGCCCGACGCAGGCTGCTCGGTGAGCCGGATCTCTCCATCGCGCACTTGGCGCGATCAGTGGGCGTCCATCCGGTCCATCTCGCGAGGCTGTTTCGCAGCGCGTTCGGGCAGCCGCCCGCCCGGATCCGCCGCGAGGTCCGCGCCGCCCGTGTGATCGACCGGATCATACGCTCAAGGGCGTCGCTCGCGGAGATCGCTGCCGCCGAAGGTTTTTCCGATCAGGCCCATATGACGAGGGCGGTCGGTCAGGTCAGCGGGTGGAGCCCCGGGGGGCTGCGTCGGCTGCTGGCGACATGACGCAGGTGTTTCTTCCGTTCAAGACGCCCGGCCCGCTCTCATTCATCGCTGCTCCATCCTCAGTTCAAGGGCGCCCCCTCATGAAGCCTTCCCATGCCTTCGCGGCCATTCTGTCGCTCGCCCTGCTCTGGGCCCCGGCGCTCCGTGCCCAGACGACGGACGCCTCCCAGCCTGCTGACATCGATGCCTTTGTCCGCAAGGCGATGGCGAGGATTGGCGCCGTTCCCGGGCTGTCGCTCGCGGTCGTCGATGGCGACGAGATTCTCATGACCCGCGGGTATGGCGTCGCGGACGTTCGCACGGGCGCGCCGGTCGACGATGAAACCGGATTCTATATCGCTTCGGCCACGAAATCCTTCACCGCCTTGGGCGTCGCGGGAATGGCCGCGCGGGGCGAGGTCTCGCTGGACGCTCCGATTTCGGCCTGGATCGCGGATCCTGAATGGTCTTCGGGCCTGGTCGGTTCAGTCTCGCTCGCCGATCTGCTGAGCCACAGATCGGGCCTCGACAACAATCCGATGGCGTTCCGGGCAGCCTACTCCGGCGATCATTCGCCCGCCGTGATGCAGGGGCTCGCGGCCGAGACGGTGCAGCGTCCCGACACGCCCCCGGGCGTCTTCCGTTATTCGAATGCGGGGTACAACCTGGCGACCACCCTCCTTGAAGCGCGCCACGGTCGCGACTGGCGCGTCATGGTCCGGGAGGAGGTCCTGGCTCCCGCGGGCATGACGCAAACCACGGCCTGGGTCTCGGAGGCGGGGAGGGAGCGCACCCTCGCCGTTGGCCACCTTGGCGACGGATCGACGCCGAGAGTGAGCCCGCTGCAGAAGGTCGACGCCACCATGCAGTCGGCCGGCGGCCTGGTCTCGACGGCGCGCGATATGGCGCGCTGGCTGGAACTGCAGATCAATGACGGGCTGATCGACGATCGACGGGTCTTTCCGGCGGGGTTGATCAGATCAACGCATCGGCCTCTGGTGAACCAGGACAAGTCGTTCGGAGCCTATCACCGCGACGGCTACGGCCTCGGATGGCAGGTCGGCCGCTTCGGAACAGACCTCCTGATCCATCATTTTGGCAACTTCTCTGGCTCGCGCGCCCACGTCTCCTTCATGCCGGATCGGCGTCTCGGCGTCGCGGTGATGGTCAACGAAGACGTGGTGGCCGGTGAACTCGCGGATGTGGTCGCCAACTATGTCTATGACCGGTTCGCGGAGCGGCCGGATCTGGAGGCTGTCTATGAGGCCGAACTGGGGACCTTGGTTGAGCGTCGGGACCGGAGGCGCGCCGGACTGGCCGCGGCGCGTGCAGAACGCGCCGCGCGACCGTGGTCGTTGGCCCGGCCGATGGAGAGCTACGTCGGGATATATGTAAACCCCGCCATGGGATCCTTGCGGATCGGCGAGGCGGAAGGACGTATGACCGTCACGATCGGCGTCCTGTGCGCCGTGGCGGAGGCCTACACCGATCCCGAGAGCGTCCGCATCGAACTGGTCCCTTTCCAGGGGGAGGTGCTGACGTTTCAGGGACCCGACGATCTGGTGTTCGAGGGGCAGACCTTTTCGCGAGTTGGGAAGCCAGGCGCGCCCCGGCCAACTGATGCGGGGCTCTTCCCCTTGCGTTCGCGAGACAGATGAGGTTTCCCACCAGCCATGGGGAAATATGATCCGCTCTGCGCTTACTTGCGCCGTCAGAAGGCGGATGTGGTGGACCTCAGTTTCCGCGACATCGAGCGCAAGCTCGGTTCATTCCTGCCGAAGGCCGCCCTGGCCGAGAGCTGGTGGCGGTCTGAGGCGGGGGTTCAGTCGCAGGCCTGGCGTGACGCCGGTTTCGAGCCCACGCCCTTTCTCAAGTCAGAGCGCGTTCTCTTCACCCGCGTCCCCGGCTGAACCTTCGGATGTGGCGCACTTTCGGGCGTCTTCCGCAGCGATGAATCCCACCCTTCCGCGTTCAAACAGGTCGTCCAATACGACCCGCCTTGCCCGTTTCCCCGTCCCGCCGATGTCGATCAAGGCGGCGGCGACCCGGCGCGCCAGTCGACGTGCATCGACCCGCTGGATCGTGGAGACCCGATCGAGTCCGCCCCGGCCATGGACGAAGGCGCTGCGGAGCTCGAACAGATCCTTGTAAACGAGGGCCACCTCCGCGTCCGAAAGGAGGGCTGCGATCCTCGAACAGACCCGGCCCGTCGCCGTCGTCGGCGCCAACGGCTTCTTGCCCTTTCCCTTCAAGCCGTCCTCCCTCATCCCGAGGGCGGCTTCGATAGCGGTCATATGAGCCATCACCTCATCGATGCCGTCGCCGACGAAGCCGCGCACGAGGAAATGAGCCACGGGGGTTTCCAGCAGCGGCCCGCGGCAGGCTCTCCGATGCGCCCGCCAGCGTTCGTCCGTCCAGTCCGCCAGCGCCTCCGCGTCATCCTCCAGCGGCAATGGAACAGGCCGCTCGAGTTCCTCCTCTTCGCCCCGGTCGTCGTGGACGATCCAGGGTTCCAGGGTCAGGCTGTCAGCTGTCGGAAACGTCGAAGGCCGCACGAACAGGTCTTCATCGACGACGTGGATCCAGGGAATCCTGAAACCGCGCCAGTCCACCTCCGGCATGGTCGACCAGTCTTCCCAGGGCGCGAGAAGGAGGAAGAACAGGGCCGCCTCGACCGCCTCGGGGAAGGCGCCGCGGTGGGGGTCGAACGCGCCGGTGTCGCGGTCGAAGCCTTCGAACAGAAACGGCATGGCCCGGGCTTCGGGCCTCCGGTCGATCTTCACCGTCTCCTCGACCACGAGCCACTGAAACAGGGCCAGCCGCTCGGGCTCGAACCGGGTATTGGGGTAGTAGCGCCGCGCTCGCGGCGCATCGAACATCGCGTCGAGATCGGACGCGCTGAAGCGCTGCACTCTGGCGTTCCCGTAGTGTAGCGGCGGCAGGGACTGGGCGAGGTCGAGCGGACAGAGGTAGCGCCGCGTCGTCGTTCGACGTCTCAGCGCCTTCTCCAGATCCCGCACCGCCGCAGCGACCGGCAGGCTGTCGCCTTGCCGGTCAGCCGGCAGTCCGCATGGCAGGCCCAGCGCCCGAAGGGCGGTTCCGAGGCCGAACGTCGGCTTACCCCCGCCCCAGGCGGCGCAGGCGTCGGCGAGGGCCTCGAACTCGGGCGAAGCGTACAGATTGCGGGGGCCGGGGGGCGGGAGACGCCAGAGCCTTTCCAACGCCGCGCGGAGTTCGGTTCGACGGGGCATCAGGTCTCCCGTCCTTGCGCCTTCGCGGCCGTCGGTCGCCAGACGCGTTCGCGGCGCTCGCGGACCAAATGCCTTTCCAGGCTCTCGTGCTTCCGCTCGATGCTCTCGTTGTAGATGTAGGTCGCGTCGCGCCAGAAGCCGGCGATCGCGGCGACAAACTCGTGCAGCCGCGCCACCGGCAGATCGATCATCGCGACCGTTTGCGGAACCGGGTCGCTGACTCCCATGAATTCCGGAAGGGGCGGCCAGGTCCGCCACAGGTCCGGGCGCCGCCGGGCGAGTTCCAGGGCGGACGCGCCGTCGCCGTGGCGGCAGGCGTTCCCCAGGTGCTGGAGGGTGTCGAGGGCAGGATAGCTCGGAAAGGCGTCGAGGCGGATGCCGCGCAGCTGGAGGAAGTGTTCGGCAAGCTCGCCCCAGTCGGCCTTCTCCAGCTTGCGGGCCATATCCACATCGGGGTGAAGCTCCGTGGCGCACCCCTTCAGATAGGCGCGCAACTGGCGTTCCCAGATCGACTGGATCGACAGGCCGAACGCCAGCTTGGTCTCGATCACCACCTCTTCGACATCGCGTTGGAAAAAGACGTCGCCTGCGTCCTCGCTCTCGCCGAGGAGCGCGATCCTGGCGTCGAGGGTGGCGAGGGCGGGCAGGACGACATCGGCCAGGTACAGTTCGATCGTCACATCGTGCCGACAGGCGTCGATGTCCGCACGGCAGTTTCGCCACCGGAAGGGCGTTTCGTCCCCGTCCGCCTCGTCGTGTCCCGCCATGGCATTCGCCTTCGCCGCCGGACGGCCGGACAGCGACCGTCAGGATCATCCGATCAGATGATCGGGCAAGCCGGAAGCCTCAATGATGGCTCATCCTCACTCATCCAAAGGAAGGGCTAAGGGCTCCGCCCTCGCGCGGGTCAGGGTGAAGCGGCTCCGCCGCCGGACCGGCCGGTCTCCCCAACCTTCCGCGCCGGCGAGGGTCGTCATGATCACCATCAGGTCGGGCTTGTGCAGGTCGGGCGATCCCCCTCCGGCCGGTCCGCCCTGGCCCTTGCTACCCCGGTCTCGCCGACGGGCAGGGTTTCAGGCGCGCGGTCCGCGTGCCTGCAACCCATGCCCAAAGGAGGCAGACATGACGGCTCAATCCACTCAAACCCTCGGAAAGGCGGCGGCTGACGCCGCCGCCATGGTCGCCGCTGCGGAGCCCGCGCATGGCGCGGAGATCGTGGTTCCGCTGAACCGGTTGAAGGCGTCGCCGAGGAACGCCCGCAAGGTGAGGCACAGCGACGCCGGGATCGAGGCGCTGGCGGCGTCGATCCGGGCCAAGGGGGTGTTGCAGCCGCCCGTGGTCGAGATCGAGCGGGACGGGGAGGGCGTCCCCACCGGCAACTATCTCGTCACCATCGGCGAGGGGCGACGGCAGGCGCTGCGGCTGCTGGCCAAACGCAAGGCGATCAAGCGCACCCATCCGGTGCGGGTCATCGTGGACGCCGACAACGACGCCCACGAGATCAGCCTCGACGAGAACATCACCCGCGAGGCCATGCATCCCGCCGACCAGTTCGAAGCCTTCCGCCGCCTCGCCGAAGAGAAGGGTTACGGCCCCGAGGAGATCGGCGCCCGGTTCGGGGTGTCGGCCCATGTGGTGCGCCAGCGGCTGCGGCTCGGGGCGGCGGCGCCGGAGTTGATGGCGGCTTACCGGGGGGGGGCGCTGGCGCTCGACCAGTTGACCGCCTTCTGCGTCAGCGAGGATCAGGCGCGGCAGCGGCAGGTGCTGGACCAGATCGGCCCCCACACCCCGGCCTATGCGATCCGCCGCGCCATGACCGAGGCCAAGGTGCGGGTCGATGACCGGCGCGCCCGCTTCGTCGGCGTCGAGGCCTACGAAGCGGCGGGCGGGTCGGTGCTGCGCGACCTGTTCACCGAGGACGGCGGCGGCTGGCTGGAGGACCCGGTCCTGCTCGACCGGCTGGTCGGCGACAAGCTGGCCGGGCTGGCCGACGAGGTGCGCGCGCGCGAGGGCTGGACGTGGGCCGAGGTCGTCATCGACTACCCGGACCTCTCCGGCTTCGGGCGGGTCTATCCGGTCGCGGTCGAGCGGTCGGAGGCGGACGCCGCCGCCATCGCCGCCCTGTCGGCGGAATACGACCGCCTCGTTTCCGAGACCGACGCGGCGGAGATGTTTCCGCCCGAGGTGGACGCCCGGCTGGAGGAGATCGACGCGGCCTTGCAGGCCTTCGGCCCCGATTACGCCTATACGCCCGAGGCGAAGGGCCGCGCCGGGGTCATGGTCCTGCTCGGACATGACGGCCTCGCCCGCTTCGAGCGCGGTCTGGTCCGGGCGGAGGATATCGCCAAGGAGCCGCCGCCGTGGGCGGAGGAGGGCGCGTCGGGCGCCGGAGCGGACGAAGCCCGAGCGGAGGCCGGGGAGGGCGCGGGAGGCGCCCACGCCCTTGCGGCGGACGCGCAGGACCGGCTCGCGCCCCTGTCGGACCGGCTGGTCATGGACCTGACCGCCCACCGGACCATGGGCCTGCGCGACGCGGTGCAGGCCGACCCCGCCGCCGCCCTGTCGGTCGTGGTCCACGCCATGGCGCTGGAGGTCTTCTATCCCGGCTACGGCCTCTGGACGCCGCTGCAGCTTCGGTTGACGGTGAGCGGGCTGGAGCGGCTGTCCCCCGACGTTTGGGACCGTCCGGCCGGACGCCGGGTCGGCGACCGGCGCGAGGCGTGGGGCGCGCGCCTGCCCGAGCGGGCCGAGGACCTGTGGCCCGTCGTCGCCGCCCTGGCGCCGTCGGAGCAACTCGACCTGATGGCCTGCTGCGCCGGGCTCGGCCTCCATGCCGTGCGCCACCCGCACGACCGGCGGCCTGGCGTTCTGGCGCAGGCCGAGACGCTGGCCACGGCGGTCGGCCTCGACATGACCGGGACGTGGTCGGCCACGGCGGCCAGCTATTTCTCGCGCGTGCCCAAGGCGCGGGTGCTGGAGGCCGTGACCGAGGCGGTCGGCGCGGAGGAGGCGGCCCGCATCGCCGGGCTGAAAAAGGCCGACATGGCCGAGGCCGCCGAAGGGCTGGTCGAGGGCCGGGGCTGGCTGCCGCCGCTGCTGCGGACCGCGCCGCCGCCTGAGGAGGACGGCGGGGACGGAGCGGAGGCCGTCTCCGGCCCGCAAGCGGAACCGGATGACGCGGCTCCGCAGACGACCGAGGACGGCTGGTCGTTCGCGGCCGAGTGACGAAAGGCCGTCGAGGCCGAGGCGGGCCGTGCGTCCTTCCGGGGCGCGCGGCCCATCCTCGCGACCGCCCCCGGCGCTCGCGCCCCCTGCGGCGGCGCTCGCGCGGCGACGGCGGCCAGAAGGCGACGACAGCGACGAAGGGGAGGGACGATGACCGCGAACACGGCGCCGGCGCCGCCTTTGCGATATGACAGGGGTCCGATGCGCTTTCTGATTCCCGTCCTGCTGCTCCTCGCGGCCTGCACCCCGGCGACGCCGACCGTCGTCGGGCGGGCCTCGGTGATCGACGGCGACACCCTCGAAATCCACGACCGGCGCATCCGGCTGTGGGGCGTGGACGCGCCCGAAGGACGGCAGTCGTGCGACGGCGCCGATGGACGCGCGTACCGTTGCGGCCAGACGGCGGCGAACCGGCTCGACGCGCACCTGCGGGACCGGACGGTCGCCTGCTTCGAGGAGGACACGGACCGCTACGGCCGCATGGTCGCCCGGTGCGAGGTCGGCGGCGAGGATGTGGGCGCCTGGCTGGTGCGGCACGGGCTGGCGGTGCGCTACGCCCGCTATGCTGGGGACGCCTATGTCGCCGAGGAAGCGGCGGCGCGCGCCGAAGGCGCCGGCGTCTGGGCCGGGCCGTTCACCAACCCCGAGGACTGGCGCCGGGCGCGCCGGGGCGGGGCGTGATGTGCGAGTCCGCGGCCGGATCGGCGCTTGCGGAGCGGCGCCCCATCGGGGAGACTCCCTGACGATGAAGAAGAGCCTCGATCATCTGCCGCCGCGCAAGCAGGTGGAACTGCGCCGGGTGGTCGAGATCATCCAGGAGTCGTTCGCGGCCGCCGTCGCCACGCGCCGGGCGGCCCGGCTCAAGAACGGGCGCATCCTCAAGATCATCCTCTACGGCTCCTATGCGCGCGGAGACTGGGTTCACGATCCGGTCGGGCGGTATTTCTCGGACTTCGACCTGCTGGTGGTGGTCGACCACGAGGATCTGACCGACGGCGAATTCTGGCACGACGCCGAGAACCGTCTGATGCCCGGCGAGACCCTGATCCGCACGCCCGTGAGTCTGATCGTGCACAGCCTCGCTGACGTTAACGAACAGCTGGACCGGGGCCGGTACTTCTTCGCCGACATCCTGCGCGAGGGGGTGCTGCTCCACGACACGCCCGGCGCGACGCTGCACAAGCCGGCGGACCTGAAGGCGAAGGCGGCGCTGGTGGAGGCCGAGGGGTACTTCGAAGAATGGATGTCGAGTTCGGCGAGCTTCGCGCGCGGAGCGAACTTCTACATGAGGGAGGGCGCTGATCCGAAGCTAGCTGCCTTTAGTCTCCATCAGGCGACAGAACACCTCTACCACTGCATCCTTCTGGTCGTGACGCTCTACAGCGGCAAGGCCCACAATCTCGCCTTCCTGCGAAAGAAGTGCGAGGCCGTCGACGCCCGGCTGGCCGAGGCTTGGCCGAGGGAGACCAAGTTCGAACGCCGGTGCTTCGAACTCCTGCGCGAGGCCTATGTGAAGGCCAGGTACTCCAGGCACTACAAGATCACGGACGAGGAGCTCGCCTGGCTGACGCAGCGCGTTGAGGTGCTGCGACGCCTGACCGACACCGTCTGCCGCGAGCGGCTTGGGCAACTGCGCCTTCTGGCCGCCGACGAGGCTTGATCGCGGCCCGCCTTCGCGGCAACGATCGGGCATGAACGATCAACACCGCCTCGAAGCCCTTCTCGACCTCGTCGACCCCGAGCGAACGGAAGACCCGGACCGGAGCCGGAGGCTCGCGGTGTTCGGTCTTGCGCGGGACTCGGGCCGGGCCGGATACCGGCCCACCACCGCGGGGTGGAACCTGCTGGGAGCCAGAGGCGCGCCGTTCAGGGGTCCCCGCGAGGGGTGATCGCCCGTCGGTCGGTGCACGTCCGCTTCTGACTCATAGCGGCGTTTCAGAATGTCCGCTGCCGGGACGGCGCTGCCACCTCAATCCCGTGCGCGAGGCCGAGCGCCTTCGATGCTTGCCCGAGAGAGAGTGGAGCTCGACGCGCTGTTGGCGCCGACCGCGACCGAACGGCTCCTGAAAAAGATGGACAGTCTGGGCAGGTCTCAAGCGGTGATCGACCGTGATCTGCTGGCCATCGCCGACCAGAGCGCCATCGAAGCGGAGATCGGCCAAGCAACGGGAACTGGAAGCTGTGCGAGTCCGGCTTCCCGGGCCAAGAGGCGCTGAAGACGACGACGTTAGCCGCCTCGCCGTGAGCAACGACACGGCCCAAGCGCCCCTGACGATGAGCGACGAGATGAGCACAGAGGTCCGCGCCACAACGCGATTTCGCGCGATCAGCGGGACCGTCAGCCGCTACAGCTGAGCCCTAGAGAATGGTCGCGTCGCCCTGGGACACGGTCGCGCATCTACACACGCCGTGGTTCGGGCGGGCTTTGTGACAGCAATACGAATTAATTTCGACGAATAAGTAAAAGGCTTGCGGCTAGTCAGATGAGTTCCCACCTCTGCCATGTCGACAACAATAGCGTGGCGCGACACGCCGGACTTTGGATATGGATCACGAATATTCGGTTTTGGGCGGAATCAACCGCGCCCGCATCGGTCAGGTAATAGCTACCGTGTCGGCTGCAGTTGCGTCCGGACTTGTTGCGCTGCTGCTGGCCCTGGTCGATTTGGCACAATATCTCGGCCTCGGACATCTGCTGCCGGCGCTGGCCCTGCCACCGATCGGGGCGGGCCTCGTGTTCACCACGCTTTACTGGATGTTCAGCCGTTACGTGTGGGGCTGGCCGTGGGCCAAGAAGGCACTCGGTGTGCCGGACCTGCGCGGGACTTGGCGGGTCGACGGCCAGACCATCAACGCTGACGAAGCCCGGACCCTGGGCTTCGTGTGGTCGGGCAAGATCGTCATCACCCAGACATGGGACAAGCTGCGCGTTCGTCTGACGACGGGGCAGTCCGGCTCCAACAGCGTCACGGCCGCGCTGATCCGTGACGAGGCTGACGGCTTCCGCCTTTTCTACAGCTACCGCAACGATCCCAAGATCGGGCAACCCGAACTGCAAAGCCATCGCGGCTATGCGGAGATCCTGTTCGACCACGACCTGACAACAGGGGAAGGCGAGTACTTCAACGGCCAAGGACGCTTCACCTTCGGCACCATGAAACTGACGAAGGAGTCCTGATATGGCGCGCCCCATCAACGATCGACTGACCCGACTGAAGAACCGTCGCAGTGGCGTTGACCGCTTCGGCACGTTGACCGCCGACCAGCAGGTTGAGGCGATCACCAAGAGCATCATTGAGGAAAGCTGGCAGAAGCGGGCAGCGGCCGACAGGCCGCATACCCGCTACGCGCTGGGTGCCATGCAGGAGGTCGGGGCTGATTCGACGCGGATCAGCCTCGAGACGGCTGAACGTGTCGGTAATCAGCTCAACAAGGGCTTCGAGGCACAGGGGCGAAGCGTCGAGTTCCGCCTGCAGGGATCGGTGCCGCTGAACGTACACATCCGGCAATACAGCGACGTTGACCTGCTGACGCTCGATCTCGGCTTTCTGATCTATGACCAGTTCGGTGCGCGCGCCCGGCTGGGGCATTACACCCCGTCGAGCGAGACGACCGTCGGCCGGCTGTCGCTGCTGCGCGCCCAAGCCGAGAACATCCTCACCAACGCCTTCCCCCAGGCGACGGTCGACAAGAGTGGCAATAAGGCGATCAATATTTCGGGCGGGTCGCTGCCCCGAAGCGTCGATGTGGTGCCGTCGTGCTGGTTCGACACGATCGCCTGGCAGATGTCGGGCAGGGAGGTCGACCGAGCTGTTAAGATTCTCGACGAGTCGGTGCCGACGACGATCTCGAACTGGCCCTTCCTGCATATCGACCGGGTCAGCTCGAAATGCGCCAGCACGCTGGGCGGGCTACGGAAATCCATTCGCTTGGCTAAGAGCGTGAAGAACGACGCCGATACGGAGATCGCGCTGCCGAGCTTCGACATCGCCGGACTGATGTATCACGCCAATATGCAGGCGCTGCTCGCCGGCTACACCTACGAGCTGGCGATCCTGGCGGAGACGCAGCGGTGGCTCGATTACCTCTACCGGAACCCGGACTACGCCCGGACGCTGCTGACTCCCGACGGAACGCGGGCGATCCTAGACACCGACCGCAAGCGTGCCGCGCTGACTTCGCTCTCGCGCGAGTTCGACGAACTGTTGCGCAACGTGGCGAAGGAACAGGCCCCGTACGCCACCCTCGACACCCTGGAACAATGCCGTGACGCGCTGTCCCGTGTGTATATCGCCGAAGCCGCTTAATAGGAGACATCGCAGTGGCAAAATCCCCGAAGACCTTCGCGATCGGTCGCAACAGCGAAACCGGTCGCCTGACCTCCGTCGAAAAGGCGAAGGCCAACCCGAAGACCCACCAGGTCGAGCGCATGCCGAAGTCGGGACACGGCGACACGAAATAGGGCAGTGGCCCTAGCCTCTGGCATTTCAGCCCGCTGCGGCCGCCCGGGACCGCACGATAAAATTGTTCGAGGGATTCACGACCACATGCTCGGCGACCTCGTCGACCATTAGTCTGTCCTTGAATGTCCGCTTATTGGCAGAGCGCCTATGTCCCTTCTTGGCGCTGAAGTGACCCAGGAATACCCGGGGTCTTAGTGCCACCCGAGACCAAAAAACAGACGAGCTGAATGCGGGGACCGATTGTAAATGGATCCCTCGCGGTTGGGTTTATACGGCGCGGGTACTGACGCGGGTCGCGGGTTCTTCATCGACATTTGAGCGAAGTTGCACGACGGTCCCTGATGCATCGGAGTCCTTATGAAGCTGACCCCCATCCTCGCATTGGTCCTAGTGGCGTGCAGCGCTCCCGCCGCGGAGAAAGTCCGCCCAAACAATGAGGTTCTGACTCTAGGCGAGCGGCCCCTTGCCAGCTTGGACGAACGCCTGCCACCCACCCTGGTCCCGTGCTTCGGTCTTCATCTTGGCCTGCTGACAACACCCGACGATGTCGCTAGCGACTTAGTCTTGGCATGTGGCCGTGTGCCCTCAACGGTTGGCCCCGACTGCAGCGCCTACGCCCGTGCAGCCACAAACCTTGGAAGGGTCGCAGCTTCACCCCAATCAACAGCGGCAAAGCGCATCGCGGCCGAGGTTGAAGCCGACACAGCTCTCAAGGCTTGCCGGCTTGGCTGAACGTCCGCTCTCGGCCCGCGAGTTAGTGTCCGATCTTGGCGCGCAGCGGTCGTTCGCGGTGCGGTGACGGGCGCTCTGTCCCGTTCCGGACAAGCTTCTGACCGAAGGGGCTCCAGCGGACGTGGGGGACCGGCTGATCGAGGGAGGGGGGCGGGCGGGCTGAGCCTGTGGGGCTCAAGCGGGTTGACGCGGCGGGGTTGCCGGATCCTGGTTTCTTCGGGGCGGCGGTCAGCCAGCCGCCAGTCCGAGCTCCTTGATATGGTTGCGCAGGCGATTGCACGCCGGCGCCATCAGGGCCGCGGTGTCCTCGTCGGCATCGTAGCGATAGGGAATGGTGGTCACGCCGGCCAGGTCGCTCGGCAGCTTCACCTTCTCGTCGCGTGGCTCCATCAGGATCGCCCGCGCCCGCCCGAGCCGCCCCATGAACAGACCCAATTCGAAGATGACGTTGTCGCGCGGCTGGGGCCAGTTGACGTCGCGACTCTCCACCAGGTCGTCCGGGTGGGCGATCGCGATGGCGAAGTCGGAGTTGTCGACCTCGTCCTCCAGGCTCTGCAGGGTGTAGCTCGCCACCTTGAAGACCCCGTCAGTCCACACTGTGACGGTGAAGGGGTCGTATTCCAACGCTGACTGAATGACGCGCGCGATGGGAAGGGCTTCGGCCGAGGAGATGATGAAGACCCGGATCTTCTTGCGCGGCACGCCCGTCAAGGCGTTGCGCTGAAGCAGCCGTCGGGCCAGTTCCTTCGCCACGGTCCGATAGATCGCCGGATGGGCCGAGGCCAGTTCGGTAAACAACGGCTCGGGCAGTTCCAGGGCCACCACCGGCTCCAGGGCGCGGACCGTGGCGGAGCGAGGCTGACTGGACTGGAGTGCGGCCATCTCGCCGACGTGGTCGCCCGGCCCCCGACGCGCGACGACCTTCCCGTTGATCATGACCTCGCACTCGCCGGCGACAAGCAGATACACTTGGTTGTCGAAGGCGGCCTGCTCGATCAGGGCCTCGCCGTTCCTGAACGCCCGAAGCTCGCCCCGCGTCGCGAGCGCTTCCGCCAACTGGCGGTCGCCGGCGGCGAGCCGGCTCTCGGCGATGGCGTCGACCAGGCGGCGCGCGCCATCCTCGCCCTGGTACCGGTGGATCATGGTGGCTTCGGTCATGCGGCTTCGACCCAATCGTGCGGAGGCGTGGTGGTGGATTTCAGGCGGCAGGCGTCGAGGGAGCCGCAGCAGGGCGTCTCGCGAAGCGCTTGCCAGAAGCGTCGTTCGTCGCGCTCCCAGTCGAGAAGCGCCGTGGCCAGATCCGCAGCAGTCTGGGCGTGGTCGGCGCAAGCCGAGAGGGCGAGGCCGGAGCCGCAGACGCACCGTTGGCGCAGGGTCGCCACCCGGCGGGCGTCCGTCCAGACGGAGAAGAGCCGTCGCTCCGCGTCCCGCACCTGAATGAAGTGGGGGCCCTTAACCGCCTGCAGGCGACGCCGTGCGAGGGCGTCGGCTAAAGCGGCCCCGAGCCGGGCGGTGCAGCGCTCGGCCCGGGCCTGGTGAGCGGCCGCGCGTCCGTGAGCCCATTCCTGACGGCTGGGCCAGCGGCGAAGGACAGAGGCGGTTTCCTGGAGGGAGAGGAATTTGAGCAGGCGCGCCCACCAGTCGGCCGCGTCGGCGGCGTCCCGGACCGGGCGCGGATCCTCGTCGGCGTAGTTCATGCAGAACCAGCCGTCGTTGACGATGTGGCGGTTGGGGCAAAAGCCGGGCAGTCGATCCGGGGCAACTTCGCGCACAAGCGGCTGCGCCGATCCGACGTCGACGAGAAGACGGATCGGGCGGGTCCGGCCGCTGGCCCGACGGATGTCGACCTCGAGCGTCACGACATCGCCGACCGCCTCGAGGACGCGGGCTCCATGGGCGCCGGCCTGATCCGAGATCAGGCCGGCGCGCATTTTGTCAGACGAGCCGGACATAGGGTTTGACCACCGTCTCGCTGGCGCGGGCCACCGCGGGCGCGGCGGCGACGAAACCGGCTGCGCGCGCGGCCTTGGCGGTGGCGTCGCCGGTCTCGGCGAGGGCTTCGACCGCCGTGTCGTAGTCGAGATCCGCGATCTTGCGGCCCTCGCCGAAGAGGTCCCGCACGGCCTGGGTGCCCGTGTCGTACGCGCTCTGGCCGATCGCCGTCTCGCGGTCGCTGCAGCGTCCCTGTTCGGCCTCGGAGCTGCGGACGCCCCGGCTCACCGCGCACCGTACCCGGTCGCCCTGCATTCCCAGGCGGGTGAGGGTCATGGGCCCGAAGTCGACGCCGATCTGCAGTCCGAGGCTCGAGACATCGAGGCCCTCGTCCTCGAGCATCCCGATCGCCAGGTCGAAGCTGCTGCGCAGCGCGCCGGCGCACAGCACCGCAGTGCTCACCGTTTGCTCGTCATCGGTGCTGCGCGACGTGCCGTCGAACGCCATTCCGTGCAGGCAGTCGCCGATGAAGCGGATCTTCGCGCCGTCGAAATCGGAGGTGAAGACCCGGTCCAGTTCTGCCCGCAGGACGTGGAGCACGCGGACGACGTCTTCCGCGTTGTCCGCGATGTTGTCGGCGACGTACCGGGTGAAATTGTCCAGGTCCGCATAGGTCGAGGCGCCCTCGAACCGGCGCGAGTTGCCGGGCGTCAGAGCCGAGATGTCGACGGTGCGCAGGGGCGGCGAGGGCCGGGCGAAATCGAAGGCCCCGATCGGGCTGGCCTTCAGATCCTTGCGCCAGTCCTCGACGATCGAGGCCGCGGTGACGTCGAGCGCGGCCGCATCTCGGCTCGTCCTGATTTCGTCGCTCGTGAGCTTGGTCGCAGCCGGCGACGCGACGGTCTTCAGACCGATCGCGGTTCGCGCCGCATTGGTCAGGTAGATGCCGACGGCCGATGACGCGCCCGACAGCTTGGCGGCGTGGTTGGCCGGGTCGCCGAGGAAGAGCGGCTCGCGATAGCCGCTGCGCCCGTTGTTGACCGCCAGCGCCTGGCCGGTGTCGATGCCGACGCGCAGCTCGGCGTCCGGAATGTTCTCGTCGTCCTCACCGGTCTGGGCGAGAACGTCGATCATCAGCTGGCCCAGCGCGACAGCCCGATGGACCCGGTCTGCTTCGCTGTCTTCTCCGTAGGGCTTGGCCACGATGGCGTGGAGGCGCTGGTTGTGGAAGTCCACGCGCTTGGCGCCGGCTCCCTGGATGGCCCTGTGCGCCGCCCGATAGTGAAGGTTGAGGAAGCGGAGGGTCCGCTTGTGGCAGGTCTCGCCTTCGACCTCCGTCACCCCCAGCATGTCGTCGAGATTGACGATGTCGGCGTAGACGTGCGCCGCCTCGACGCGATAGGCCTTATTGGTCGGGATGTTCTCCAGCGAGGTGTCGCGGGTGTAGTCGACGACCGTCACGGTCTCGACGTCCCTGATCTTTTTCTCGATATGATCGCGGGCGCGATCCTCTTTCCAGGTCTTCGCCATGACGGCGTCCTTCCATTGCAAGGACCCGGTCGGCGGCGCGTGCACGAAGGCGAAGTGGTGGTTGTGAGGAACCACCGGCCCGTCTAAACATGCAGTCGCCGTCGAACGAGTCGGCCACGGGAGAGGGCGACCGCCGGAACCGCCAAGTTTACGTGGCCGTCCTCTCCCACACGATGTTCGATCGGTACGCTTCACTCAACTTGACGCACGTCCGCTGACGCGGACGTCTGCCTGAAAAGGGTCGGGAAGCCGTCAGGCCCCAGCACCCCGTACGCACATCCATAGGAGGATTCGGCGCCGACGAGGAAGGGGCTTGTTAAGACTCTTTCTGATCGCATGAGTCGGGGGTCGGCTACAAGATGTAGTGGTGAGGCTGAGCCCACCCGCCACCGGCTGATGAAAACGAAGGACGTCGACGATACGGAGTTCACGCCTGAAACAAGCTTTGCATTGGGAGATAGGTGGCGTTCGACGCGTTGCAAGAGGCGGGTAGACGACGGGCGGCTTCGCGCCGAGCAGTCGACGCCGCAGCCTCTCCAGGAAATCCGGGAGTGGTCCGATCCTGCCGAGACGTCCGATCCGCAGGCATTCTCGAAAGCTGGCCCAGGCTCCAAGGTCGCCCCCGCTGGCCGGGAGACTGAACGGGCCCTAACCGGGCACGCTGGTCAGATGCGCGTCGCATTCCGCGGCCTCTTCGGCCATGTCCTGCGCCTCGTAGATCGCGCGGGCTTCCCGCCACGCCCGGAGCGCCTCGTCGCCCCGGCCGACTCCCTCGAGGGCGAGCGCCTTGAGGCGAAGGGCGTTGGCGAGGTCGAGAGGTCTTGCGGGCGACAGGACGCGATACAGATCGACCGCTTCCCCGGCCTCGGGTAGGGCGGCGGCCGGGTCGCCCGCGCCGATCAGGATCTGCGACAGATGCCGAAGCGCGTGGCCGAGAGCGGGGCGGTCGTCACGACGGCGCGCCGCGCGCTCGTCCAGTTGGTAGTGTTCGGCACTGTGTACCGGCGGTCTCCTGCGAAGCGGTGGGCGGAATCCTGGCACAGGCGCGATCGCCGGAGGCGCACCGTCGCTGTGGGCGTCTGGGTCAGCGGCTGGAGCCGGCCGGGCGCCCGCGGAATCGGGCCGGCGGCCTGGTGCGCCGCTTCCCGGGGCGAACCGGAGCCTTGGGGAGGTCGGAGGGTCCGAACAGGGGACGGTCAGCCTTGGTGGGGGCAGGCGGCGGCCGTGCTGGTCTCCCAGCGTCGCGCCAGCCGGCGCGGCCTCTCGAGGTGGCGGATCTGACCGGAGCCCAGGCGGCTGGCGCAACCGCGCGCTCGACTTTCATCCCCGGCCTGACGGCCTTCCTCGCGAAGCAAGAAAGTCTCCCTTGCGGTCCTCCGCTGCGCTGCGGGGCCTGGGCTTCGCCCGGCCTGCGCGCCGCCCCGGTCGCCGGTCCTCCGATCGCCATCGAGGCCGCGGCAGGCGTGGCCCGAAGCAAAGGAGAGACTGACATGGCCACCATCGGCACCTTCACCGCCCAGGGCGACGGCTACACCGGCTCGATCAAGACCCTGACCCTCAACGTCAGGACCGCGGTCCTGCGGCCGAACGAGAAGGGCGACGACAAGGCCCCCGACTACCGGATCTTCGCGGGCCAGACCGAGTTCGGCGCCGCCTGGAAGAAGACGAGCCAGCAGAACCGCGACTACCTCTCGGTCAAGCTCGACGACCCCAGCTTCCCGGCCCCGATCTACGCCTCGCTGGTCGAGGTCGAGGGCGGTCACAGCCTGATCTGGTCTCGCTGACCCCGCTGCGGCGGCGCGGCGACGCGCCGCCGCCCTTCTTCTTCAACCCAGATTGCAGGAGGCCGCCATGTCGCGCCCCGCTCATCCCGCCCGCCCGGACGTCCACGCCCGGATCACCGATCAGATCATCGGCCAGCTGGAGGCCGGCGTCCGACCCTGGAGCCAGCCGTGGACCGCAACCGCCGCCGTCAGCCGGCCGCTCCGTCACGAGGGCACGCCGTATGGCGGGATCAACGTCCTTCTCCTGTGGTCCGCCGCCGCCGGACGAGGCTACGCCTGTTCCACTTGGATGACCTTCCGCCAGGCGCTCGCGCTGGGCGGCAGCGTGCGAAAGGGCGAACACGGGGCGACAGTCGTCTACGCCAAGGCGATCGTGCGCAGCGAGGTGGACGACAGCGGCGTGGGGAGCGAGCGCCGCATTCCCTTCCTCAAGACCTAGACCGTCTTCAACGTCGAGCAGATCGAGGGCCTGCCGGAACAGTATCGGGTCGGCGCCACGCCCGAGGCCGTCAATCCGGACGAGCGCATCGCCCGGGTCGAAGCCTTCTTCACCCGCTGCGGCGCCGATCTCCGCCACGGAGGCGGTTGCGCCTTTTATGCGGTGCAGCCGGACTATGTGCAGATGCCGACGTTCGAAAGTTTCGGGAGCGCCGAACGCTACTACGCTACTCTCGCCCAGGAGATGACCCACTGGACGCGGCACCCCTCGCGGCTGGATCGCGATCTCGGCCGCCAGCGGTTCGGCGACGCCGGCTACGCCCGCGAGGAACTCGTGGCCGAACTCGGCGCCGCCTTCCTCTGCGCCGACCTGGGTCTGGCGCCTGAGCCGCGCGAGGACCACGCAGCCTACATCGCGTCCTGGATCCAGGTGCTGAAGAACGACAAGCGGTTCATCGTCTCGGCGGCGGCGCACGCAGAGCGCGCGGTCGCCTGGCTCGCGGCTCTCCAAACCAGATGACGCTGGCCTTCGCTCCGGCGCTGCGCCAGCCTAGCGCCGGAGCGACGCCATGGCCGACAACAAGAACCAGCATTTCGTCCCGAAAGCCCACCTGAAGCTGTTCTCCGTGGGCGGAGAGGGCAAGGCCATCCATCTGTTCAATCTCGACGGCGACCGGGCCATCCCGAACGCCGCCGTCCGAAAACAATGCGCTCACGACTATTTCTACGGGCAGGACAGGCGGCTGGAGCGGGCCATCCAGACCGTCGAGGGCGCCTATGGATCGGCGGTGCGGCGCCTCGTCGGGCAGGCCGCCGCCGTGTCGGCGCTGGATCAGATCGTTCTTCGGCGTTTCATTCTCCTGCAGCATCTTCGCACGGAGGCCGCTTCGGTCAGCGCCAGCCAGGTGGCCGCCGGCTTGGCTCAGCTGCCGGGGGTGTTGCCGGCCGGGGAGGCGTTCGATCCCAAGGCGGCGATGCTGGAGGCGGTGCAGGGCGCGATGCTGTTCTACGCCCGCGCCATGAAGATCGTCGACGACCTGCAGGTGACGGTCGTTCGCAATCGCACCGACACCCCATTCATCACCTCGGACGACCCGGCGGTCCTCACCAATCGGTGGCACCTGCAGAACCCGAGGGGGCGTGGCTTCGGGTTCGGCGTCCGCAGCGCCGGCGCGATCATGCTGTTGCCGCTGTCGCCTGACGTGCTCGCCCTTCTCCACGATCCGGAGGTCTATATCGTGCCTCACCAGGAGGGCACGATCCAGGTCGAGCGCGACGGGGACGTTCGGGCCCTTAACGACCATCAAATCCTCAACTGCGCGGCCAACCTCTACTTCGGAGATTGGGACGAGCGCGACGGCGTCGCCGGAGCCGCGCGCGCCACCGCGCCGCTGCGGCCTGTGTCGCGACACCGCACGACCTACGCCGTCCGCGGCCAGGAGGGCGCCGGCCACGTTCGCTACGATGCGCGACCGCTGGCCGACATCGCGCCTCAAGCCGGCGGGGAGGTGCTGGTCCATACAGAAGCGCTGCGGGCCGTCCCCCCGCGCTGGCCGGGCTTCATCCAGTACCGACGAGACGGCCGGATGTACTCCAACGGCTCGCGCACCGGGTTTGTGCGAGGCGGATGTCTGGCGGCGGGGTTCGTCGAAGGCGAGGGCTACGAACGCGTCAGGGTCTGACCCGGCCTCGGCTGGGGCGCCCATCAGGGCGGTGGGCGAGCGGCCGTGGAGCGGACGCCGAGGGGAGGGCGGGCAGCCCCGTAAGCCTGCGGGGCGAGGGTGGTGACTGTCTAGGGCAGGATAGGCTTTGCGCCGGCAATGTCTGACAGACCCCAATTCCCATGGACCGCCTGACCCTCCGTCTTCCGCCCGACCTGGTCCGGCGCTTCGACGCGGCCGCGTCCGGCCGGGGCGGGCGTTCGCGATTTCTGCGTCGGCTCATGGAAGAGGCGGCGCAGGCCCCGCTGCCGGAGCCCGTTGCGGCGACGCCGGCGGGTCGGACGGGCAAGCTGACCCTGCGCCTCGCCGAGGCGGACCTGGCCCTGCTGGAGGCCGAGGCGGCCGTCCTGGGCCTGTCCCGCACCCAGTGGAGCGTCGCCCTGATCCGGCGCCGTCTGCACCGCCGGCCGCAGCTGACGCCGCCGGAGGCGTTCGCTTTCATCGCGGTTCAGCGCGAGCTGCGGCGCATCGGGGTCAACATCAATCAGATCGCCCGGGCGATGAACACCGCCGTGCTTGAGGGGACGGTGCTCGATCTGGAGATGGCCCAGCTCGCCGCCTTCGGCACCGAGATCCGGGCGCACCTGACAGGCCTGCGGGCGGCCTTCGAGGGCAACCTCGCCTACTGGTCCGACGGAACATGAGCGACTTCCGGACTCCCTTCGGATTCGAGGAGGCGTTGCGGCCCCCGGTCGACGTCCGGCGCGCCCGGGTGACGCCCGGCGTTCTCGGCCGGCGAGCGGCCGGGGAGGCCGCCCGCGCGCAACTGATGCGGGTCGCGCGGCGGGTTCCTGAGGTGATGGTCAAGATCACCGGCCGCACGCGTGACGCCGGCCATCTTCAGCGGCACCTGGATTACATCTCCCGCAACGGCCAGCTTGTGCTGGAGGGACCGGACGGTGAACGCCTGGAAGGTCGGGCCGCGGTCTGGACCCTGGCGGAGGACTGGGCCGCCGAACTGGCGGCCGAGCCGGGTCGCCGTCGCGACGCGCCGGTATCCCTGTCCCTGGTGCTGAGCATGCCGGCCGGGACCGATCCCCTCCGCGTCCGGGACAGCGCCCGCGCCTTCGCCCTGGCGACCTTCGGTGAGCGCTTCCCCTGGGTCTTCGCCCTGCACACCGACGACCGCCATCCGCACGTTCATCTGACCGTTCGCATGCAGGGACGGGACGGTGAGCGGCTGAACCCGCGCAAGGCCGATCTCCAGGCCTGGCGCGAAGGCTTCGCCCGGGCCCTGCGCGATCGGGGCGTGGAAGCCGAGGCGACGCCTCGCCGGGCGCGGGGCGTCGTGAGAAAGCCGGAACGCATTGCGGTGCGAAAGCTGAGGGAGCGTTATGTTGCGGGAGATGGATCGATCCCGCGCGTCCTTGCGGGGGCCGCGGCCCAGGCGAGCCGGGCGGGATATGACGCCGAGCCCTGGCGTGACGCCGTGCGCGAACGCCAGTTGAAGATTCGCCGCGCGCTCGTCGCGGAAGCCCTGGAACTGGCCCGATCTGAAAAGCCCGGCGATCGCGCCGTGGCGGAGGTGCTCGAGCGCTTCATGCGGACCATGCCGGCCGTCGAAACCCAGCAGGATCAGATCAGGCGAAGGCTCGATGCTGATCGTCGGGCCGACGTGGACCACGAACCTGAGCGTCCGCGGCGCCGATGAGGCAGCGTCAGTCGGGACAGGGGTGTCGTTCAGCCGCCCATTCTCTGAGGGCCTGGGTGACGCTGCGCAACGCAACGTCGAGCTGATGTGGCTGACGGGGCGGCTAGCGCCGGATCACAAGACCATCGCCGACTTTCGCCGGGAGAATGGCGCGGCCATTCAGGCGGCGTGCGCTCAGTTCGTGGTGCTGTGTCGCCAGCTTGGCCTGTTCGGCGCGGCGCTGGTCGCCATCGATGGCTCGAAGTTCAAGGCGGTGAACACCCGCGACCGCAACTTCACCGCCTACAAGGTGAAGCGGCGGATCGAACAGGTCGCCGAGCACATCGCCGGTTACCTGCAGGACCTGGACACGGCGGATCGTCACGAGGGCGAAGCCGCCGAGGCGCGGTCCGGGCGACTGGTCGAGAAGATTGATCGGCTGCGCGCCCAGATGGCGATGCTCAAGGCTATGGAGGGCGAGGTCGAGGCGTCACCGGACGGCCAGGTCTCCCTGACCGATCCCGACGCGCGGGCCATGGCGACGTCGGGTCGAGGCAGCGGCATCGTCGGCTACAACGTCCAGTCCGCCGTCGAAGGTGAGCATCACCTGATCGTCACCCACGAGGTGGTGATGACCGGCAGTGATCGCGAGCAGCTGGCGTCGATAGCGGGCAAGGCCAAGGACGCGATGGGCGTCGAGGCGCTCGATGTGCTGGCCGACCGGGGCTACTTCTCCGGCGAGGAGATCCTCGCCTGCGAAGCCATGGGCGTGACGCCCTACGTTCCGAAGCCGCTGACGTCAGGCGCCAAAGCGGCGGGCCGCTTCGGCAAGCAGGACTTCGTCTACCTGCCCGATCAGGACGTCTATCGCTGCCCGGCCGGAGCGCTGCTCCCGCATCACATGACGACCGTCGAAAAAGGGCTGACGCTGCACCGCTACTGGGATCGAGCCAGTTGCACCGGCTGCCGCCTGAAGCCTCAGTGCACGCCCAGCGTCGAGCGTCGGATCACCCGCTGGGAGCATGAAGCCGTGATCAATGCGCTGCAGGCCCGGATGGACCTGGCCCCGCGCGCCATGCGCACCCGACGACGGCTGGTCGAACACCCCTTCGGCACGATCAAGGCATGGATGGGCCAAACCCACTTCCTGATGAAGCGCCTGCCCAACGTGAAGACCGAGATCAGCCTCCACATCCTCGCCTACAACATGAAGCGGGTGATGGCGGTGCTCGGAACCAAGCCCCTGATGGAAGCGATCAGGGCCTGAGAAAGAGGCGCTCCGCGCCTCCATGCCGCCTGCGCCCCGCCGTAGCTCAGCACGTTTTTACACGGCCTCGACTCTTGGCAGTCCTTCCGAACGTCCGGTCTCGGGCTGCGTCAGGCCAGCGATTTCCCTAGCGCCGCCCCTTAGACCTAGTCATCAACTGACCACACTGAGCCGTCCTCCCCTCGCTGCGGGCTTCGGCTGACCCGTAAGGCCGAAGACCAAGTTCTCAAGCTCTGAGGTCGGCAGACAAAGATCGCGAGCAATGTCGTCGCGCGTGACTCTTTCACTCCAAAGGTCAGAAAACACCTTGCTCCAAACCTGCGAACGCTCCGGCGGCAGCCCTTCGGGCTCGGACGTGCGATATCCAACCTGGTTCATCTCAATGCACAGGCCGCGATATTGCCAGTCGCTGAGAAGGCCCAGCTTGTGAAGCCGATACGCCAAAGCGGCCACTGACACGCCCCAGCGCTTCTTGGCGAGGATCAGATCTGTGAGGCCAGTGACACGTCGTATGCGCCCCAAAATATCCTGAGCCGGCATCAGCAGAGCCGAAGCGAAGCGGTTCGCCTCAGCTTCCGCTTCGCGCCCGGCATGCGGACCACCATGCTTGTGCATGACCAGATGACCGAGTTCGTGGGCGGCGTCGAAACGGCTATGCTCGGTCGACTTGAAGGTGTTCAGGAACACGAACGGGGTCTCGTCGCGCCAGCAGGAGAACGCATCGACGTTCTTCGTATTCTCCGCCAAGGAGAAGACGCGCACGCCGTGCGCCTCAAGCAACCGGATCATGTCGGTGATTGGCGCGACCCCTAAGCCCCAAGCTTCGCGAACAGCACCGGCGGCCGCCTCCGGATCGTCCTCCGCCGAAAGATCGATGAGGTCCGAGGCCGGCAAATCGAACCGTTCGTCGATCCAGTCCGTAAACAGGTAGGCGAGACCGCCGGCTGCGAGAGCCGCGTCCCGTTCCTTCGCACTCATGGCGGTCAAACTGCGGAAGCTCGCCCCTGCGACATCCGGGCAGGCGCACTGGTCCCGGGTGAAGAACTCCGCGGGGAATTCCAACACCTCTGCGATCCTGGATACCGTCGCGTCGTCAGGCGATGTCGCGCCATTCTCCCAACGCGACAGCGTGACGGGCGTGACACCGATTTTCTCGGCGAGCCCTTTGGAACTTTGCCGTCGACGCCTCCGAGCGATCAACAGCCGCTCTGGATTGAAGGCGGGCATTATTTTTTCCGCCGGACCGGCACTTCGATCTCGGGCGCGGGCCGCTCATCGGGCGACAGGTCCATAGCGTCCCATTCGCCCTTCTGCACCAGCAGGATACGCTCATGGAAGCCTGCGAACTGATCGTCCTCGATCGCTTTGGGGAACGACAGTTCGGCGCGGATATCGTCGCCATAGGCGTAGACAAACAGATACCAGCTCGCCGCGTTCAGTTCCCGAAGCCCCTCCGCGATCATCTCGGGAAAGAGGTCGCCTTGGCCGTTTTCGACGGCCCGCGCCGAGCCGGTTCCTTTTTTCGACGCAGCCAAGGGGTCTGCGACCGGGTCGCCCGCGCGATCGGCGTTCTGGTAGATGATCTTCGTACCGGACTCGGCGTGGTAGACCGCCTCGATGTTGTCGGTTCGCGTCAGCTCCCAGCCCTTGGGGAGAAAGACGATCCGCAACTGTTCGGTGCCGCGAATGTAGGCCAACTGCCCGCCGGCGCTCGCTGGTGCCATGGCCGAAGCGCTGCGCCGCGCGCCGACCGCCGCGCCAACCACTGTCAGGAGTTCTTCCCGCGTGACACCGAAGTCGTCGAGGCGCGACCGGATTTCCTGATCTTCCTTCAGCACGGGCAAGAGAATCGTTCCTTGATAAGATTTGAGGCCGCATTTGTGGCGCGGAAACTTATCACGGTCAAGCCCGTCGTGCGCACCGTCTCGCACTCGTTCGCCAAGGTCGGCTTTTCGATAGGGCCCGTATGTCCGCAGTTGCCGCAGAAAAGACCTTCAGTTTCACCCTCGGGAGGTTGGGGCCGGCGGGATGAGCTCCAGGCGCAGCGCCCGGTCGATGCGGACGGCGTCGGGCTCGTGGACGCCGGCGGCGTCGGCGTAGGCGCGCCAGTCGCGGACGCGGTCGGCGATCTCCCGCGCCATGCCGAGGGTCTTGCGGCGCTTGAAGCCGCAGTGGGCGCCGAAGGCGACCAGGTCCTCAAGGGTGAAGCCGTCGCGCTTGCCGTTGAAGGTCATCTGGTGGGTGCTGGTCCAGGGGCCGGACGGATTATAGGCGTAGCCGACGTCGAAGGCGGGGGAGAGCCGCCAGCCGCCGGAGCGGTCCATCAGGAAGGCGATGTTCTTCACATGGTCGTCCTGGTTGCGGATGAACAGGTTGAAGACGGCGCGGCGGAACTGCTGCTCGATGTCGACGGCGCCGAGGCCGAGCAGGCGGATCGTCTCGACGGCCTGTTCGTAGCTGTAGGCGCCGGCGGCGTTGAAGTCGAAATGCCGGAGCGCGCCGAGCGACTGCATGTGCAGCTTGCGGCCGTCGGGCGTGCGGTCGAAGCGCCGGGTCATGAAATGGCTGCGTCCGCCCTCGTGGTGCAGGCGGCATTCAGCCATGTCGATGCCGACGTCGGCGGCCATCCGGGAGAAGGCGTATTCGATCAGGCCGAAGCCCTGCGGATCGGCCAGCTCTTTGTCGCGGTTGTTGCTAACGCCGTCGAACTTCATCAGCCAGTAGGAGAAGCCTTCGCCCGCGGGGGCCTGGCCGGAGCGGAACTCGCCGGTCTGCTCGTTCCAGGCCAGCACCGCCTTGGCGCGGGCGCCGCCGGCTGAGGTGCCGACGCGCAGGATTTCCTCGAGGGTGTCGTGGTCGTCCTCGCCGGACAGCACGCCCTTCATGTCCTGGCGCATCGACAGGACCTGGTTGGCCAGGTCGACCAGGGCCTCGATCTGCAGCCGGCGCGAGCGGCGGGCGGCCTTCATCAGGGTGGGGTGGAACTCCAGCGCGCCCATGCCGCGGGTGCCGATGTAGCAGAGCCGTTCGACCGGGTTGAACGATCGGGCGTCGCGGCCCTGCCGGGTCAGCCAGGCGTCGATCAGGGCGTTGCCGTATTTGTCGGGCAGGGAGTCGGCCAGCAGGCCGGGCAGGCCCTTGAAGGCGTCACGGGGCAGTTCGGGGAAGGCGTAGGGGGCCTGGCTCGGCGGCATCACCAGCGGAGAGACGGCGATGCCGCTGGCGACGAACTCCGGGACGTACTGGAACACCGCATGGTCGCGGTCCTCCAGCCAGCTGACCGCGCCGATGTCGCGGCCCCACAGGCGGATGGTGGCGTCGGTCACTGGTCGTCGTCCCAGGTCCAGGGCGTGGCCGGGGCCTCGGCGCCCGCGCCGCTGGCGCGGCGGCGTTCGCGCCCGGCGGCGATGCGCACCCGGTCGACCGGGCGGATGTCGGCGGGCGGGGCGAGGGCCTCAAGCCGGTCCCCCAGGCCGAGCGCCTCCAGCACCCGGATCAGGGTGTCGAGGGAGACGTTTTCTCCGGCCTCGAGCCGGCGCAGGGTGTTGAGGGCCACGCCGGCGTCGTCGGCGAGCTGGCGCTGGGTCAGGTTGCGGTTCAGCCGCTGCGCCGCCAGACGGTCGCCCAGTTGCTCCGCACGGGTCAGGAGGATGGCTTCGGCGGTGGACATCAAGAACCCCTATATGGGTGATTGTTAGCAATATGAGCCATTATCGCTAATATATGGGCGCTTATGGTTTCGATCAAGAGAGAATATGTAAAGGCCCATATATGGGTGATTCATAGAGATATGGATCATAAGCACCCAGTTATGGATATTTACCGACGGGCTTGATCAAACAGCGCCTCAGCGTTTGCGGCGTCTGTCCGCGTCCGGGCGGTCCCTTGTCGCCGACCGTTCGAGGTCCGGCGGCGGTCGGAAGGTGTGGCCGCGTTCGAGGTGGGCCGCGGCCCGCGCCCAGGCGCGTTCGAGCAGTCGCGTCCGCGCCGCCGGATCGCCGACCAGGGCGTGGACGGCGGCGGCGGCCAGCCGCATGCGGGCTTCGAGCGGCGGGGACGGGGCGACCGGGCGCTCGGTGGGGCGGGGGCGATCGGGATCCGGGGTGGTCCGGGCCCCGCCCGCCTGACGGTCCCGTTCGGTGGCGCGATAGCCCCGAACCGCGATGTCCATGGCCTGGGCCTGGACCCAGGCCTCTCGGCGGAAGGCCGGATCGCCCTCGACGCGGACCTGGGTCCAGCCGCGATGGCGGGCGATCCTGAGCATGTCGGCGACGACGTCGGGATAGGCGCTGGCGGCCGTCAGCGCCCGACCCGCGTCGCGGAAGGCCGGCTGGTCGGCGCGGTGGTCGCGAAAGAAGCGCTCGGCCCGGCCGCGGCCGTCGTGTTCGATCAGATAACGGTCGAGGATCGACGACGGCAGGTCGCCTTTGCGGCGCGAGACCGTCGCGCGGTCCGGACCGGACGGCGTCAGCCGGCTTTCGGCGGGCGCGTCCCGTTCGGGTTTGTCGGATGAGGGCGCGGCGGCGGCCATCAGCGGTCACGCGCGGGATCGAGGGCCGGGGCGGGCGCGCGGACGCCCGCGTCGATCATCCGGTCCAGCCAGTCGCCCACCGCCGTCTCGTCGGCGCCGGGCGCCGGCGGCGGCGCCCCCTCCGCGGCGAAGGCCCGGGCGATGGCGTCGAAGCCGAACATCGCCGTCTCGTCGGCGGCGGGGACGGGATCGACCGGCTCGGGGGCGGGCGGATCGACGCGCGGCGCGACGGGGACGAGCGGCGGCGGGCGGCGGCGGCGGACGAAGACGCGCTCGCGCCAGGAGACGATCTTGCGTCCCCGGGTCGGCGGCAGGCCGGCCTTGAGCACGATGAGGTCGCCGGGCGGCAGCTGTATCAGTTCCTGCGGCAGCATCAGGGCGCGGCGCTGGTCGGAGGCGGTGGTGCTGCGCCGCCCCGGGGCCAGGCCCGTCGGTCGGCTGCGGCTGCGGGCGCTGTAGGTGTAGAAGCCGAGCCGCTCGCTGAGGTCCTGGGCGACCTTGAGCTCCTTGGGGGCGAAGACGACCTCGACGCCGCAGTTGGTCAGGATCTCCTCGGTGACCTCGGGGCCGTAGAGGGCGCGCAGCTGGGACGGGCTTTGGATCACCGGCAGCAGGCGCAGGCCGTAGCCGGCGACGAAGGAAAAGGCGTGGGCGAGGACCGGCGCGGGGCCGAGGCGGGCGAACTCGTCGAGCAGCACCAGCGCCGGCTGGTCGCCGGGGCCGGGCAGGACGCGGCTGTTGAGATCGACCAGCTGCTGGAACAGCAGGCTGTAGAGCGGTGCGACCCGCTGCATATTGTCGGGGGCGGCCCCGAGATAGAGGGAGATCCCGCCGCGGCGCAGGGCGCGCAGGTCGAAGTCGCTGGCGGCGGTGGCGGCGTCGACCGCCGCGTTCAGCCACAGGCCCATGCGGGTGGTGATGGTCTGGCGCACCGAGGCGAAGGTGTTCTCCCCGGCGCTGCAGAAGTCGGTCAGGGCCGAGACGCAGGGGCCCGACAGCGGCCGGTCGGCGCGCCGCCGTTCCGCGATCAGGGCCGGAAACCGCGTGCGCGGATCGCCCCGGGTCAGCTGGCGGAAGATCTCGCCGAGGGTGAAGGGCAGGGCGGGGGTTTCGGCCACGAAGGCGCCGACGCCGATAAAGCCGATGCGGGCCGCCTCCGACCAGAAGGGGTCGGCGTGGTCATGGCCGGGGAAGAGCATCACCGCCATCCGCTGAAGTTCGTCGAGCACGACCTCGGGCCGGTCGCGGTCGACATGGCCGAGCGGGTTGTAGCGAGCCGTGCGGCCGTCGAGTGCCAGGGGGTCGAACATCAGCACCGTCTGGCCGGAGGCGGCGCGAAACCCGGCCGTGGCCAGGAAGTTCTCGCGCTTGATGTCGAGCACGACGACCGAGCCGGGCCAGGCCAGCAGATTGGGGATGACCACGCCGACGCCCTTGCCGGTGCGGGTCGGGGCGTAGACGATCACATGCTCGGGCCCGTCCGAGATCAGCAGGCCGCCGCCGGCCCGTCCCAGCACCACGCCCTGATGCGCCCGCAGGCCGGCGCGGCGTTGCTCGCCCGCCGTCGACCAGCGCGCGGCGCCATGCAGGGGGCGGCGGCGGTTGACGATCATGACGACGATGAGGATCAGCAGCAGCAGGCCATGGCCGGCCGCGCCGATGCGCAGCCAGCGGCGCACCAGCGGATCGTCGCGATAGTACCAGAACCAGCCCGGGACGCGGGCCAGGTCGATATCCGCCTCCAGTCGGCCGAGGCCGGCGAGGGCGACGAGCGCGGTTCCCGAAAGCGCGATCGCCAGCAAGGCGGCGAGAGCGAGGGCGACGAGGGCGGCCCTAGCCGCGGGGCTGACGCTTGCGAGCCGGCTCATGCCAGACCTCCGTCATTCGGAACCGGCCGTCGATCTTCTTCATCTGCACCACCACGTCGACGAGCAGATGAAGCAGGGCGCGGATGTCCTCGCGCGGCAGGTCGCGTCCGCCCTCGGATTCGCGCACCAGCAGGGTGAGCTGTTCGAAGGCCAGGGCCGCGGAGTCCGCGTGCACCGTGGTGATCGAGCCCGGATGGCCCGAGTTGACGTTGCGCAGATAGAAGAAGGCCGTGCCGTCGCGCAGTTCCTGCAGCAGGATGCGGTCCGGCCGCATGCGCAGGGCGCTCTCCAGCAGCGCCTTGGGGCCGACCCGGGCCAGGCCCTGTCCCTCCTTCGAATAGAGCAGGTGGACGACATTGCGGTGAGGGACGGTCAGTTCTCGGGTGTCCTCTATGGTCAGCAGCCGCTCGTGGGCGGGGATCAGCTCGACCAGCCCCTTGGCGAAGGTGGTCTTGCCCGAGCCTGTCGCCCCGGAGATCAGGATGTTGCGGCGGCCCTCGACGGCGAGACGGAAGAAGCCGGTCCAGTCGCCGGCGGCCCGGCGTTCGATCAGGGCGGTGTCGACATCATCGACGCCGTCGACGTCGGCGGGCCGCGTGTCGGCGAACAGGCCGGCCGCCTCGAAGTCGCCGAGGCCCATTCGCCGGTGCGACGGCTTGCGGATCGTCAGCGATACGGTTCCCGCCGGCGTCGCGGGCGGCAGGACGATCTGGCAGCGGGCCGCGCCGGGCAGGACGGTGGAGCAGATCGGCCGTTCGGCGTCGACGTCCTGTCTGGTGTAGGCCGCAGCGGCGACCGCCAGGGTGCGCAGCCAGGGCTCGGTCAGCTCGGGCGTCTCGTGCCAGCGCCAGCCGCCGGCCTGTTCGACCCCGACCTCGCCCGGACGGTTGATCACCACCTCGGTCACGTCGTCCGGCTCGAGAAAGGGCCGCAAGGGGGCGAGGTAGTGATCGAGGACCGAGGTGTCGTCCATCATCGGGCCTGCAGCCGGTAGACCCCGGAAAAATCGAGGTCCTGGGCGACGAAGATGGAGACTTCCGCGCCCTGGGCCTTGCGCAGGGTCGGCGGGATGCCGACCGAGTTCTGCAGCGCCACGGCGGCGGCGTCCGAAGGGATGCGGGCCGTGGATTGAACGTCGCGGCTCTGGCCGATGGCGGCGTGGACGCCGTCGTCGACGATCGACAGCAGCAGGGCCCCGCCGAACCGGTCCCAGAAATGGGCGTCCACCGCCCCGTCGAAGCCGGCGCGGCCGAGGGCGTCGGCGGCGGGGGAGGCGAGGGAGACGGCGACGCCGCCGGGGGTGACGGCGCGGGTCCACAGCACGAACAGCCGTCCGCGGCCCGGCTCGAGTCCGCCGCGGTACTCGCCGAGCACCCGGCTGCCCCGCTCCATCAGGACGACGGCGCCGTTGTCGGACCAGACGTCGCTCGGCAGGACGCAGCTGACATAGCCGGGCGTAGCGCTGTCCATCGCCGTCTGCAGCACGCACGGGACGCTGGTTCCGGCGGTCAGCAGCAGGTTGCGGTCCGGCAGGCGGCTGGCCTGGCTCAGGATGATCGGGCTGACCCGGCGCAACTGGTCGAGCGAGGAGGGTTCCGCCGCCCGAATGTCCGCCCGGGCCGGGGCTCCCGCAGGCCGCTCCGGCGTCGTGGAGCCGGCCGCGCCGGGCCGACTGTAGGCCAGGACCGGCGCGCGGCGGGCGCTCTCGGCCAGCGCCTGGCGCTGGTCCCCGGGCGACGGTCCGCCCGCCGCGGCCGGGTCGGACGTTCGCGCGCCGTCCAACGCGGGGATGCGGTCCGTTTCGTCGATCAACAGCGGCGCCGAGGGATCGGAGGCCGCCTCGCTCAGCAGCGGCGGATCGGCGGGACGGCGCGCCGGCTCGAACGGCGTCGACGGGCGCACCGGTTCGTCGGCGGAGGCCGGGTCGCGGCGGCCGGCGTCGCCCCGGTCCCAGGTGGCGAACAGGAAGACGCCGCAGCCCAGGGCCAGGGCGGCCAGGGCCGTCATCTTGCCGTGTCGCCCGCCGAGCCGGCTGGCGATGGGCGAGACGCCCCGGTCCCGGACGAGCTCCGATCGGTCCGCTGCCGGCGGCGGTTCGGACGGCGAAGGGTGTTCATGGGTCATGGCCGGTCTCCGGCGGGGGCGCGCTCGACGACGGGGGAGGCGGTGCCGGTCCCGATGGCCTCGCCCCGCCCGTCCCGGCCCTCGTTGAACAGGCACAGGACCGAACGGCCGCGGCGCAGGCGCAGGCCCCGGGGGACGCCGTGGATGACGACGAACTCGCCGCGGACGTCATACGGGACCAGACGTTCGCCGCCGTCCTCGCCGACCTCGAACAGGGCCGGCAGGGCCTGGTTTCCGGGGAAACGCAGAACGGTGAAGCGGCCGTTGTCGCTGACCTCGGACGGCTGCAGGGCGGGATCGCCCTGGGCCGACCAGGCCAGATTGCGGGGGCCTTCGAGCGCGCCCCGCGCCAGTTCGAGTCCGATCAGCCGGGTCTCGGCGGCGCGGGCCGCTGCGGCGAGCCCTTCGGCGGCGGCCGTCTGTTCGTCGCCGGGGTAGCGGAAGCGGATCTGCCAGGCGACGGGACCGCGCGCGTTGGGCTCCCCGGCCTGGAGCTCGAAGGCGTAGTGGCGCGCCTCGCCGTCGCGGTCGGTGACCACCAGCAGATTGGTGGCCGGGTGGCGTTCGCGCGGCTTCAGGAACAGGACCGAGCCCTCGGCCGCGACCTCCCAGGCCACGCTGTCGCCGATGGCGGCGTGACGGATCGTCTCCCGGGGCGAGAAAATGATCTGGGTCGCGGTGCGCCACGCCCCGGCGACCGGATAGACGGCGCCCGGCTCATAGGCGACCTCGCGGACGCGGGGATCGGCGGGCGCCTGGGCCAGAACGGGCGAGGCGACGGCGAGGAGGCCGGCGGCGAGGGCGGCGGCGGGAAATCTCATCGGATGACCTCCGGATCGGCCCGATAGGAGACCACCTGGAAGCCGAGCGGGTTTCTCAGCCGGTCGGCCTCGGTCATCGGCGCGCGGGTGTAGGAAAAGGCGATGGTGGCGATCCAGTCGCTCTCCACCGTCTGCCGGGCCTGGCGGACCGTGCGGCGGAAGCGGACGTTGGCGACCTCGTCATTGATGAAGCCGATGGCGCGGATGGCGATGACCGCCTCGCCGTCGGGACCGTAGAGGTTCTGCGGGCTCTGCGGATTGGAGCCCCGGTAGAGGTCGGCCCAGCGGCGCTGTTCGGCGGGGCCCGAAAGGATCGACACCAAGCGGAAGGCGTCCTCGGCGGCGGGATCGAGGTAGCCCTCGCGGGCCCGGACGTACTGGGCGAGGAAATATTTGCTGACGGCCTCGTCGTAGCGCGACGGCCCGTCTTCGCTCGACAGGCCCCGGACGACGTCGACCGCGCCGGTGGCCTGGTCGACGCGGATGACGAAGGGTTCGGTCGTCTTCAGCGGGGTCAGCAGGGCGACGGCGAGGGTGGCCGACGCCGCCAGGGCCGTGGCGGCGCCGGCCGCGATCCAGGCGAGACGCCGCGAGCGCAGGGCCTCGGCGAGCCGGTCCTGGTCCCAGCGCCGCGCCTCCGCGAAATAGCGTTTCAGCTCAGGTGAGGGGGCGCCGGTCATGCGCAGCCTCCCGACGCGGCCTCGGGCGACGTCGGCGCCGGGGTCGGCGCCGCGGGGCGCTCGGCCCGGGGCGCTGGAGAGACCGGCGTCGGCGTCGAGGGCGACATCAGGATCGAGCCGTGGGGATTGGCCGGGCGGCGAGTGGCGCCGTCGCAGACCGGCAGGTCGGGACGGGCGAGGCCGGCGCAGCCGCCGAGCGCGGCGCAGGCGAGCATCAGGATCAGTCGATGGGTCATGGTCAGGCTCCGGAAGGTCGGATGGATCCGCCGCCCTTCGGCGGCCGGCGGTCGGCCTCGAGGGGGCCGCGGGCGCGGCCCGAGCCGCTCGAGCCCAGCGCCGCCGCATTGGCGAAGTCGGCGAGGCCCGCGCTGGCCCCGCCGGCGATGCCGGCGGCGATGGCCGGGGTCTGCAGGAAGAAGATGCCGCCGAGCAGGCACAGGGCGATGAAGATCAAACCGCCCATCATCGGGTCCTGGCCCTGGATGGCGCCCCACTGGTCGCGCACCAGCGACAGCACCAGCTGGAAGATGACGATGATCAGGGCGAACAGGACCAGATAGTTCACCGCCTGGCCGAGCCAGCCGAAGAAGAAGCGCCGGGTGGCGTCGAACAGGGCGCAGGCGATGAAGATAGGTCCGAGCGCGACCAGCAGGGCCAGGGCCAGCTTGGCCAGCATGACCACCCCGAAACCGAGGGCGCATGCCAGGGCGCCGATGATCAAGACGGCCGCCGAGACGATCCAGGGGCCAGGATCGAAAGCCGAGCCCTCGCGCGCGATCGTCTCGGCGAGATAGCCGGCGTAGGCGAGGAACTGGTCGAAGGCGGCGCCGACGCCCGGCGTATCGGCGCCGCTGACGGCCCGGGTCAGGGCGTTGGGCAGGCCGGTGAACAGCGGTTCGGTGACGAAGGTCGAATAGGCGGCCGTCGTCGCCAGGGCGTAGATCAGGGCCAGTTTGATCGAGCGGATGGCGAAATCCATCACCGGCTCGCTGATGGCCCCGCGCAGGATGGCGAAGCCGTAGAGGACGACATAGAGCACCAGGGCGATCCGCAGCGGGCCGTCGACCTCGGCGATGACCGAGGCGAGCCGCTCGCCGAGGAATTCGTTCAGCCGGGCGTCGATGAAGTCGTAGCTCGGCTCGAAGACCCGGAAGCTCATCGTCACCCTCCCTGCGCCGTGCGCGCGTAGGCGGCCAGGCGATCGCGGCGCTGGGCCTCGGCCAGGCCGCGCCGCGCCGTCTCGCAGTCGCGGCGCGTCCGGCCGGCGTCGCAGGCGGCGATGACGGCCTTCGCCGCCTCCGGATCGGCGGCGAAGGCCTCGACGCCCCGCGCCGGCGCGGTGCAGCCGCACAGGGCCGCCAGGACGAGGCCGACGGCGCGTTTCATCGGAAGGCCCGCTCATAGGCGTCCAGGCGGGCGGCGCGGGCGGCCTCGGCCCGTTCGCGGGCGCGCTGTTCCGCCAGCCGGGCCTCGGCGTCCCGCGTCAGGGCCAGACCCTGCAGCCGGACCTGTTCGTTCTGGATCAAGGCCTGTTCGGCGGCCAGCCGCGCCTCCAGGTCCATCACCGCACGGGCGTTGGGGGCGGTGTCCAGGGCGCGCCTGAGCGTTTCCAGACCTTCCAGCCTCTGGTCGGCGGCCTCGCCGATCGCCTCGCCGACGGCGAGGTCGCGGGCGCCGCGCGCTCCGGCCCGTTCGAGGCTGTCGCGATACCAGGCCTCGGCGGCCGGCAAATCGCCGGACGGCGGCGTATAGAGCCGGTGTTCGGCGCGGATCGCGTCGGCGCGTTCGGCCAGCCGGCCCAGGGCCGACAGGTCGCCGTCGGCGGCGGCGCGCAGGGCCGCCAGGTCCGGCAGGGGGTTGCGTACCTCGGGCAGGCCGAGCGCGCCGGCCAGCGCATTGACGTCGGAGAGGTCGTTGAGGCTGTCGAACAGCTGACGGCCCTGTTCGACCTGGGCCTGAAGGGCCTGGAGCTGCTGCAGGGCCGTGCGGGCCTCCTCGACCATCTTGGCGTAGGACGTGGGATCGTGAACGATCTGCTGGGCCCGCGCCCCCGGCGCGGCGGCGAGGACGAGGACCAGGGCGGCGGCCGGGGCCGCGAGCAGGGAGCGGGTTTTCACAGGAGTCTCCTCTGGGCGTGGAAGGGATCGCGCCATTGCGCGTAGGCGTCGCCGGTCTCGCCGCGCAGGCGGTCGAGCAGGGCGACGGTCTCGGTGCGGCCCGACAGGATGGCGAGGGCGTCGTCCAGACCGGCCAGGTCCAGTTCGACGACCACGCTGTCGTGGCCCTGTTTGACGAGGAAGCGGCCCGATCCGGGCACGAGCACCTCGCGCACCTGGCGGAACTCTTCCTCGGTCAGGCCGAAGCCGTCGACATAGTCGCGCGCCTGGCCGTGCGGATTGGGCAGGAAAATCTTGGTCGCGCACTGTTCGAGGATGGCGTGGGCGATCGGCGAGCGCAGGGCGTCGGCCGGGGACTGGGTCCCGAACACCATGAAGGCGTTTTGCTTGCGCCAGGTCTTCAGCCCGTCCTGGGCCAGGTCGGTGAAGGCCGGGTCGCCCAGCACTTTCCAGAACTCGTCGATGTCCAGAACCAGCCGGCGCCCGTCGACGCGTTCGGCGATGCGGTGAAACAGATACAGGATGGCCGGGGTGCGAACCTCGTCGTGATCCAGCAGCTGGGTGATGTCGAAGCCCGCGAAGCGCGCGTCCAGGGTCAGGGCGTCCTCGTCATTGTCGAGCACCCAGCCCAGGGGTCCGCCGCGCTGCCAGCGTTCGAGCCGGGCCCCGACGCCGCCGGCGTCGCCCTGGCCGAGCAGGCTGCGCAGGGCGGCGATCGAGCGGCGTTCGCGCGGCAGCGCCTCCAGCGCCGCCACGCCCTGGTCTATGGCGCGGGCCTCGGCCACGCCGAGGGTCTCGTCCGGCCGAGCGACGAGGGCGCACACCAGCCGCACCAGAAAGGCGCGATTGGCCGGCGACGGAGCCAGAGCCTTGAAGGGGGCGAAGCCGGTCGGCTCGCCGTTGCGCAGCGCCAGATAGGTCCCGCCGCTGGCGCGCACGAACAGTTCGGCGCCGCGGTCCTTGTCGATGAACAGCTGCCGGGCGTCGAACCGTTCGAGCTGGGCCAGCATGAAGTTCTGCACCACGGTCTTGCCGGAGCCGGACGGGCCGCAGATGAAGGTGTGGCCGAGATCGCCGACGTGGAAGTTGAAGTGAAAGGGCGAGCCGGCCGTGGTGCGCAGGGTCGCCACCGCCTCGCCCCAGTGGTTGCCGCGCGCCTTGCCGACCGGATGGGCGTGGAAGGGCGCAAGCGCCGCGAAATTGCGCGAGGTGATGGCGGCGGGCCGGGTTCGGCGCGCGAAATTGCCTGGAAACTGGGCCCAGAACGCGGCCTCCAGCCCCAGGTCCTCGCGCGCCACGACCAGGCCGGAGTCCGCCAGGATGGCGCGGGCCCGCGACAGGTGGTCGGCGAGGGTCGACGGGGTGTCGCCGTGCACCAGCACCGAGGCGTGGTGTTCGCCCATGACGAAGCGGTTGCTGACCAGGTCGTCGAGCGCGTCCGACAGGCCGGCGATCTGGGAGGCGGCGCGGTCGCGCGCCGAGACCATCTGGTTCTGTTTGCGCTCCATCACGGCGCGCGACGAAGCCTTGGACAGGAAGGCGAAGGACTGGCTGGCGACGAAGTCGAACCGGGCGCTGAGCAGGGCGTCCCACAAGCCGGGCCGGGTCGCCGCCGGATATTCCTTGATGGCCAGGACGCCGGCGTAACGGGCGTCCGAAACGTCGCGCAGTTCCAGCGTCTCGCGGCCGAAGATGGCGCGGACGGTGTAGATCGCCGATCCGAGATGGCCATGGACGAGGGGGACGGCGGACCGGCGGCCGGTCAGCACCAGCCGCATCACCTCCATCGGTTCGGAGAACCACAGGCCCGACCGCTCGTACAGGCCCAGCCGCCGCGGGGCGTAGCGGCCCAGATACTGCACCAGATCGCGTCCGGCCTCCTCGAGGCGGCGGATGTGGTCGTGCAGCGCCTCGGTCCCGTGCCGGCGAGCCGACTTCAGCCGCTTCAGCAGGGCGGCGGCCCGGTCCCCGGCGTCCCGTCCCGGATGCAGGACGAGGGTGACGAACAGTTCGTTGACCCGCAGCGGCCGCTCGGCGATCCGCGCGTCATAGGCCGCGCCCAGTTCGGCGGCGAAGGCCGAGCGATAGCCGCTGGACGGCGAGGGCGCGGCCTCGCGCCGAACCACATGGTGCCAGACCGCGAGACGTTCGTCGGCGAGGTTGCGCCAGGCCTGATTGAGCTTGACGTGCCAGTCGTTGAGATCGCGGGCGTCGGCGGTCTCGAAGCTGGCCCCGTCGATCTGGAACACCATCATCAGGGCGCCGCTGTCGAGCGCGACGACATGGTCGCTGACGTGACGCGCATAGGGCAGGTTCGGGCGCACCTCGCCCTCGCGGCGCAGCCGCGTAACGGAGACACCGCCCTCAGCCACGGGTCAGCTCCGCCGGACGATAGCGCCGCGCCAGGGGGAGGGGCGAGGCCGAGCTGCCGCCCCACAGGGCGCCGTTGCGCGCGCGGCCCTTGGTGTCGACATGGACGAGCAGCAGCCGGAAGGCGTTGTGGTCGGCCCGGCAGATGGCGCGGAACACCAGGTGCACGGCGGGGGCGACCAGCAGATAGAGCAGGCTGCCGCCGACCAGGAAGACGATGCCCGAGACGATGAGGTTGACGCCCATCGCCTCCATCGGCACCCCCATGACCATGGCCGGACGGGTGCAGGCCAGAAAAAGCGGATCCTCGATCAGCTTCTCCTCAATCAGGCGAGCCTCAGCCATGGGGCCCTCCCGGCGCGAGGCGGGCTGCGACGAAGCCGAGCAACAGTCCGGTCAGCAGGCCGGCGACGATCCGGGCGAAGCGGCCGGGGGAGATCAATCGCAGGCCCAGCATCAGTCCGGGTCCGAGGACGGCCGCGCCGGTGGTGATCAGCCAGGGGACGAACGGCTCCATCAGGCGCCGCCGGTGATCAGGTTGACGATCTCGGCGGCGCCGAAGACGACGACGATGCCCAGCACCACGATGGCCGCCCGGCGCAGGTCGAACAGGCCGAACATCCACAGGATGCCGACGACGACCACGGCGAGCACCGCCAGCAGGCGCGCGGTGTTGCCCGTCAGCATGTCGACGACGTTCTGCAGCAGGCCCTCGACATTGGCCGAGGCGAAGGCCGGTTGGGCCAGGATCAGGGTGGCGGCGGCGGCGATGGCGCCGGTGGCGCAGACGCGGCGCGCGCGGGCGGGGCGAGGGGTCATCTCGGGTCTCTCCAGCTGGGTTGGGTTGGCGCGAAAGCGAGGGTCGCGCTGAAGCGGGCGCGGCCGAACACGTCCCAGGCCGGCGGGTCCGGCGTCCGGGCGGAAAGCGCCGGCGCCGCCGGGCGGACGACGACCGGCGCTTCGGCGGCGGCGGTCTCTGAGGCGGGCGCGGGCGGGGCCAGCGACAGGGCGACGGCGGCGCGCTCGACGCGCGCGACATAGCCGTTGCGGAAACCACGTTCGGGATGTCCGGTGTTGTAGCGCGACAGGGCGACCCGCAGCGCCGCCTGACGGTCCCCGCCCCGCGCGGGCCGGTAGCCGGCCCGCAGCACGACGCCGGCGGCGGACAGGTTGCGGCAGGGATCGAACGCCGCCTCGACCGACAGGCCGAGCCAGGCCAGGTTGGCGCTGTTGATCTGGGCCGGGCCGAGGTCGAGGTTGGCGCCCCGCGCCAGCAGGCCGCGGGCGATCCGGGCGGCGTCGGCGGCGTCGCGGGGGCGCCGGGCGGGCCGGGGGCCGCGGTTCACGCCGATGGCCAGGGGATCGAACCGGCTTTCGGTCCAGGCGATGGCGGCCATGGTCTGGGGCGCCGCCTGGGGGGCGCAGGCCTGTGACAGGGCGAGAATGAGATTGAGGTCCAGCAAGACGGGCTCCGTTCAGGGCCCCAGCAAACCCGATCCCGACCGCCGCCCGCGACCCGCGGGCGGCCCGTCGGAGATCTACGGTAGGAAGCTGCGGGGCTCCGGGTCCGGTCCGGTCCGGGCGGCGAGGCGGGCGACGGCCTGGATCCGGGTGCGCACGCCCAGAGTTCGGCAGGCCCGCATCAGGTGTTCGTCAACGGTGCGGCCGGAGATGCCGAGACGCTCGCCGATCGCCGCCGAGGTCAGACCCCGGGCGGCGAGGGCGAGGCACTCGCGTTGCCGCGCCGACAGGGGCTCGTCGGGGGCGGGCGGCGCGGCGTGTGGGCGCGGGGACGGCGGCGTCATGACGCCAGCAGAAGGCCGAACGAAATCCACGGCCAGACCGCGACTTTCCGGCGGGGCGTCTACGGTCGGGATTTCCCGGCGCCGCCCTCGTCCTCGCCGCCGCCCGGCGAGACGAGCCTGGCGACCCGTGTCTCGAGCCAGTCCTGGGCCGCGCTGTCGCGGCGGACCGCCTGCACCGCCAGGTCCTTCATGGTCCGGGTGAAGGCGTTGATCAGGGTGCGGGCGTCGAGCTCGTGGATGACGTCGCCGAGCGTCTCGTCAAACTCCTGCAGGGCGACGGTCAGAATGGTCATCAGCTTGTTGTCGGCGCTGCGCAGGGCGAACTGCGGCGAGCCCAGGGCGAGGGCCGCGAGGATGGCGTAGGGGTCGGAATCCGTAACCTCGGCAAAGCGATGGATGCGTTCAAGGTTGACGCGCCCGCCGCCCGCCTCGAAATGTTCGTAGGACCGCAGGGCCATACCCATCGCCTCGGCGACCTCGGCGGTCTTCATGCGGCGATGGGCGCGGATCAGACGCAGGGCCGAAGACAGGGTCTCGCTCTGCGACTGACGTTCGGCGGGATCCATCGTCCGGACTCTTCCACATCCATGAGGCCGCCGGACTCATCCTTCCGTACCCCTGCTGGTTGAAAAATGGGGCAATCGCGCTTCAAATGAAAGTCGTGAAAGCCACGGGGCCGAAAGTCTTGCGCGCGTGCGCAAGAAACCTGCGCGCACCTTGCGAGACCTTGAAGAGCGTTAATGGATACACGATCACCCGCCGACCATGGGTCGCCGGACAGGTTCCGGGCCGGAGCGGCGTGGCCGGACCGGGGCCCGTGAAGGCGCGCGATCCCTATCATCTTGCGGTGGCCGCCCTGACGGATTTCGCATCCGAAGGCCGGTTCGGCTGGGGCCGGCCGCTCGTCGCCACCGCCCTGGCGAGCGAACTGGGCCTCAGCCCCACGCCGGTGCGCGAGGCCCTCGCCCGACTTTCCGGCGAGGGCGTGCTGGAGCACCGACCCGGCCACGGCTATTTCGCGCCGAGCCCGACGGCGTCGGACATCGCCGATCTCTATGAACTGCACTGGCGGCTGGCCGGATGGGCCATCGAGCGGATTCAGCCGGGCGCGCGGCCGCCACGCCTTGAGGCGTCGCCTCGCCCCCGGATCGAGGCCTTCTACGACAACCTGCTGGCCTGGGCGGGCAATGATGTGCTCGACCGGGTCTACCGCCGCACGGCGCTTCAGCTGCGTCCGGTTCGACGGGTCGAACGCCTCGTCGATCCGTTCGCCGACGAGGCGGTCGCGCGTCAGGAGGAACTCCTGCTTGAGGGCCGGATGAGCGATCTCAGGCCGGCGATCGACGCCTACCATCGGAACCGGATCGCGGCCGCCCAGTCAGTGTTTTCAGTCATGCGCCGGTCGGCGGAAAGTATAGAGCGAATATAGTTTGAAAATAGGTCTTGGCGGGCGCGGAGTGGCGTGACGGGGCGATGGGCCCCGTTCACAGGAGGTTACGTCATGAAGACCGCGACCACGCCGCAGCTGATCGGTCTGGGTTCCGCCCGGGCCGTCACCCGTGCGGACGCCACCGAAGGCGACATGGAGCAGATCCCGGTGCGACTCTATGAGAAGGCCGGCGTCCGCGCCGATCTCGTCCGGCTCGGCTCGGCCGAACAGGCCACCCGCGCCGATTCCACCACCGGGGATTTCGAACAGATCCCAGTGCGGCTCTGGCAGCAGGGCTGACGGCGGGGGCGCCGGCTTCGCGCCGGCGCCCCTCGTCTGTCCGACCGCTTTGCCGATGACCCTGTATCTCCGACCTGACGTCCACGCCGTCGCCATCGGCGAGGATCTCGCCCTGCTCGATCTCGCGCGGGACGCCTATCTTTGCCTGCCCGACGGCGCCGCCGCCCTGGAGCCCGGCGCCCGGGACTCGCTACGGCATGGGGCCGTGGCCGACGCCCTGCAGGCCGGGGGCCTGCTGGGTCCGGAGCCGCCGGCCCCGCGGCCGGCCCCGCCGCCACTTCCGACGCGGACCCTCATTCATCAGCCCCTGTCCCGCGCCGTATCGCCCCGAGGACTCGCCGCGGCGCTCGCCGTGCCGGCGGACATCCGTTGCGCCCGCCGGGGCGAGGGGCTGGTCGCCTGGCTGGCGCTCGCCGAGGCCCGCCGTCCCCTGTCGCGCGATGCGGAGGCGGTAGAGGCGGCTGCGCGGCAGTTCTGGACGATCGGCGCCTGGTTGCCGGTCGAGGGCGAATGTCTCGTGCGCTCCGCCATGCTGGTCGCCTTCCTGCGCCGCATGGGACTCGCGGCGGACTGGGTGTTCGGGGTCCGGCTCTGGCCCTTCGCCGCCCATTGCTGGGTGCAGCTCGACGACGTCTGTCTCAACGACGCCGTCGAGCGGCTGTGGCCCTATACGCCGCGGTACCGCCGATGACGGTCCCGGGACCCGCAGACCATGGCTATCTGATCCTTGACCAGCGGGATCTCGGCGAGGCGTCCCGCGCGCCGGTCGAGGCCGCGATCGCGGACCTGGTGCGCAAGGGGTGGCGCGCCTCGCACGCGGTCGAGGACCTGCAAGTCCTGCTCGGTCCGCGCGCGCGTCTCAGGGTCCGCCAGGTCGGCCGCCGTCATGTCCTGATCGGCGACTGGCGTGGGCCCAGGCCGCTGTCGACCCTTGTGGCCGTCAACAGTCGACCGGCGGACCTTGCCCGGGCGGTCGTCGGCGCCGGCTGGGGGCGCTACATCCTCGCCTGGCGCGACGACGAGGGCCGCCTCGCCCTGCTGCGCGATCCCACCGGCGCCGTCGACTGCGTCTGGTGGCGCCATGGCGGGGCCGTGCTGGCGGTCGCGGAGCCGCCGCGCGAACTCGATCCGCTCCTGCCCGCGGACCTGGCCATCGAATGGACCGTGCTGCGCGAGATCGCCGAGGCCCCCGAGCTGCTCGGCGACCGCCTGGCGCTGACGGGGCTGACCGCGGTCAATCCCGGGACGCTCGCCCTGATCGCCGGGGACCAGGCGTCCATACCGGTGTGGCGGCCCTCGACCTTCTGCCGGGCGGGCGCCGGGTGGGACGAAAGCCTCGGCGGCCTGGCCGGGGTGGTGGATGAAACGGTCGCCGACCTGGTCGATCCGCACCGCCGGGTCGTGGCCGAACTCTCCGGCGGACTGGATTCGGCCATCGTCGCCGGCAGTCTGGCCGCGACCGGCCGGGCCGGGCGGGCCCGGTTCCTCAACTTCCATGGCGACTGGCGCGAAGGCGACGAGCGGCCATGGGCCGAGGCCGTCGCCCACAGGCTGAAGCTCGACCTCGCCACGGTCCGCAAGCCGGTCGAGGCCATCACCCTGCGCCAGCTGCGCCCGCTGGGCGAGAGCGTGCGTCCGGCGCTCCAGGGCGTCGATGTCACCTATGACGGCGAGGTCGCCGCGCGCATGCGCCGGGGCCGGGCCACGGCCCTGCTGACCGGGCAGGGCGGGGACGCGGTCTTCTTCCAGGCGCCCGATCCCGCGGTAGCGGCTGACCGCTTCCGGCGCGAAGGGCCGCCCGGCCTCTCGCCGGCCTTCCTCGCCGCCGTGGGGCGCTGGACGCGTCATTCGGCCTGGACCGTGCTCGGTTGCGCCCTGGGACTGCGCGCCACCGGACCCCGGCCCGCGTCCGGGCGGCGGCATCCGTGGCTGGAGGACATCGAGGATCTGCCGCCGGCCAAGACCGGACAGCTGCGCCAGTTCGTCAACGCCCAGCTGTTCTGGGGCGACTGCCTGCGCGCCCGCGCCGGGGATCTGCTTCATCCCCTGCTGAGCCAGCCGGTGGTCGAGCATTGCCTCGCCATCCCCGCCGACCGGCTGATCGCGGGCGTGCGCGATCGCGGTCTGGCGCGCCGGGCCTTCGCCGACCGCCTGCCGCCGATGCTGATCGAGCGCCGCAACAAGGGCGATCTCAGCTGCTTCTACGGCCATGTCACCCGCGCCAGTCTCGCGACCCTGAGGCCGTTGCTGCTCAACGGTCTTCAGGTCGACCAGGGGCTATTGGACGGCAAGACCCTGGAGCGGGACCTGGCGGAGGAGCGGTTGATCGTCGGGCCGGGCTACAACCGGTTGCTGGTCGGCGCCGTCCTGGAGGTCTGGGCGCAGCACTGGGAGGGGCGGATCGCCGATGTTCGTCGGGCCCGCGTCGCGACTGCGGTCTACGCGCAGCCAGCGCCGCTGGTGTCGAACGGGCGCGACTAGGAAGACTCTCGGATTGGTCGAGGCTAATTCCGAGGTCCACACTGCGGCACCATGTGATTCTCGGCTCTTAGCAGACCTTAACGACGATGATCGACGCTAACGGAAAAAACGGGCGAGTCTCCGAATAGGCTGGGCTCCGTCTTCGTCTCGGCCTCCATCCTTCTCGTGGCGGGTGCCTGCTCTCAGGACCCATCGGGCCATGCCTCCGATTGGATGCCTACCGCATGGATAGGGGCTGCTGAGAAATTGACAGAAGAGGTACGAGCTACCTGTCAGGCATCGGGCGGCGAAGTTGGCCGGGGCGGCTTGTCTTCAGGAGACCGATGCATCGTGCCTTATCCCGATGGAGGTATGCCGTGCACCTCCAGCACTCAAAGCGCTGGTGCCTGTCTCGCGGCGTCGCCCCCGTCTTATCCCTCGTCGGGCGGCAGCGGCGGTGGCCGGAGCAGCGGTGGCGAGCTGTGGGTCCGGGCTGGGGTTTCGGTTGCTCCAGCGTTAGTGGGTTCCTGCCGAATCCGGGTTCATCTAATGCAACCAGCGCTCACGGCCTCGGCGAGGAGGGGCTGCTGAGGATCCATAGACGCAAGCGTCATCGACACCTGAGCACTTGAACCTGCCACGAGCGCCGCGCAGCGTTCACGGTCTCTTGCGCAATAGACCGTCACCAAGCGCATCCTGGGCGAACCGGACGCTCCGGGAACACAGACCAAAACCTCGTCTCCCAGCCGAACGGTTCCTTCCCGCATTGCACTAGATCGGATTGCTACGTTCAACGACGCCTCGCCTGCCCTCAGGCTGGTCACGTCTAAAGCCCGCCCCGCCTGATGCATCGCCGTCGTGGACTTCTCGGACCCCGTCGGGAGAGCGCGAATTCCCTCCCTTGGTCGCTCTTGTACACTCGGAGGTGCGCAAGCGCTCGCAGGACCTATTGCGAGCAGGGCCACCGCAATCCAACTCAGTCGGCGCACAAGCTGCTCCATCAATGCCGGACCATGGACCCATAGCGTCCGGATTCTTAACAATTACTCGAGCAAGAACCAACCTGTATCTGACGAAGAGGACCACATCTCCAAGACGGGGGACATCGGCTCTTCAGGAAGGAGGGCCGCACCACTGGGTGCCGTCTCCATCTCTCCATCAGTCAGGTTTCTCCACTGACCATCGAACTCATCGATACTGCCGTTCTCGTTAAAACGTCGACCTACATCGAACCAACCATCATCGTCGTGATCGAACCACATTGATCCGTCGGTCATTTGCGTCATCGTGCCATACCTACCACTTTCGAGATAGTAATGGCCGGTAGCGGCTACATCCGTCACCGGATTGTAGTTTTGCGCCCAGTAGTTGGAAACATCCTGTTCCTGTATTGACGGACCCGGCATACCCACCTCCGATTGATGATAAGATAACTTGTATCAAGGCGATGATTTATACGCGAGTCAACCACAATCTAAACGGGTGACCCTGAATCCCGTAGGCAATCAACAGGGCATCCGTCCCTAGTCCCACTTTGCAAAATGCAGGAATAAAAAGTCGGGCTGCGCCGTTGTCGCTAACGTCCGCTTTCGGGGAAAAAGCCTTTGACCGCTTCCCCCCCATAGCCGACTTCCAACATGTCCGCTTTCCGGCGTGGAGCGTTTGCGTCTTTTGGGGGACTTCAAGGAGGGCGTCATGGCCCAGACAGATCTCTTCACGTTCCCATCCAAACCCTGGAACGCTGGTCGACTCGTTGGTGCGAAGGCACCGCTGAAACCGAAACACATCTGGGGGATCCGCCAGCAGCTAAGGACGACCGGCCGGGTCCGTGATCTGGCCATGTTCAACTGCGCTTTGGACACGAAGCTGAGAGGCTGCGACCTCGTAAAACTGCGCCTCGGGGACGTGGCGCAGAGCGGTACTCTTCGCGAGAGGTCGATCATCGTTCAGCAAAAAACTGGTCGGCCCGTGCCGTTCGAGATCACGCCGCCCACGCGTGACGCCCTCGCCCGATGGCTAGAAGTCCGTGGCGACCAAGCAGGGGACTGGCTGTTTCCCAGCCGCGTTAGGCAAGGCGAGCACATCAGCACGCGCCAGTATGCTCGTCTCGTGGACACCTGGGTTCGGATGATCGAACTGGATGTCGGCGGATACGGCACCCACAGCCTGCGCAGGACCAAGGTCGCGCTGATCTACAAAAAGACCGGAAACCTCCGCGCGTGCCAGTTGCTGCTTGGGCACGGGAAGCTGGAGAGCACCGTGCGCTATCTCGGCATAGAGGTTGATGACGCCTTGGCCCTTTCGGAGCAGATTGAGCTGTAGGCATCGCGCCCGAAAGCGGACACTCCCGAGGTCCGCTACGGGGGGAAAGCGGACCTAACTCATAGCAACTCGGCGGCTGCGCCTTCACGAGGGATTTCAGAGGACGTCTGAAACCAATCGACGTTTGTTGAGACCGCAGCCACGTCGCCGCATGCGGTCCATTCGATGTAGTAGCGGTTCTCCGGCACCTTCTCTCGGCCATAGTAAAACCACTCCCAGCGAACACGTGACGCTTCGAGGATTTCAAATCGGGCGGGCGAGATGTCCCATCGCGAGGGATGCCAGACGGTAAGGGTTTCGCCCTCATCGAACGTGAACTGGACGCCATCCACCAGAGGCGAGCAGCCAACAAGCTGGTGGATGTTGTCGTATGGCCGCCCGAAGAACTTCCCCCAAACTCTTAGGGAGCCATGCTTCACCAAGGGCAACGCCTGTGCGACGGCGTCGCAGATGGCGTTCGGAATCGTCGCGGTCATCAAACGCTTCTCGCAAGCTTCGACAGCGACGCATAGGGGAAGTCCGCTATGGGTGGGAAGCGGACAGTCCCGGCAGGGCAACTTTAACAAGAGGGCTGGTGCGATCAGCACGCTTCAACGAGTATGATGGCGGCAACGGCGGGGGAGATCATGTCGTATAACGTCCCGACCATGGTTAGCAGCGAGCCACATGGACGCTTGGGTTTGTCGGCTCTTTCCCATGGCATCGATCCAGCCGTCACCGTGGCGAGCCAGATCGCATTCGTGCTTGCTTGCATCACCTTGGTGATCGTCGTGATTGACGTTGTAACGAGAGGCCGCTTGCGGAAGACGAGCTTGGCGTCCGCCTACTTTCTCACATGCATCTCTCCTGTCATTGCGGTCTATGCCGCAGCGATAGGCACGCTCAACCAGTGGGGCGTGCTCGACGACCAACCTGTCCCGCTCTCGCACTTGGTCGTCATCAATGGCGGCTTCGCCTTCATGATGGGCAGCCTGTTTACGGGCCTTGGCGTTGTGCTGACTTTAGTTCTCAAGCTCGACGACGCTTGGCGAGGTCGAAAGGCGACCAGACCCGAGAGGGAAGCCAAACCGGGCTGACGATCCGTCTGCAATGGGTCGGGAGCGGACGTGCGGATCAGAGGAGAAGGCGGACATTCTAATCGCTCGGGCGAATGCCCTTGCATCACCCGTCCCGACGACGTGCAATGTGCTTTAGACCAACTCTGGGGAGGCGTTTGGGATGGCACTTAGCTGGGTCAGCGTGACGCGATCTGGAGTCGCTGGGGCCGTTTGTCTCTGCGTGTCAGCGTGCGGCGAGCCAGCCCGGACCGACGCGGCTTTGATCGAAGAGTTGCGGTTCAACCGGGCAGGCTTTGAAGAGGCCATTCAGGTGGCTTGTGAGACGCCCGCCATCACTGATTTCGAACTCAGAAGCGGCAAACCGCCTGAGACGAGGCCAGCATCTCTCGACCCTATTCGGGTTCAGTCCCTCCGGACATTTATGGAGAGGCACGCAGTTAGCAGGGCATATTTCGAGTGCGGTTCTCCTGTCGTCGCTTCGTTCGACGTTGCGTCCGTGGGCGTCGGCGTTTCAGGCCAGTCAAAGAAACTGATGTTCAGTCCGGGCGGAGTGCCAGAGAGTTTTGGCGGGCCGCTAGTTGCCGACACGGACGCGGCGGTAGCTGCCGGGAACGGAAAATCGCTTACGGTGCACCGCGATATCGGTGATGGCTGGTTCATTCGGAACAGCAATTAGGCCACGCTCCTAATGTCCGCTTCGGGTCGGAAGCGGACATATCGGCGTGCCCGAACCGGACACCGCCAGAACAGCTCA
>CAZFQC010000003.1:0-26370 GCA_964520795.1 uncultured Brevundimonas sp.
CGGTGGCGCTCGATCAACTGACCGCCTTCTGCGTCAGCGAGGATCAGGATCGCCAGCGGCAGGTGCTGGGCATGATCGGGCCGCATACGCCCGCCTATGTCATCCGCCGCGCCATGACCGAGGCCAAGGTCCGGGCGGACGACCCGCGCGCGGTCTTCGTCGGCGTCGAGGCCTATGAGGCCGAGGGAGGCGGAGTCCTGCGCGACCTGTTCACCGAGGACGGCGGGGGCTGGTTCGAGGACGTGGGTCTGCTCGACAGGCTCGTTTCGGAGAAGCTGGCCGGTTTGGCCGCAGAAGCGCGCGAGCGCGAAGGCTGGAAATGGGCGGAAGCCGCCGGGGAATACGCCGAGGTCTCGGCCCTGGGCCGGGTCTATCCGGTGGCGGTCGAGCGCTCGGAAGCGGACGCTGCGGAGATCGCGGCCCTGTCAGAGGAGTATGATCGGCTCGTCTCGGAGACCGACAGCGCCGAGAGCCTGCCGCCGGAGGTGGATGCCCGTCTGGAGGAGATCGACCGGATCTTGCAGGCCTTCGGTCCCGACTTCGACTACGCGCCCGAGGTCAAGACGCGCGCCGGGGTGATGGTCCTGCTGGGCCACGACGGACTGGCGCGGTTCGAGCGCGGACTCGTGCGGCCCGAGGACGCGGTGAGCGATCGCGGAACCGATACGGCGGCGCCCGAGGTCGAGGACGAGGACGATGGCCCTGCGTCCGGTGAAGGCGGCGACGGGCGCCGGGAGGCGGTCGAGGCGGACGAGGCGCCGGGTCTCTCGGATCGTCTCCTGATCGACCTGACCGCCCACAAAACCATGGGGCTGCGCGACGCGGTGCAGGCCGATGTCGGCGCGGCGCTGGCGACGGTGGTCCACGCTCTCGCCCTGCAGGTCTTCTATCCGGGCTATGGGGTCTGGACTCCCTTGCAGCTTCGGCTGACGACGACCGGACTGGAGCGGCTCGCGCCGGGGGTGGACGACGGCCCCGTGGGGCGCAGGGTTCGCGACCGGTGCGAGGCGTGGGGCGCGCGTCTGCCCGAGCGGGCCGAAGAGGCGTGGGGCGTGATCGCCGGGTTCGCTCCGTCGGACCAGTTGGACCTGCTGGCCTGCTGCGCGGGGGTCGGCCTCTACGCCGTGCGCGACCCGCACGACCGGCGGCCCGGCGCGCTGGCCCAGGCCGAGATGCTGGCGACGGTGGTCGGTCTGGACATGACCGGGACGTGGTCGGCGACGGCGGACAGCTATTTCAGCCGGGTGCCGAAGGCGCGGGTGCTGGAGGCGGTGACCGAAGCGGTCAACGCTGAAGAGGCGGGCCGGATCGCCGGGTTGAGGAAGGGCGACATGGCGGCGGCGGCCGAAGGACTGGTTGAAGGAAAGGGCTGGCTGCCGTCCGTGCTGCGCGTGGCGCGGCCCGAAGAGGAGGCGGCGGGCGAGGACGCGTCCGTCACCGAGGGCGGCTATTCGTTCGCCGCCGAATAGGGTCCTGTACTGGCCGCGCGTCCCCGGACGCGCGGCCTTTCCCTTTCTGTGCGGGAGATCGCGGCTCGCGCTCCCTTCGGGCCCGCTCGCGGATCGACGGATGCAAGACGCGGCATTGTCGCCGACAGGAAGGCCAAGAGCGCTGTCGGACGCGGGGGCGCCTGTCGCCGCCTGACGGACTTCGGCGAGGTCAGAGCGCGGTGCAAGTCTCGAACTCCGCTTCGACGGCCATCGCCGTCAGCCGCGCGCCGTTCAACAGGGTGTCGAGCCGGGCCTTGGTGTCCAGCCGCTTGGGGGTTGCGACCTTGTTCTCGCAATCGAGCCGTTCCGCCTCAGTCAGTTGAGGCTGCAACACCACCAGACGCTTTGTGTAGCCGGACGGCAGTCCGAGCGCCGCGCGGATGATGCCCGCGCGATTGATCTGACGGACCCCGTCACGCCAAACGGCGCGGGCGATCTTCTTCTTTTGCCCCCGATGCAGCGCCTCGTGCAGATGGACGTGATCGAGGTGTCGAAGATTCTTGATCGCCTGGGAGACGACCACCTCGAACGCCGAGACCGAAACATGGCGCGGTCCTGTCGCATTGGCCGCCTTTACATGGACCAGCGTGACGATGTTGTTGACGTCGTCGATATGGACGAAGTCCGCGAATTCCATCGAACCGTCATCGCTCGCCAGCCAGCCATAGGGGACGCCACGGGCGTCCAGAAACATCTTCTCGACCACCCAGGCGAAGAGCGAGGTGTCCCGATTGCCATTCGCATCTAACCCGGCGATGGCGCGGACGAGCGGCCAGGCCTTGGTGTGCGCCGGCTTTTCGACATCGACATCATAACCGGCGAAGTTACGCGGCGTGTAGACGAACAGGGCGTCCCTGAACCGCGGCCTGAACAAACGGCCGCCCGCCAGGACCTCGCCGGTGTCGAAATAGATGCGGAGCCACGCCTTCTCCAGCACCAGCCGAAGAGCGTCCTCGCGCATGGCGTCCTGCTCGGCCGCGATGGCCGGGGTCGCATGCCGGGGCGTGGTCAACCACCGCCCGTCGAGTTCATGCTTGTCGCCGCCCGGAACGATGTCGATCGCCAGATCGCCCAGAGGGAGTCCTTGCCAGGTGGCGGCGAGCGTCAGGCCGAGCGGCCCCGTCGGCGTGCAAACCAGCCCGACCTCATAGGCCCAGCGCACCGCCGTCTCCCGCGCGTTCGGCTCCACCTCGGCCTCGGAAAACAGGTCGGGCGGCGCCACGGCGACGGACTCCGGCAGGCCGACGCCGGCGAACGGTACGGTGCGCGCCAGCGCGTCGAACAGGACGGACCGCGCCCGGCCCGGGGCGGCGGCATGATCCATCACCGCCTCCAGTTCCGTGACGAAGGCCGTCCAGTCGGAGGGCCGACCGACCCAGACCCGTCCCTGCCCCGGAGCGACGCCGATGACCTTTTCCTGAACAGCCCCACCGATCGGATAGGCCACCCGGCTGCGCATGGCCGAGAAGTAGAAGGTCTGGTCCCCCAGCGGATCGAGCGCATACTCCAGCGCCTCGCCCATGAGGGTCTTGGCGGTCGGCTTGACGGCCGTCCTGGCGTGGACGCCGGACATCCAGATCGCCTTGGCCTCCGCGCCGACGAACGCGGCCTCCATGTCCGCATGGGGCAGGATGGAGAAATCAGGTCTCATGGCGCGCTGGAGCGCCCCGTAGATTGACGTATCCGACCCGCAGACGGCCGTCCGGTCGCCCTTGGACGCGATCACCACCAGATGTTCGGAAATGTCCTGGGGCGCCGCCGCTCCGGCGACGGACACGGCCCAGGCGGGGGTGGTGACCTGACGATAGGTCAGGGTCGTGATCCAGAGGCCGCCATGCCTGGCGGCGGGGCGCGGAACGCTCGCCGCGCGCGGACCGGCGACGGGCGGCACGGCGCCGATCAGGGGCAGGGCGGCTTCCACCAGCCGGGCCAGCCGGTTCGCGGCCGCGCCGTTCCGCAACCGCCCGGTCGCCTTGCCCAGCAGGGCGGACAGATAAGGGCGATAAGGCAGGGCCGGCGCCGGGACTGCGGGCGCCGGAACGGCCGGCGGGCGTGGCGGCAGGGTCATGATCGGCGGGCCCGTCTGCGAGCCTGCGAGCCGGCTCCGTCAACGCCTATGGGCGACACCGACCTGCAACCGCAAGCGGTTCGAGGCAGGGAACTCCACCCTTGCGCCGTCGGGAGACAGTCCGGCGACCCGGCGTTCCGGCGTCAGGCGGTCGCCGCGTCTCCTCAGGTGCTGGGCCGAACCGGCGACTACGCTCCGGGTTTGAAGGCTTCCGGGGGAGCGTCGATGGCGTCGATCATCCGCGCGCAGCCGGTCTCATCCCTGTTCGCGCCACGCCGGCGCGGCCTCTCCAGAAGGCGGATCTGACCGGAACCGGTCGGCTGGCGCAACCGCGCGGTCGACTTTCTTCCCCGGCCTGCGGCCTTCCTCGCGGGACAAGAAAGTCGCCTTTCGCGGTCCTCCGCTGCGCTGCGGGGTCTCGCTTCTCTCGACCTGCGCGCCGACCGGCCCCGGTCCTTCGATCGCCATCGAGGCCGCGGCTGGCGTGGCCCGAAACCAAGGAGAGACTGACATGGCTGCCATCGGAACCTTTACCGCCCAGGGCGACGGCTACACCGGATCGATCAAGACCCTGACCCTCAACGTCAAGACGGCCATCCTGCGGCCCAATGAAAAGAACGACGACAAGGCCCCCGACTTCCGCATCTTCGCCGGCGCCACCGAATTCGGCGCCGCCTGGAAGAAGACCTCCCAGGCCAACCGCGACTACCTTTCAGTCAAGCTGGATGATCCGAGCTTCCCGGCGCCGATCTACGCCTCGCTGATCGAGACCGACGACGGCTTCAGCCTGATCTGGTCGCGCAACTGAGAGCCCGGCGGCGGCGCCCCGCGCCGCCGCCTCCTTCCCTTCAATCCGTTCCAGGGAGGCCGCCACTGGCGGCCAAACTGGGCCCCGCCTCACTTCGCGCGAACCTCGGATCGACGCTCGAGCCCCTCCCGATCGCGCCGCCTGCATCGCCTCCTGGCTTCGCATCCTGCGCGACGACGAACGGTTCGTCGCCGCGGCCGCGGCCCATGCCGAGCGCGCCGCTCGCCGCTCGCCGCTGGCGGATCGGCGAATGCCGCCCCGACGTCTGGCGCACGCCATCGGGCGATGACGCACGGGCATCGCCCGATGCCCGTGCCCCGACTGCCGCGGACGCCCGTTTGGCGAAATCCTTGGCCTGTCCCGCCGCCGCCCGCCGACGGCGTTCCAGCCCCCCAAGGATTGCCGTCATGCACGACGCCCAGACCCCAATGCCGCCGCGCTACCTCCGCACCGCCGAGGCGGCCCGGCACCTCGGCCTCTCCGGCCGAACCCTCGAGAAACACCGCTGCTACGGCACCGGCCCGCTCTATCGGAAGATCGGCGGACGCGTCGTCTACGCCGTCGGCGATCTCCAGGCCTGGGCGGATCGCGGCGTCAAATCCTCGACCACGGATCCGGGCCACGACGCCATCGCCCCCGCGCGCCGCCCGGAACGGGCCCCGCTGCGATGAGCCGCCGGTCGTCCGAGGGCGCGTCGGAGCCGCCGCCCTATGTCGTCCTTCATCGCGACCCCGTGGTGGTGGCGGAGGCTTCGCCGACGTCCGCCGATCAACTGACCTGGGTCGAACTCGTCTTCGATCCGGGCCGGACGGAGCGGTGGATCCGTTTCGGCCAGGCGGTCGACCAGCGCATCGTCTCGCGCCGCAACCGCTTCGTCGCCTTCCGACCCGGCGAGGTCTTCGCCTTCGTGCGATGGGCGTCCAACGATCACGGCACCGTGGTTTCACGCCTCGACATTCTCCAGGCGGCGGACGCCACGCGGGCCCGGATCGCCATCCCCGGCGTGCTCCCCGGCGCGGTCAGCCTGCTGCGCCTTCACGGATGGCCGCGGGTTCGCCGCGCGCTCGAAGTGATCGACGCGGTCGAGAGCGGCGGCTTCGAGCCGGGCGCGGTCGCGCCGGACTACTGGCGACACGTCCACGCCCGGCTGGCTGTCAGCCTGTCGCCCCTGCCTTATACGGCCGAACGCCACCGGGCCTTTCGTCTGCGCCAGCAGGTGTCGTCATGAGGCGGGGGATAGTCCTCGGATGCGCAGCCCTGGCGGTCGCCGGTCTCGCGCTCGGTCCGATCGCGGCGCGCACCCCGCTCCTGATCTGGAACGCCTCGGCCAGCGCGCCCATCGGCCTGTACCGGCTTGAACCGACGGTGCGGCCGGCCGTGGGCGAGCGGGCCGCCTGGCGGCCCACGCCTGAATGGTCGCGATTGTTCTCGGCGCGCGGCTATCTGCCGGACGGCGTTCCGCTCCTGAAGCCGGTCGCCGCGACAGCGCCGTCCGTGGTCTGTCGCCACGATACGGAGATCAGCATCGACGGCCGGCCCGTGGCCAGGGCGCGGGATCGGGACGCCGCCGGACGTCCTCTCCCCCGCTGGAGCGGCTGCGTCGCGCTCGGTCGGGAGGCTGTCTTTCTGCTCGTGCCCGACGTCCCGGACTCGCTCGACAGTCGATATTTCGGTCCCGTTCACCGGGACGATCTGCTCGGTCGCGTGACGCCGATCCGCGTCCGGGAGCCGCGTCGATGAGGGCGCGAGCGATCTCCGGATCCTTCCCCCGATGGGCCGCGGCGTTGAGCCTGACGCTCGCCGCGACGAGCCCGCCCTGTCTCGCGGCGACGCCGCGCGCGGTTTGGGAGCCGTCGCCGCAGGCCCTCGCCGGGCCGACGATCGACACCCTGATCGAGGAGGCCGCACGCCGCTTCGGCGTGCCGGCCCGCTGGATCCGCGCGGTGATGAGACAGGAGAGCGGCTTCAATCCTCGCGCCACCTCGCACGCCGGAGCCATGGGCCTGATGCAGGTCATGCCTGCCACCTATGCGGAACTGCGGCGGCGGTACGGCTTCGGGCCGGACCCGTACGACCCTCGCGACAACGTCCTGGCCGGCGCCGCCTATCTGCGTGAACTGCACGACCGGTTCGGTCCGGAGGGGATGCTGCCCGCCTACAATGCAGGCCCCGGCCGCTACCTCCAGCACCGCGACCAGGGGCGTCCGCTCCCGGCGGAGACCCGCGACTACATCGCCCGCATCGGCGCCCGCATCGGCGTCCAGGGCGGCACGCCGAACGCGCCTCCCGCATCCCGGATCGCCGCGCCCGCGCCGGTCGATCCCGACGCGGCGCCCCTCTTCCCCGGATCGGCGCCCTCCGCCGATCCGAACCTCTCCAGCCTGTTCGCGCCGCTGGATGCGTCCGCCGGCCTGGAGCCGGTCCGCCCCCGATGAGCGCCGCTGTGAACCTTCAGGGGAGAGGGCAAGATAAAAGCCGCAAGGCGCGGCGGGGGTGGGGCGGGGTTTTCTCCCGTGATCTCAGCGACTTGCCGCAAGGCGTCGCGGCCATCCGCGCCTTCCCTGCCGCTCTACCTCGCGGAAACATCTCGTGTTTTCACGCCTTGTCGGTCGCGTCATGACCCGGGACGACGATTTCCGCGTCCGGCCCGGGCGGATCGGCGCCCGGTCGGGTCCGGCCGCCGGAACGGCGCTTCGTCAGGTGCGCGTTGCGGTCGCCAGGGCCGGAGGCCTCAAGCCCGGGCGCGGCGACGCCGGTCGTCCCAGCACATTCGGCCGGGGGCGGGCGGCGCTCGTGCGCGGTCTTCATGCGGGTGCGTCGCGGCGACATGTCGTCGTCAAGGCGCGGGTGGTTCGCCGAAGCGCCGGCGGTCTGGCCGCGCACATCGGCTATCTCCAGCGCGACGGCGTGACCCGTGACGGCGAACCGGGACGGCTCTTCGATGCGCGCGGCGAGACGGTCGACGCCCCGGCCTTCGCCGATCGGGCGCAGGAGGACCGCCACCACTTTCGCTTCATCGTTTCGCCGGAGGACGCGGCCGAACTCGCGGATCTTCGCGCCTACACCCGCGACCTCATGAAGGGCGTCGGGGCGGACCTGGGCGCGCCGCTCGATTGGGTCGCTGTCGATCACTGGAACACGGCGCACCCGCACATCCACGTGGTCGTGCGCGGCCGGCTCGATGACGGCGCTGACCTGGTCATCAGCCGGGACTACATCAGCCATGGCGTGCGAACCCGCGCGGAGGCGCTGGTGGAACTGGAACTCGGCCCGCCGAGTCGACGCGAACAGGCCCTCGCCCTGGGCCGGGACGCAGAGGCCTTGCGCTGGACCCGGCTCGACCGGACGCTCGAACGCCTGGCCGATGCCGATCGCCGGGTCGATCTGCGGCCCGGGAGCGCCGGCGGCGATCCCGCCCGTCTCGGGCCGCTGGTTCGCCGGGCGCGGACCCTCGAACGTCTCGGTCTGGCCGACCCGGACGGCGCCGGCCGGTGGCGGCTTCGGGCTGATCTCGGCGGGCGACTTCAGGCGTTGGCCCGGGAGACCGAAGTCGCGGGTCGTCTGGCGGCGGCGGTGGAGGCGCGCGCGCTCGCCCGGGTCCCCGAACAGTGGGCGACCTCGGCCCTGTCCGCCGTCGTCGTCGGCCGGGTCCTCGCCCGGGGTCGGGACGATGAACTGCGGGGCACGGGCTTCGCCGTCATCGACGGGCTGGACGGCCGGGTCCACCATGTCACCGTGCCGGACGCTGCGGCGTCCGAACCCCGCATCGACGCCATCGTGCGCGCCAGCCCGCCCTCGCGCGGCGCCCATCCGATGATGGTCACCGTGTCCGACCTCGACCTCGCCGGCCAGGTCCAGGCCAGGGGCGCCACCTGGCTGGACCGCCGCCTTCTCGATCCCGCTCCGTTCGTCAATGTGGGCGGCTTCGCCGATGAGGTCGCGACCGCTCGCCAAACGCGGATTGACCGCCTCGTCGCCGAAGGGTTGGCGGAAAGACGCGGCGGCGGCGTGAGGTTCGCGCCGGGCCTGTTGGAGACCCTGAAGGCTCGCGACCTGGGCGCGGCCGCCTCACGGCTCCAGGCTGAAACCGGCCTGGTCTTCCGGCCTTTGGTGGAGGGCGACGAGGTCTCTGGCGTCTACCGCCGCCGCCTGGATCTGGCCTCGGGCCGCTTCGCCATGGTCGACGACGGGCTCGGCTTCAGCCTCGCGCCCTGGCGCGCTCCGCTCGACCGCCAGTTGGGACGCACGGTCGCGGGAACGGTCGGCGCCCGGGGCGACATCGGCTGGCGCCCGCCGCGTACGCTCGGCCTCTGATCCACCCTCCCAAAGAAGGAACCGCCCATGTCCGCCGGTAGAATCCTCTGGGGCCAGCTCCTCCTGGTCATCGGCCTCATCCTCGCCGGCGTCTGGGGCGCCACCCAATGGACGGCCTGGCGGCTGGCCTATCAGCCGGCCCTGGGATCGCCCTGGTTCGAGGTCTCGGGCCATTCGGTCTATGCCCCGCCCAGCGTCTTCGTCTGGTGGTTCGCCTATGACGCCTATGCGCCGCGCATCTTCCTGGAGGGCGGGGCGATCGCGGCGGGCTCCGCCCTGGTCGCGATCCTGACCTCCATCGCGATGGCGGTCTGGCGTTCGAGGGAGGCGGGGTCGGCCACCACCTACGGAACGGCCCGTTGGGGCGAGGCGCGGGACGCCCGGGCGGCCGGACTTTTCGGCGACGACGGCGTGCTGCTGGGAGAGTTGGCCGGCCGCTATCTGCGGCACGACGGACCGGAACATGTCCTTTGCTTCGCACCCACCCGATCGGGCAAGGGGGTCGGCCTCGTCGTTCCGACCCTCCTGACCTGGGGCGGTTCGGTCCTGGTCCACGACATCAAGGGCGAGAACTGGACCCTGACGGCGGGCTGGCGCGCCCGCTTCGGGCCTGTCCTGATGTTCGATCCGACCAATGCGTCGAGCGCCGCCTACAACCCGCTCATGGAAGTGCGTCCGGGCCCGCTCGAGGTTCGCGATGTCCAGAACATCGCCGACATCCTGGTGGATCCCGAGGGCGCGCTCGAACGCCGAAACCACTGGGAGAAGACCAGCCACGCGCTCCTGGTCGGGGCGATCCTGCACGTGCTCCATGCGGAGGCCGACAAGACCCTGGCGGGGGTCGCCGCCTTCCTGTCCGATCCGGAGCGCCCCATCGAAGCCACCCTGCGCCGCATGATGACGACGGCCCATCGCGACGGCCGTCCCCATCCGGTGATCGCGGCGGCCGCCCGCGAGCTGCTGAACAAGAGCGAGAACGAGCGCTCGGGCGTCCTCTCGACGGCGATGAGCTTCCTGGGACTCTACCGCGATCCCGTCGTCGCGGCGGTGACCGGGCGGTGCGACTGGCGCATCGGCGACCTGGTCGATGGCGACCGGCCCGTCTCCCTCTACCTCGTCGTTCCGCCCTCCGACATCAGCCGCACCAAGCCGCTGATCCGGCTGATCCTGAACCAGATCGGACGCCGGCTGACGGAGGATCTCCAGGCGCGGTCCGGCCGTCGTCGCCTCCTGATGCTCCTCGACGAATTTCCGGCGCTCGGCCGCCTCGACTTCTTCGAGACCGCCCTGGCCTTCATGGCGGGCTATGGCCTGAAGGCCTTCCTGATCGCCCAGAGTCTCAATCAGATCGAGAAGGCCTATGGGCCGAACAACGCCATCCTCGACAACTGCCATGTCCGGGTCGCCTTCGCGACGAATGACGAGCGCACCGCCAAGCGGATATCCGAGACCCTGGGCACGGCGACCGAACTGCGGGCGATGCGCAACTATGCCGGCCATCGCCTCTCTCCCTGGCTCGGCCATCTGATGGTTTCGCGCCAGGAAACCGCCCGTCCGCTCCTCACACCCGGCGAGGTGATGCAACTGCCTACGACGGACGCCCTGGTGCTCGTTTCGGGCTGCGCCCCGCTTCGCGTCAGGAAGGCGCGCTACTATGCGGATCGCGAGCTCGCCGGGCGGGTCCTGACTCCGCCGACGTCGCGCGGCGCGATCGCGGGCGCCGAGGCGGGGCTTCCATGGACCGGGGCGGCGGCCCCCGAAGCGGATCGGCAGGGTCCGGGATCCGCGCCCACGGACGACGGCGGCCTGCGGCGGGAACAGGATCCGGAAGCGCCCGACAAGGCGTTCGGAGGATTCGAGTCCGAGCCGGGGGCGCCCGTGCCGGATGCGGCGCCGGAGATCGGGGACGACGAGGGCGCCGAGATTCTGTCCGACGATCTGGGCGCGCGCATGCGCCGCGTCGCGCGCCAGGCTGCCCTCGATCCCGACGACGGCGTCGAGCTCTAGGCCGTCCCATGAAGAAGCCCTTTCTGACGGTCTACCTCACGCCGGATCTGCTGGATCTCCTGGTTCGCCACGCGAAGACGCGGGGCGTGCCCAAGTCGACGGTCGCCGAAGCGGCCATCGCCAGTTTCCTGACGCCCGACGCCGCCCAGCAGCAGGAGGCGGCCCTGGGGCGGCGGCTGGATCGGTTGAACCGCCACGCCGACCGTCTCGAACGGGACCTGGACGTCGCCGTCGAGATGCTCGCCCTCTTTGTCCGATCCTGGATGGCCGCGACGCCCGCGCTTCCGGACGCGGCGCAGGCGGCCGCGCGCGCTCGGGGCCGAGACCGCTACGAGCGCTTCATCGAAACCCTCGGCCGTCGGCTCGCCTCCGGTCGATCGTTCAGCCGCGAACTGGCGGTGGAACTGGAGGCGGCGTCTCGCGGCGACACGGCAGGCGCGCCCGGCGACGCCGATCTCAGGACCAGTGGCGCAGCAGGTGCTCCAGCCGACGATCCAGTCTTCGCCCCTCCGAAAGGATAGGCCGGGACGAGCGGCGGCTTGCAGCGGGGCCCAGACATCCGGCATCCCGCCGATCCCCTGTCTTTCTGCGCGGGGGCCCTACTACGCCTTCGTCGCTGTTGAACGCCCCCGATTTACGGTTCTCTTGTCGCCCCCGTCCGGATCGCCCGCCGATCCGCCTTCACCGACGGGATCGCGATGACCGCCCAGGCGCGCAGTCTGAAAATGCTCCGCACCGCCCTCGGGCCGGCGCTGATGGCCGCGCTGTCCGACCCGGACGTCGTCGAGGTCATGCTCAACCCGGACGGACGGGTCTGGGTGGATCGCCTGGCGGCCGGGCTTGAACTGACGCCCCATCGTCTGGAGCCCGCCGAGGGCGAACGGGTCGTCCGTCTGGTGGCGCATCACGTCGGTCTCGAGGTCGACGGGGCGCGCCCCCGCATCTCCGCCGAATTGCCGGAAACCGGCGAGCGTTTCGAAGGTCTGCTGCCGCCGCTCGTCCGGGCGCCCGCCTTCGCGATCCGCAAGCCCGCCGTCGCCGTCTTCACCCTGGACGACTATGTGGCCTCCGGCGTCATGCGCCCAGGGCAGGCGGACCGGCTCCGCCGCGCCGTCGCGGAGCGTCAGAACATCCTCGTCGTGGGCGGCACCTCGACCGGCAAGACGACACTGGTCAACGCCCTGCTCGCGGAGATGGCCGGGAGCGATGACCGGATCATCCTGATCGAAGACACCCGCGAGTTCCAGTGCGCCGCGCCCAACACTGTGGCCCTGCGCACCAAGGACGGCGTGGCGACCCTCACCGATCTGGTGCGCTCCGCCCTGAGGCTGCGTCCCGACCGCATTCCCATCGGGGAGGTGCGCGGCGCCGAGGCGCTCGATCTGGTGAAGGCGTGGGGCACCGGCCACCCGGGCGGCGTCGGCACCCTCCACGCCGGGTCCGCGCGCGGCGCGCTCAACCGCCTGGAGCAGCTCATTCAGGAGGCGGTCCTCGTGCCGCCCCGCGCCCTCATCGCCGAGACCGTCAACCTCGTCGCCGTCCTGGCCGGCCGGGGCGAGGCGCGTCGGCTGGTCGAACTCGCCGTCGTCGACGGCCTCGATCCCGATGGCGGCTACCGGCTCTCGCCCGTCCTCGCCTGACCCTTCCGTTTCCACCCTGGAGCTCTCTCATGACTTCGCATCACCGCCCCGCCCTCGCCGCCGCCGTTCTGGCGGTCGCCGTCGCCGCCGCATCTCCGGCCCTCGCGGGCGGTTCCTCCATGCCCTGGGAGGCACCCCTGCAGTCGATCCTGGAATCGATCGAGGGCCCCGTGGCCAAGATCATCGCCGTGATGATCATCATCGTCACCGGCCTGACGCTCGCCTTCGGCGACACCTCGGGCGGCGCGCGCCGGCTCATCCAGATCGTCTTCGGCCTCTCCATCGCTTTCGCGGCGAGTTCGTTCTTCCTCAGCTTCTTCTCCTTCGGCGGCGGCGCGCTGGTCTGATGGCCGAACCGCTTCCCGATGACTTCGTCGCGCCCGTCCATCGGGCGCTGATCGAACCGATCCTCCTGGCCGGCGCGCCGCGCGCCCTCGCCATCGTCAACGGCACCCTGGCCGCCGCCCTGGGCCTCGGCCTGCGGCTCTGGCTCGTCGGCGCCGGCGTTTGGCTCGTCGGTCACGCCCTCGGCGTCCTGGCGGCCCGCCACGACCCGGACTTCGTCGAGGTGGCGCGACGTCACCTTCGCCTGCCCGCTCTCCTGGATGTCTGATCATGTTCTCGCTTCAGGAATACCGCGCCCGGCCGCGACAGCTCGCCGACTTCCTTCCCTGGGCGGCGTTGATCGCGCCAGGGGTGGTTCTCAACAAGGACGGCGGTCTCCAACGGACGGCGCGCTTCCGCGGACCGGACCTGGACTCGGCGACCAACGCGGAACTGGCCGGGGTCGCCGGACGTCTGAACAACGCCTTGCGACGTCTGGGATCGGGCTGGGCGATCTTCGTCGAGGCGCAGCGCAACCCATCGGCCGCCTACCCCGAGAGCGCCTTCCCGGATCCCGTCTCGGGACTGGTGGACGCCGAACGCCGGGCCGCCTTCCAGTCCGATCGGGCCCATTTCGAGAGCGCCTACTATCTGACCCTGGTCTGGCTGCCGCCGGCGGAAGACCGCGGTCGCGCGGCGCGCTGGCTCTACGAGGGCGGCGCCGAGAAGGGCGTCGACTGGCCCGCCCAGGTGCGCGGTTTCATCGACCGCACCGATCGGCTGCTGGCCTTGATCGAGGGGTTGATGCCGCAGGCGGTCTGGCTGGACGACGAGGCGACGCTGACCTTTCTCCACGCCACGGTCTCGACCGCGCGCCACCCGGTTCGCCTGCCCGAAACGCCGATGCACCTCGACGCGCTCCTGGCCGACCGAAGCCTGGTCGGCGGGCTGGAGCCGCGTCTCGGCCAGGCGCATCTGCGGGTTCTGACCGTCATCGGCTTTCCGACCGCGACCTGGCCCGGCCTGCTCGACGAGTTGAACCGGCTGGCGTTCGACTACCGCTGGACCACGCGCGCGATCTGCCTGGACAAGACCGACGCCGGGCGTCTGCTCGGCCGCATTCGCCGTCAGTGGTTCGCGAAGCGCAAATCGCTGGCGGCCCTGCTCAAGGAGGTGATGACCAACGAGGCGTCCGCCCTGGTGGACACGGACGCGGGCAACAAGGCGGCCGATGCCGATCAGGCGCTTCAGGATCTCGGCGCGGATGGCGTGGGCTATGCGCTGGTGACGGCGACCATCACGGTCTGGGACGATGATCCGGCGGTCGCGGACGCCAGGCTGCGCCAGGCGGAGAAGATCGTCCAGGGCCGGGACTTCACCTGTATCGCGGAGAGCCTGAACGCCGTGGAGGCCTGGCTCGGCGGCTTGCCGGGCCATGTTTACGCCAATGTGCGCACAGCGCCGATCTCCACGCTCAACCTCGCCCACATCATGCCCATGTCCGCGGTCTGGGCCGGGCCGGACTGGAACGCGCATCTGGACGGGCCGCCGCTGTTTCACGCCCGGACCGAGGGCTCGACGCCCTTCCGCTTCTCCCACCATGTCGGGGACGTCGGCCACACGCTGATGGTCGGGCCGACGGGCGCCGGCAAGAGCGTGCTGCTGGCCCTCATGGCCCTCCAGTTTCGTCGCTATCCGGCCTCGCAGGTGTTCGCCTTCGATTTCGGCGGCTCGATCCGGGCGGCCGCCCTGGCCATGGGTGGCGACTTCCATGACCTCGGCCAGGCCCTCGCCGGTGAAGAGCGCGGTCTGACCCTGCAGCCGCTCGAAGGGATCGATGATCCCGCGGAACGCGCCTGGGCGCAGGCCTGGCTCGTCGACCTTCTCGCGCGGGAGGGGGTGGCGGCCGAGCCCGAGACCAAGGCGCAGATCTGGTCCGCCCTCTCCAGCCTGGCCGGAGCGCCCGCCGGCGAGCGCACCCTCTCGGGCTTCGCCGCCCTCGTTCAGGGCAGCGCCGTGAAACGGGCGATCGCACCCTTCACCCTGGAAGGTCCGTGGGGCCGGCTTCTGGACGGGGACTTCGAACATCTCGGAGTCGGATCGGTGCAGGCGTTCGAGACCGAAGGCCTGATCGGATCGGCCGCGGCGCCCGCGGTCCTCGCTCATCTTTTCCATCGGATCGAGGCGCGTCTCGACGGGCGGCCGACGTTGATCATCGTGGACGAGGGGTGGCTCGCCCTCGACGATCCCGGTTTCGGCGCCCAGCTGCGGGAGTGGCTGAAGACCCTGCGCAAGAAGAACGCTTCGGTCGTCTTCGCCACCCAGTCGCTCGCCGACATCGAGCACAGCGCGATCGCGCCGGCCATCATCGAGAGCTGCCTGACGCGCCTGTTCCTGCCGAACGCCCGCGCCCGCGAGCCTCAGATCGCCGCCGTCTATCGCCGCTTCGGCATGAACGATCGCCAGATCGACATCCTCGCCCAGGCGACCCCCAAGCGAGACTATTACTGCCAGTCCCGCGCTGGCGATCGGCTGTTCGAACTCGGCCTCGGCCCCGTGGCGCTGGCCTTTTGCGCCGCGTCCTCCGCGACAGACCAGGCCGCCATCCGCGCGATCCTCGAAGAGGTCGGCCCTTCGGGTTTCGGTGCGGCCTGGCTCCGCCACCGCGGCCTCCCGTGGGCCGCCGACCTGCTTCCAAACGCCTCAACCCCCGGAGACCCGTCATGATCCGTCCGCCTCTGTCCGCCGCCTTCTCCGCCGCCCTCGCGGCGGCCGTCCTGCTCGCCGCGACCGCTCCGGCCCAGGCCCAGGTCGCCGTCTACGATCCGACCAACCACCTCCAGAACGTCCTCCAGGCCGCCCGCGCCCTCGAACAGATCAACAATCAGATCCAGTCCCTGCAGAACGAGGCGGCCGCCCTGACGAACCAGGCGCGCAATCTGGCGAGCCTGCCCTACTCGTCGCTACAGACCCTGCAGGGTCAGGTCGATCGCACCCGCGGGCTCCTCGCCGAAGCCCAGACGCTCGCCTATGACATGCGAGAGATCGAGGCGGCCTTCGACGGCCGTTACGGCGCTGCGCAATTGTCCGCGTCCGAACGGGATCTGGTGGCGCGGGCCCGCGCACGCTGGAATTCCTCCGTGGCGGGATTCGAGGACGCGATGCGGCTGCAGGCCGGCGTCGTCCAGGGCCTGGGCGCGACGCGCCAGGAGATGGACCGGCTCGTCGGCGCCAGCCAGACCGCCACCGGCGCCCTGCAGGCCGCCCAGGCCGGCAACCAGTTGCTGGCGCTGCAGTCGAGCCAGTTGGTCGAACTCACCGCCCTGCTGGCCGCCCAGGGACGGGCGGACGCGCTGGAGGCGGCCGATCGGGCCGCCGCCCGGGCGGATGCGCAAGCGCGCTTCCGGCGCTTCATGGGCGGCCCGCAACAATGAGGGCGCTTTTTCGCAGCGATCCTCTGGGTGTCGCCACCGTCATCATTGCGGTCTGCGCCATCGGCGCGGCCGCGATGGCGAGCCGAAGCGCCGCGCCCCCCGCGCCCGTGGTCAGGCCGGCGACGAATCCCGCCGCCGAGGAACTCGCTCGCTGCCGAAACCTGGGCGAGGCGGGCGGCGCCGACCCCCGCTGTCATGCCGCCTGGGCGGAAAGCCGTCGGCGCTTCTTTGGCGGGGGAGAGCGGCCATGAACGACTCCGGCGTCATCGACCGCTTCTTCGAGGTCTTCAGCCGCTACATCGACAGCGGCTTCGGTCTGCTCGGCGGAGAGGTCGCCTTCGTGGCGACGACCCTGATCGTCATCGACGTGACCCTGGCGGCGCTGTTCTGGGCCTGGGGGCCGTCCGACGACGTGCTCGCCCGCCTGGTCAAGAAGACCCTGTTCGTGGGCTTCTTCGCCTTCCTGATCGGCAACTTTCAGCGGCTGTCGGAAATCGTCTTCGCGAGCTTCGCCGGCCTGGGCTTGAAGGCGTCCGGATCGGGAATGTCCAGCGCGGACTTCCTGCGGCCAGGCAAGCTGGCGCAGGCGGGAATCGACGCTGGCCGGCCCATGCTCGAGGCCGCCGCCGAGATGTCCGGCTTCCCTGGGTTCTTCGAGAATTTCGTCCAGATCGCCGTCCTGATGGTGGCCTTCCTCATCGTGCTGATCGCCTTCTTCATCATGGCGGTCCAACTCTTCGTGACCCTCATCGAGTTCAAGCTGACCAGTCTCGCCGGCTTCGTCCTCATTCCCTTCGGCCTGTTCGGAAAGACCGCCTTCCTCGCCGAGCGCGTGCTCGGCAACGTGGTGGCCTCCGGTGTGAAGGTCCTCGTCCTGGCGGTCATCGTCGGCATCGGTTCGACGATGTTCGACACCTTCGTCAACGACTTCTCCGGCCAGCCTCCGGCGCTCGAGGATGTTCTGGCCATCACCCTGGCCGCCCTCAGCCTGACCGGACTGGCGATCTTCGGGCCGGGCATCGCCTCGGGACTGATCTCGGGCGCGCCCCAGTTGAGCGCGGGCGCCGCCATCGGGACCGGACTCGCCGTCGGCGGCGTCGCCATGGCGGGCGTCGCTGGCGCCCGACTGGCGGCCGGGGCGGGCGCGGGCCTCGCGGGTCGGGCCGGTACGGCCGCCGTCGCGACCCGTTCGGGCTCCGCCGCTTCCGGCGCGACGTCCGGAAGCGGATCGCCGGGCGGAGCCAAGCCCGGCGGGGGCGACGGCGCCGGCGCCGGCGGCTCCGCCGGTGATGCTGGCGGTGGTGGAAGGCCCGCACCGCCAGCCGGACCGTCGCCCACCGAGCGACCGCCAACTCCTGGCGGAGGCGAAGCGGCGGCAGGGGCGGAGACCTCGTCCGCTCAGGCCGGCCCTGAGCCTCAGACCGGGACCTCTGCGGCGTCGGGGGGAGCGGCCGCCCCCGCTCCGGAGGCCAAACCCCAGTGGGCCAGGGACATGGAACGCCGCCAGGCGGTCGCCCATGGCGTCTCAACCGCGATTCACGCGGTCCGATCCGGCGACCATCACGGGGGCTCCGCATCGATCTCAGTCAGCGAGGACCGCTCATGAACCCGTTCAAACGTCCCGGCGGCCACTATGGGCGTTCGCCCGCGCCGGAAACCCCCTATCAGCGCGCCGCCCAGGCCTGGGACGACCGGATCGGATCCGCCCGCGTCCAGGCGCGCAACTGGCGCCTCGCCGCCTTGATGGCGCTCGGTCTCTCCGCCGGCCTGACCGCCGGCCTTGTCGTCCAGTCCGCGCGCGGCGTGGTCACGCCCTGGATCGTCGAGGTGGACCAGCATGGAGAGCCGCTCGCGATCGCGCCGGCTCAGGCGGGCTACACGCCCAGCGACGCCCAGATCGCCTGGCATCTGGGCCGTTTCGTCGAGCAGGTGCGCAGTATTTCCGCCGACCCGGTCGTCGTCAGGAACAACTGGCTGCGCGCCTACGACTACACCACTGACCAGGGCGCCGCCGCCCTGTCTGACTTCGCCCGAACCCATGATCCCTTCGCCGAGATCGGCCGCGCCCAGGTCGGAATCGAGGTCTCCAGCATCATCCGCGCCTCGCCGTCGTCCTTCCGTGTGGCCTGGACCGAGCGGCGTTTCGTCGACGGCCGGCTGGCCGCGACCGAACGGTGGACCGCGATCCTGACGGTGACGGTGCAGCCGCCGCGGACGGCTGACGACCTGCGCAAGAATCCTCTCGGCGTGCTGGTTCACGCCTTCAACTGGTCAAAGGAGATCAACTGATGCGGCACGTTTCCAAGCGCCCGGGCGTCCTTCTGGCGCTCTGCCTCGCCACTGCCGCCGTCCCTGGCCTGGTGCTGGCGAAAGCCCCTGACAGAACGGCTCAGGAGGCCGCGTCGCCGGCCACTCGCGTCGCCGCCGCCAACGCCGCCGCGCGCGTCCAGCCGTCGGGCGACGGATATCTGAACGCCACCCAGGTCTACGCCTATGAGGCCGGCGCCCTGTTCCAGGTCTATGGCGCGCCGGGACACGTCACCGATATCGCGCTCCAGCCGGGAGAGACGCTCTCGGCCCAGGGGCCGGTCGCGGCCGGGGATACGGTGCGCTGGATCATCGGCCAGACCGAGAGCGGCGTCGGCGACACGCGGCGAACACACATTCTGGTCAAGCCCACGCGGAGCGACCTGACCACCAACCTGATCATCAACACGGATCGGCGAACCTACCATCTGGAACTCAGAGCCAACGCTTCGGCCTGGATGGCGGGCGTCTCCTGGCGTTATCCGCTGGACGACCTGATCGCCCTGGAAGCCCGGGCCGCACAGCAGGCGCAACGCGACGCCGAACCCCGGATGCGGGTGGAGGATCTCAACTTCGGCTACCGGATTTCCGGAGCCCGCGCCGCGTGGCGGCCCGTGCGGGTCTTCGACGACGGCCGTCAGGTCATTCTGGAGTTCGATGCCGCCATCGATCAGGCGACCCTGCCGCCCCTCTTTCTGCGCAATCCGGATGGCGGCGCCGATCTGGTGAACTATCGCGTGCTGGGCCACCGGCTGATCGTCGACCGCCTGTTCGACGTCGCGGAACTGCGCCTCGTGTCCGGTCGCCGCACCCAGACCGTCCTCATCGAAAAGAGGAGCGCCGGCCGATGAGCGGAACCCCTGCCGTCGATGATCCGGCGATCAAGGCGATGCGTTTGCGCGCCGAGCCGCCTCGGCCGCTGCGCCTGTCGCGCAAGGTCGCCATGACGGGCGTCGCCGCCTTGGCTCTGGCGATCGCCGCGGCGGTTGGCGCCGGCCTACTCAAGCGGGACGCCGATGCGCCCGCCGTGGAACTGACGCCGGCGTCCGCGCCTCCGCCCGACGCCGTGAGGGCGCTTCCCGGCGACTATGCGGCGCCCCGGTTGGGACCGCCGCTCCCCGGCGACCTTGGCCGGCCGATCCTCAATGCGCGCAACGCCGCGGACCTCGAGGACGCGGCGCCCGACGCTCCCCTCGAACGAGGGCCTGGATCCCGCGAGGCGGATGCGCGGCAGGCCGAACGCGAGCGCCGCCTCGCCGAGGCGGAAGCGGCCCGGACCTCCGCTCTGCTTCTGCTCCAGAGCGCCTCATCCGTCGTCGGAGGCTCCACGGTCGCCCCCGCCGGCGGCCCGGAGGCCGGGCCCGGCGGCGCGGCCGCTGGAGCGACGCTTCTGGCCGGCGCCGTCATCGAGGCCAGCCTGCTGACAGGCGTCCGCTCCGACCTGCCCGGCCCGGTGCTCGGGCAGATCACGGCCGATGTGCATGACACGCGCACGGGACGGCGGCTCCTGGTGCCGAAGGGCTCCCGGTTGATCGGAACCCATACGTCTCAGGTTGCTCAGGGCCAGTCCCGGCTGCAGGTCCTCTGGACCCGCATCATTCTTCCGAATGGACAGTCGATCCCGCTCGAGGATCAGGCGGCCTCCGATCCCCAGGGTTATTCGGGACTGGAAGACCGCACGGACCAGCGTTGGGGGGAACGCTTGCGATCAGCGGCGCTGACCACCCTTCTGGCCATCAGCGCCGCCGCGGTGGACGCGGACGAGGAGGATCGTCTCGCGCGAGCGATCCGCGACGGCGCGAGCGGCGGCGTGGATGCTCTCGGACGCGGACTGGTCGAGCGCGGTCTGTCGATTCCGCCGAGGCTCACCATCCGGCCCGGCTTCGCCTTCCGCATCGTCCTCACTCAGGATCTCGACCTTCAGCCCTACGGAGACTGATCCATGACCGCGCTCAAATTGGCCGGGCTCCAGGACGATACGCCCGTCAAGATGACGATCGAACTTCCCGCCGACACCCATCGGGACCTGGTCCTCTACGCGGAGACCCTGTCCGGCGACGGTGAACGGACCTGGGCCCCGGCGCAGTTGATCGCGCCCATGCTGAACCGGTTCATGGCGACGGATCGCTCGTTCATCGCCGCCCGGACGCGTCGGCAGGCGGCTCGCCCGGCCTGATCCTGATGTCCGGCCCTCGGCTCAGCCCGAGATTGGCATCGGATGAAGGGCCAGATTCTTCGGGCTGTAGAGGGTGCTGTCCCCGGGGTTCTCCAGAACCCATCGCCGATAGCCGTCGATGTCAGGGCCCCCGAGATTGATGGCGAACTCCGTTCCGAAAAGCGCGAGGACGAAATACCATTCTCCCGCCGCCGTCACGAGGAAGTCGGACTCGTGCACGATCTGCGCGTGCTCCCCGCGATCATCGAGGATGTATCCGTTGGCCGGGTAGAGTTGGCGCGAATGCACCGGCCATACGGGGAGGCGTCCCCGCCGGGCATGGTCGCGCAGGTCGTCCAACTGCGTTTCGTCGCAGAGATAGTCGAGCCCGCCCGGCGCCGTCTCGATGCGCGCGGCCATGCTCTCCAGGGCGATCTTGGCCATGAAGCGCGACAGGATCGCGCCAGCCGGCCAGGGCCCGGCCGTCGGAAGCCAGAGTTGGCCGCCTTTCGCCGCAAGGACATGCTCGAAGGCGTCAGGCGGGACGGCCACCGAGGTCAGCTCAAGCCTCGGGAAGCGGGTCACCTCCACGGGCACACCCGGTGTGATCAGACCCCCCACGGGGGGCACGCGCCCCTTCTTGCTGAGAAGCTCCTGTTCGAACCTCAGGGTCTTCACGCCGGGTGCTTCCAGAAAAGGCTTCTCGACGGCCTTGGCGAAATAGTTGTTGCAGCCGTCGCAGACGACGCCCTTGCCGAGCACATGCCTGGTGTTTCCCAGGGACTCCGGGATGATGTGCTCGACGCTGCGGGACTTCGACGAGTCGGCCTTGCAGAAGAGACAGCGCATGCGTTCGCCTTCGTAAACAGGGCATGGCGGAGACCCGCGTTTCTCCATCCAGATCGCATTGAGCGACCGGTCGGGACCAGAGGTATCTTGTCCGGAACGCCGCGAGGGCGCGGCATTCCGCCGTCGTGAGTCGGAGCAAGGCGGGCGATGATCGACCGTCCTCACCCGAGCATGCGAGCCGAGCTGACGAACCGGCGCAGGGCGGGATTGTCGTTGCGATGATACCAGGCGGCGGCGAAACCCACAGTCAGTCCCTCGCCGGCATAAAGGGGTCGATGGGTCAGACCCTCGGACAGGCCCGCCGTCTGGAGAGCGCCCGCGGCCACGATGGCGAGGCCGAGCCCGAGCTGAACCTGGGCCAGCAGGATCGGCAAACCCGCCCGCACGATCTTCACGGCGGGCGCGCCTTCCTGCGGGAGGATGAGCGCGGCGGCGCCCACGTCGCCTTCGCTGACGAGAAAAGGGAGATCGGTCACCTGCTCGAAATCAACATGGGCCTGCGCCGCCAGCGGATGGGAGACGGGGAGAACCACGTGCAGGGGCTCGCGCCAGAGTTCCGAAACATCCAGACCGGAAATCGTCATCCCGCCAGGAAGGACGGCGAGATCGATCCGGCGATCCGCGACGGCGGAGATGTGATCGTCGGCCTCTCCGGCGATCATCTCTATCTGGACGTCGGGGTGAGCGCCTCGAAAACGGAGCAGCAAGCCGAACAGCGCATCGGAAAGAATAGAGGGGGTCAGCCCGATCTTCAGGCGTCCGAGTCGTCCCTGTCCCGCCTCGCGCGCCTCGCTGACGGTCTCGGACAGGAGCCCGAGTGCATTCTCAACGCCCTTGATGAAGGAGGCCCCCGCGACGGTGAGTGTCGCGCCGCCCGGATTGCGATGGAACAGCGAGACGCCGATCTCGTCTTCCAGAGCCCGCACGCGTCGGCTGAGCGCGGATTGTTCCACCCCGAGTGCATCGGCCGCCTTTCGAAATCCGCCGGCGCTCGCCACGGCGACCGACCACCTCAGAGAGGTCAGGTCCAGCCTGGGGGCGGGCGCGGACGTCACCCCGCGCCCGCCCGCGCCTGTTCCGCCTCGGTCATCAGAGGCGCGGCGCCGATGCGGCGTTCGTGAAAGGCCTCGATCGCCGCCGCCGCTTTCGACGCGTGTCCGCCAGCCAGAAGACGTGCGATGTCTTCGAGCGCGCCGGGCATGTCCCCAAGGATGCGCGCCTCCGCCGTAGAGAAGCGTTCGATTGTCGCCTGGACGCTATCGTAGGTCGCGATCAGTGCGGGATCGGCCGCTCCAGCGACGACGTGCCGGAAGAGCTGGGTCGCGTCCGCCGCTGTCGTCGCGGTCCCGGCGAGAGGGCGACCTGCGGCGCCTTGAAGCCCGCGGTCGAGACAATGGAGGCGAAGGCGGTAGCGGCCGACGAGCCCGGCGGCGTCGAGTCTCAGGCCGGCGTATCCGCCCGCCGGCGCGCGGTCGATCAGACCCTCGCCGCCAAGCCACGCCAGCGCCTCGCGGACCGGCGTCGTGGACAGGCCGAGGGCCTGGGCCTCATCCAGAATGATGATCGGCTTTCCGGGCGAGAATGCGCCCGCGATGACGCGCTCCCTCAGCGTGCGTAGTGCGCTGGCGAAGGGATCACGATTGCGCGCCATCCAGAACCTCCGTCACTCCGAATCACCAGAGTTCGGCCGTTCTCGCGTCAGTTGAAAGCCGTATGCATTTTGGCGCGACATAACTTCGCAAAGTGCGTGACAACCCCGTGCTGACACGCGAGTTTTTCGCGTCGGACCGACTTTCTGCGTCCGGCACCGCACCGTTGTGTTGATTGAACCGGGTCGGGCGCCCACCCTGTCGCGGTGAGGTTGTGAGATGAGTCCACCAGACCGCTTGGATCAGGACAGCGACAGCGTGGTGCTTTCCGCCGCAATCCGGGGGATCCGGCGCCTGCGCGGCTTCTCGTCCGCCGAGACGGCGGCCGGCATGAACCTGGCCTTGCGCACCTATCAGGATTTCGAAGCCGGCCGAGGGCGGCTCAACATCGACTACATCCATCGCTTCTGCCGGTTCGTGGACGCGGATCCGGACGCCATAATCGCCTCCCTTGCGATCGGGTCACCGGAGTTCGCGATCCGTTGCAGTTCCAACAAGCTCATGCGGATCGTCATGATAGGCGTTCACCAACTCAACGCGCAGCTGGGCGACAAACTCGCCAACCTGGAGGCGCGTTCGATCGTCGCGACGGTGAACGCTGGCGTGCGCGATCTGGTGGAAAGCGGCTCGGGCGGAGAGGCCTCCGCCTGGCTTGAAGCGGGCGAGGAAGAGCTTCGCCGCGCGCGCCCGAAGCCCGGCCGCTGAATATATCGAGATATGCTTTGCCAGCGCGAGCCTGACGGTCGCCCATGGCGTTCGCCGCGATCTGCGGCCAACCAAGGAGACTGTGATGCAAACCTCAATCCGCGTTCGCCTGGTTCGTCTGGGCGAAGCCCGCACGCTTACGCGAGGCCAATGGCACGAGGGCGTTCTGGAGCTGGACGGAACCTACATCCGGATGGCCTGACCCCCTCGCAGACGTCGGCGCAAGCCGACGTCTGCACCGCGCGGGCACCGGAGAAATATACGGCAATATAGCTTGCTGCGTTCGGCCCAGAGTCGCCTCTTTCCCCCGCCGCGATCACGCGGCGTCCAACAGAGGAGAGACTGAGATGACCCACCTCCAACCGATCCGCATCATCCGCCTCGGCCAAGCCCGCGCCCTGACCCGCGGGGGCGCCGAAGAGGGCGTCCTGGAGATCGACTTCACCCGCATCAAGCCCCAAGGCTGAGGTCCCGGCCGCCGGCTTCGGCCGGCGGCCTTCGCCCGTTCCCGCTTGTGATTTCGCCCGCACGCTCCATCCATGTCGTCTCTATCGAGGACGATCTGGTCGCGCTCGATCTCGAGAACGACGCCTACCTCTGCCTTCCGGGGCTCGGGCGGCACCTGATCGCCGAGAGCGGTGGCTGGTGGAGGCCGTCGAGCGCGGCGGTCGCGCAAGGGCTTGTCGATACGGGGTTGTTCCAATCGACGGCCATTGGCGGTCCGGCGCCCGCTCCGCCGACGGCCACCCGCACCTCCCGGCGGTACGAGGGCGCCAGGCCCGGCGGCGGCGCAGGCATCGCCCTGTTCTCGGTCATGGCGCGTGAGGCCTGGCGTATCCACGGGCGCCCCTTGAAAGCGCTCATCGCTCGATCGCCGAGCCTGCCGCTGCATTACGATCAGGCCGCCGCGGCGATGGCCGAGGCCCGCCTGTTCGATCGGTGGATGCCGTGGATTCCGGGGCAGGGCCAGTGCCTCTATCGGGCCTATTTGCTGCGGGCCTTCCTCGCGTCCCGCGGTCGGGGCTCCACCTGGGTGTTCGGCGTCAGGACGTGGCCGTTCTCCGCCCATTGCTGGCTACAGATCGGAGATGTCCTTCTGGATGACGATCCGGATCGTGTCGCCCTCTACGCGCCGATCATGACCGTCGGCGCATGACCCGGTTCGTCGCTGTGCTCGGGCCCGAGGCCCACTCCGGCGCCTATCAGGCGATGCAGGAGGCCGCTCGACGACAGGGCTGGTCGATCACCGATGCCGGGCCGGGTTTGTGGATCGCGACGGAGAGGGCCGCCGTCAGACGACAGCCGACCGCCATCGGCGAGGTTGTTCTGATCGGCGAAACCTCGATCAGGGCGACGACCTCGGGCGGCGTCATCGGCAATATCGATGACGTCTGCCGGGATCTCACACGGACGCTCTGGGGCCGCTACGTGGCCCTGTTGCTGACGCCCGATGGACATCTGGCCGGGGTCCTTCGGGATCCTTCCGGAGCGATCGATTGCGAGGTCTCACGCAGCGGCCCGGCCTGGCTGATCGCCAGCGACACGCCGGATTGGCTCATCGATGCGACGAATGACAGTCCTGGCCTCTCCTGGGACGCGGTCGCGGCCGCCTTGCGGGATCCGATCACGCTTTCCACCGCCGACCTGCTCCGCGGGTGGAAGACCGTTCCCCCCGGAGCGCTTCATCTCCCGGACGGACGCAATCGTGTGGTTTGGTCGCCCGCAATCGCCGTTGAAGGGTCAGCCTCTGTGACGGCGGCTCAGCTGCGCGAGACGGTGGACGCAGCGGTCGCCGGGCTCGCCCGGGATCGATCTTCTCTTCTCGTGGAAATTTCGGGAGGACTGGACTCAGCGATCATGGCCGCCAGCCTGCGAGCCGGCGGATTTCGGGGGAAGGTTCTCTGGCTCAACACCCATGGTCCATTCGCGGAATCAGACGAGCGCGCCTACGCCAAAGCGGTCGCCAAGATGCTGGACGTGGAACTGACGATCGTATCTCGGTCCGCCCGGGATCTGGCCGTGGGCCTGGTGCTCGACCACCCACGATCGTTCCGGCCAAGCCTTAACCGGCTGGACGCTGGCTACGACAGGTTGCAGGCGGAACTCTGCGAAGCGAACGGCGTGGAAGGGATTCTCACGGGCAAGGGTGGCGACGTCGCCTTTCTACAGACCGCGACGTCCAGCATTCTGGCCGACGAACTGCGCGACCGGGGCCTGGCCGCGCTATTCGGACCAACCGCGCCCGTGCTCGCCCGTCGAATGAGACGATCCGCGTGGCGCACCCTACGAGCCGCGATCACCTCCGCGCAGCGACCGCGCGACTATGCGGCGTCGCCGAACGCCCTTCTGCATCCCAACATTCGTGATCTCGGAGCCGTGCCGCATCCCTGGCTCTCGGATCTGGAAGAGATCGGACCTGGGAAACGACAGCAGATCGTCGGATTCGCGAGCAACCTCGGCCTCCACAGCCTGTCTCGGCGCAGTGCGAAAGCCGACCTGATTCACCCGGCGCTGAGCCAACCCGTCATGGAGGCGGTTCTGGCGACGCCGTCGTACGACCTTACGAGAGGGGGCCATGACCGCCTTCTCGCCCGGGAGGCCTTTGCGGATCGGCTGCCCG
>CAZFQC010000003.1:26380-57273 GCA_964520795.1 uncultured Brevundimonas sp.
CGAAGGAGTTGCTGGCGTAGCAGGTCATGGTGTTCGGCGGCCCGACGTGGTTGTCCATCGTCGATCCAAGGCCGAACTCGGCGGCTACTATGGTCGGGTCGTCGCCGCGAACATCGAGTTGTTGCGACCCCATCTTCTCGAAGGCCATCTCGCCCGCCAAGGCCTGATCGATCACGATCAGGTGGAGGCCGCGCTTCAAGTCGAACACCTGATCTGGCAGGGCGGCTATCTGGAGCTGATGATGCTGGCCCTGTGGGAAAGCTGGGCGAGGGTCTGGCTTCACTGAAGCGGCGATACGATCGTTGAATGGCAATCACGCAGCTATGAGCTCTGTGGGACGGTTGTGATGAGGTGCGCCGTGGCCCTTGGCAGGCGACGGGCCACTCGCGCTGACGCACGAACTCAGACCAGCCGAGGGGCAACTCGACGCGTTCATCGATGTGGCCTCCGCCTTCGCGGTGTCGCTGCTGATCACTGCCGGACATTAGCCGCCTACAGCCTCTATTGACTCATAGCTGACCTCCAGCCCGACCGCTTTCAGAGATGGACTAGTCTCTGCCGCGCCACTGGCTCTTACCCCTGTAATCGCCGGCGCAGTTCCGAAAGGCGAGTGTCGCCAGCTGCCGCCGGTCGAACCGCTCGATTGAGGCGGCGCGGGAAGGATGGGGGTTGCGTCACGAGAACCCAACGTACCTCGCCAGCGACTTGATAGAGTAGTCGCGCGTCGGCCATTCGGACGCCTTCATGACCACATCCAAACTGAGATCGGTCGCCCTGAGCGGAGAGAAGAGGGCCTCGACATCTTCGGCCGAGCAAACGTCCGAATAGTGCTGCTGGAGCTTCCGGTCGATCGTTCGCTCGTACTTCAAACAATAGTAGATGTGGGCGGCCGCATCGGTTGTTAGAAACCCGAAGCTCTCCGCGAACCGCGACGCTCTTTCTGGGCTTATTTGTGTGGTTCCATTGGGAACCAAGGGCCTTGTCTGTTGGTTGAGGCGACCCTCAGATACGCCCGCAGATTGAGTCTTGACACCTGTCCGTCGGACACTGTTATCTCGCTCCGTGTCGGGAGGGATGGGCAGCGGAATGGAAATCCTCTGCCGCCTCTTTCGCGCATATTGGACCGATAGTCGCTGAGCGAGGGGGCAGGGGATGGTCACGATCGACAAGTGGGGAAGTGTTGTTCTGTCGGATGAACGGCTTCAGGAGATCGAAGCCGTTTACCTACTTGGTGGGGGGGACCCGCCACCGCCTACAACAAATACCGTTTGTCCGAATACGACGAATTCTAACTGCATCAACGATTTTAAGTGTAACGGATCGAAGAATAGCACTTGCAGCAATACGTTATGCTATCATCAAGATGAAATCGATCCTTAATACGCATACGTCTTGGTAAACAAGAGTGTGTGCTTGATAAAGCGGTCTGTCTTTCGATATTTAGACTGTTCTAACAGTCCAATTGGTAGCCGTTTTGGCCGATTGTCGATTTTTCTTTCATGGACTTTGGGCTAACTCGCGGATCTTGGCGCGCCGAAATTGGAAATTTCTCATGTCGATGACTTTAGCTGAAGATCTTCTTGGCGCTGCAGACAATACAAAATCAATCAATGGATTCTCACATCAGTCGATCGTGGAGTCGATTACGAACCGCAGAATGGAGCTGATCCTCCTGCCGACAGAGAGATGCAATCTTCGATGCACCTACTGCTATGAGGATTTTGCTATCGGACGGATGAGTGAGGTCACGCAGACTGCGATCGAAAGATTGATCGAGAGGCGCGTTCCTGATCTCGAATTACTTGAGCTGAGCTGGTTTGGCGGTGAGCCGCTCGCCGCCAAGGATATAGTGCTCCGACTTTCGCGCTTCGCGCACGAGCTCTGCACTGCGAATGGCGTTGTTTTTCGCGGCGGCATGACAACAAATGCGGTACATCTCACCCCGGAATTGTTGGGGCTGCTTCTGGACTGCAATCAGAGCTTCTTCCAGATCACGCTAGATGGCTGGCGAGGTGTTCACGATGAAGTCCGGAAGTATGCGGACGGTAGGGGAAGTTTCGACCAGATCTGGGAAAATATCTTGGCCGCGAAGCGTCTGGACAGGGACTTTGAGTTCGTGCTGCGCATCCATGTTCGCCGGAGCAATATCGAATCGCTCGATGATTTCATGAGAGAACTGGGTGCCGCCATTGGTGGCGATGAACGGTTCCGGCTGGACTTCCAGCACTTGAGGGACCTGGGCGGGGTTGGCGGCAAGACCGTTCAGAAGCCCGTGTCCATGAGCGAAATGTTCCAGCTTGAGCGACGCTTCCACCAAGTGTTCGCGGAAGCGTCGGGCATGGTTATTGAAGGTGCGCGGGAGAGTGTCGAGCTCAAGGAATTCGAGACCCGTCAGTCAAGCGAGTCGGCGGGGTCCCGCCGGCGAGAAGAGGTGGCTGCGGGCGGGGGCTATATTTGCTATGCGGCAAAGCCGAACTCCCTGCTGATCAGGGGTGACGGTCGCTTGGCCAAGTGCACTGTGGCGTTTGACGATGACCGAAACACGATCGGGCGGATCCTCAGTGACGGCACCCTTGAGGTCGACAACGGAAAGCTCGCGCCATGGGTGCGTGGACTTTCCGATTTTGATCCGGGCAGCCTCGCTTGCCCCTTGCAGGGAATGAATGCCGTGGCACCGAGGCAGAGACTCGCCACAACTGTTTCGTGAATGAGTGACTATTCGAGCACCTTCCATTTGCGCGCACATGTTTGGAGACGTCGATGACCAATCACATGATCTGGCTGACCGAAGAGGGAAAAGTCGTCCTCGCTGACGAGATGCTTATCTCCATCGAAAAAAGCGGTGTCCTATCCGGTGGCGGAGATCCAGGCTCCCCAACAACCAATGGGACTTGCAACGGCCACAACTCCTGGTGCGTGAACACAATTCACTGCACCTCCACCAACAACAGTTGTCGCGACGATCGCTACTGTAGGAGCCCCGCGGATCAAATAGAAGTCGATCCCTGACTCACCGCATGCACATGGCACCCAGTAGAGTCGGCGTTGGAACGCTACCTCGTGGTCTCGAACTTCAGGTCCAGCAGAGCGAGTGTGGCGTGGTATGTGCGGCCGCTTTGCTGGCGTTGGCTGGCGCGCGTGTCAAATTGTCGGATCTTCGACAGCACGCTGGCGAGAACAGCCGAGGGCTAACGATTCGGCAGGTGCGTGACTTGCTGCGAAGCTGCGGCGGTCAGTCGGAAGCCATGGCTTTCGATGTAGACCGCATAGAAGCCGTTCCCACGCCCTCGATTCTCCTCCTCAAGCGCGGACATTTCGTTGTGGTGGCCCGGCGGATCCGGAACGAACTTGCCGTCTTCTACCCGGAGCACGGCTGGACAAAGGTCGGATTTGACGAACTGAGAGCGCAGTTGTCCCCGTTTGCAGTCACTTTGGGAAATGTTGACCGGACCAGACTGCCCGCACGGGCGCGAGCGGCCCGGATACCGGTCATCGCCGCCGCCATCAGGTCTCATCCGCCCAAACTGTTTGCAGCTTGGGTCGTCGCCTTGGTGGCTGCGCAACTGCTAATGCTCGCACTTCCGACGATTACCGGGATGCTGGTGGACACATCCGGCGCTGGCCGCGCCACGGGATCCTTCGGCGGTGCTGCGGTAATCTACGCCCTGGTTTCGTTCGTCGCGGGCCTAGTGTTTGCTGGCGGACATTTTCTCTCCCAGGCCATCGCGAGGTCGGTCGGGTCCGGCCTCGGCCATGCAACCTTTGCGGCGCTTGGAAACAAGCGCCCAAGATGGTTTGAGACCTTGCCAATCGACGGCGTACGAAACGCGGTCGGAGCCGTCGACAGCATCTCTCGCCTGTTGAACTCTACAGTCGCCAGCGTACTGACCGGCGTCACTTCCATCGTGATCGCCTCGATCGCGATGTTTATGGTGTCGCCTTGGATGGTCCTGCTGTCGATTCCACTGTTGGTCTTGACCGCGTTGATCGATGTTTTCGCTGAGGGGCGTCAAACCCGCGCATCTATCCGTCTGTTCGAGGCGGTTCAGCGAAAAAGTCGGTTTATCGGAGATGCACTCAGTCAGTTTCCGATGTTCGCTCGAGCGGGCCGTCTGAACGCTCTTCACGATCGCTATATCGGCGAGGTCAGATCCACGGCGGACGCCGATGCCGCGGTCAACATCCGGCGGTCCGCCATCGGATCGGCGACGAACCTGATAAGGGCGATCGATCTGCTGGTCTTCGCCTATGCATCCTCGCTCATGATGAAGAGCGGCATGATCACACTCGGCGAATTCGTCGCTGCCGGCGCCTACAAGGTCGCCCTGACGCAAGGCGTATTGTCCTTCATCCAGCTGGGCGCCCAGTACAGAGCGATTGCTCCCGCGATATCCCAATCCACAGACCTTTACACGGCGGACCGACGGGTGAGCGGCATCACGGAAGGTGCTGTTGCTGTTGCTGTTGCTGTTGCCGGGGCAGGGGCTCGCGCGCCCTGCGTGGTCCTAGAGAATGTCGACTTTGGCTATGACAATTTCAGCGGACAGGTCCTTACCGACCTCAACCTGGAGATCGATACAGGTCAGTTTGTTGTCATTACCGGCCCTTCCGGGTCGGGGAAGACGACGGTCGCCAAGCTAATCGCCGGGTTGGAGACAGTGACCGCCGGCCATGTTTCAGTGATGGGGGCGGAGCCACATCTGGGCAGAGCGGGCGTGTCATTGGTCCTGCAGTCAGATCGGCTCATCGATGGCTCGATCCGTGAAAACGTCGCGCTGCTGGATGCTTCGATTGATGATGAAGCCATCGTCCGCGCTTTGACCCTCGTCGGTCTGGGCGGATTTGTGCGAACCTTACCGATGGGCCTCTCCACGTCTATCGCTGAGAGTCGCGGAGGCCTTTCGGCCGGGCAGCGACAACGCATCCTTCTGGCGCGATCCATCATCGGTCAACCCGAGCTTCTTGTCCTGGACGAGGCCACGGCCAACATCGACGTTGCGCTGGAGGCCGATATTCTCGCGGCGTTGCGATCAACCTGCGCGACCATCCTCCTGATCACGCACCGGCCTGAGGCTTGGGCTGGCGCCGACCAGATTTTTGACCTCGTCGACGGACAGCTGCACCCTAGGATAAAGCAGGATGCCATAGGGAGCGTGGGCCGCCTCGCCGCACTTCTGGACACATCAGTACGTAGCTCTGGAGGGGCGAAATGATAACGTGGATATGCTGCGCTGCCGCTCTGCAAGCCGCGCCGGTCCAGGATCCCCCCCCGCCCATTCAGACGACTGCGGCACCCGATCAGGCTCCGTCTATTCTGGAAGAGGTCGTGGTGGAGGGATCGCGTAGCGACGCTCGTGCTGAGATTGATAGGCGTACCTACAGAGTCACAAACGCCCTTCAGGTGCAGACCTCGACCACGCTGGAGATATTGGCCCAAATCCCGTCAGTCACGGTTACGCCAGCCGGACGCGTTCAACTTCTCGGCAACGCCGGCGTCACCATCCTGGTGGATGGAAGGCCTCCTGTAAGCTCGGACGCAACCCTGCGGTCACTTCCCGCCAGCCAGATCGACCGGATCGAGGTCATGACAAACCCATCCGCGCAGTTTAGCGCACAGGGTACCGCCGGGATCATAAACATCATCACCGTCAGACGGACACTGCCCGGCTGGACGGGCACGATGTCGGCGAGCGGCAACTCCCTGGGTGGCGGTCAGCTTGCATTTTCGCCAGCGCTCACGCGAGGAAAATGGACCGTCGAAGGGGCGCTGTCCTTGGCTCGGCAGGCGGCCGAGTCCTCCGGCAGCACGTACCGGATATTCGTCGATCCGATTGGCGGCCAGGCCGAGGAATTGCAACAAGACGAAGACGCCGAAAGCACCGAAGATCGGCTGCGCGTCTCGTCGAGGGTCCGTTATCGTGCGACGCCGCGAGACACTGTAAGCGTGTCGGCGGAGGCGGTCAGCCGTGGCAGCGAGCGGGTCACGCTGACGGAGGCCTCCGGATTTGAGCCGTTCGTCGAGCGGATTGAAGCACCAGACCGTTCAGAGGGCGCGAGCGCCAGTGTTGACTACGAACGCACAGGACCGCTTGATGGCGAGTCCCTGAAGGCGTCGGCCTCGCTCGACCATCTCGACTGGACGCTGGAGAACCAGGCCTCTGTGGACTACGGGGCGACCGCTTTGGCAGACGGCCGCTATGAGACGCTGACCGAGATCAGAAATGAAAATGCCGGGCTGAAAGTCGACTATGTCCGACCGATTGGATCCTCGTCGATCATCTCATCAGGCCTGTCGTGGACCAGCGCCGAGGAGGACAAGACCCAGTCGCTGAGAATCCTGGAAGGCGTCGGCCCCGGCCCGGCCGCGCTGAACGAACAGGAAGCTGTGCGCAATCTCACCGCCGTCTATGGCACGGTGCAGTTTCCTGTCGCAGGCTGGACAACCCGACCTGGCCTTCGCATCGAATACAATGTCTTCGAGGTTCAAGCGTCGGGCCTCTCAACCCGGATCGACGACGTTTCGGTGTTTCCGAGTTTCCATCTTCGTCGGGAGATGTCGGACGATCTGACCGTGAATCTCAGCTACTCGCGTCGCATTAATCGTCCTGACGCGCAAAGGCTCAATCCATTCATCGTCTTCAGCAGCAATACCTCTGCGAGAGCGGGGAATCCGGATCTCCAGCCTGAATTCACCAACGCCTTCGAAGCGCGAATTGAATATCGAAGAGACGGGTTCAGTCTGGACACAACCCTGTATGTCCGCGAGACAAGCGATACTTGGTCCGAGTCGACCGAGCGACTTTCAGACCTCGTGTTCCTGACGACCCAGATCAATACGGGCGAGCGGTCGGAGCGTGGCGCGGAGTTTTCCGCTAGAGGGCAGCTCGGCGCGCAGTGGAAGTACGTGGTTACGACAAATTTGTTCGTCAACAGTCAGGATGTCCTGGAAGGCGGCAGGCTCCAGCCGCGTGACGATTTCAGCTACACTGCAACGACCCAGCTGGAGTATCGCACGGCTCCTTCCGATGGCGCGCTCCCTGATGAGTTCCAAGCGTCTGTCCGCCATTTCGGTCCGAGCCAATTCTACGACAGACGCACCTCATCCTTCACCCAGGTCGACCTGACCTGGCGTCACCCTATAAGTCGAAGCCTTTCGCTCGTGACCACTGCCAGTGACGTCTTCAACAGTTCCGGCATGACGACGCGCTTGGTGAACGATGAACTCGAAGAACTTGTTGAATACCGGGGCGCGGGAACGACGCTCAGGACAGCGCTCGTATACCGCTTCAACTGAAGCGCGCCGGCAATTAGTCGTTAGTCCGCTCCTCCGATCAGCGGCCGCGTGCGCGCGCCTGAAACCGCACGGCCGCCGTGTAACCTGCTCCAGGTCCGGCCCATCGGTCTTCGTTCGGGCGGGGGCGACCCGATCCAAAGGTCTGCTTTTCGATGTCCTGCCAAAGTCCGCTTCTGGCGCTCGACGGACCTCGGGTCGGCCGCCCAGCTCGAATGTCTGCAATGGCCGGATGGCGGGGGACGAAACCGCATTCTTCACGTTGGCCTCTGCTATGCTGAGCCCCGGAGCGGTTTCAAGGAACCCTCGCCGGGTTCGTGAAAGACCAACGGTTACCCGGAGGGACCCAGGACCTCGTCCAGCCATCGCCAGACGGTGGCGTACATGTCGCGAATGTTGGCGGGACTGGAAAGGACATGTCCTTCGCCTCTGTAGGTGACGAGGACTACATCCTTTTGCTGTCGATAGAGCGCCGAGAACAACTCCTCGGCCTGCCCCGGAGGAACGTAGTCCCGGTCTGCCGTGAAAAGCAGGACCGGCGCGGAGATGCGGTCCGCGTTGAAGACGGGGCTGTTGCGCACGTAGCGGTCGGTGGCCGCAAACGGCGGCGCGCCCAGGCCCCCTTGGCCGGTTTCGGCCCAGCCAGCGCGGGACCGTACCGGCAGTCCGTCCTCGGGCGCGAGGGACTGCGATAGGGGGAACTGGCCCCAGGCGCTCAGCAGATTGTACGGGCCATTGGCTGCGATGACGGCCGAAAAGCGATCCGATTGGGTTGCGGCGGCGACGGCGGCAAAGGCGCCGAAGCTGTGTCCCCACAGGATGATCCGGTCAGGGTCGAAGCCGCCCGATGGGGCCGCTGCATCGACGGCGGCGAGGATGTCGGACGCCATGCCGGCGGCAGGCTCGCCCCGTCTGTCCGCACGCGGAAGACTGGGTATCAGCACCGCGTATCCGGCCGAGACCATCAGCTGCACATTGGTCATCACATCCGGGTCTGTTGGCGCCGACGCACGGGCGGGACCGCCGGGATAGGGGACGATGATCAGGGCGGGTTTGCGATCGCCAGCCGCGAGAGGGCGATAAAGCCAACTCACGAGCGGGGAGCCGTCCGCAGTCCGATGGGCTACCGCCTGGGCGGGGGCGAAGGTGATCTGGCCGAGCCAGTCATTCAGGCGGATCAACGGCGGTCCGCCATCCAGGGTGAGAATTTCACGGTTACGGTCGTCGGTGCTCGCGGCGATCAGATGTCTGTCGCCCGCCGCCGCGACCCGGGGGGACGCCGTCATCCTGACGCCGACCATGGCTCCCGAGACCGTGTCGACCCGCCACATCTCCTCACCGTCGCCCGTCAGCATCCAGTCGCGCCGGGGCGGGCTGTTGGAGAAGAAGCGCTGGCCCCGACTGAACAGGGCCGAGGTGACGCTCGGCCGGGGGCGGATCGGCCGTCCCAGACGTTCGGCATGACCGTCGCGATCAACCGACCAGGCCTCGGCTCCGGCCTGCACCACCACGCGATCCGCGGCGACTCCGATGAGCGACGCAGAGGGTGAGGTCAGGCGGTGGGTCAACACCTGATGTCCGGTGTCGGACAAGGCTACCCAGTCGCGGCGTTCGCCGTTCTCGACGTAGAGAAGAGGGGTCTCTCCGAACCAGTCGGCGCTGACGACTTCCGTGCGCAGTCCGGTTTCGACGAGCGCCGGCTTGAAGCCGCCGAGCGCTGTGGTGATGATGGCCTTCCCTGCGGGATCGATCTGCAGGAGGCGACCTTCCGACCAGGGCTCGTCGTCATGCCTCGCCCATACCAACAGGCGATGGCCGGAAGGCGACCAGGTCAGGAGGAGCGGGGAGACGTCCTGCCCCGGCAAAGGCTCCCAGGCCTCGCCGCTCACGAGATCGACGAGGGTGAGCTCCCGCCTGTCTGAAAAGTCGCCCTGGAGAAACTGGATGTCGGGGTTGAACGGCCGGTCCTGGGTGAACCTGACCGCCGCCGCGAACCGTCCGCCAGGGGCGAGCTCCAGGTCATGGAAGCGACCGGAGGCCAAAGTGCGTTGCGTCCCCGAGGCGGTGGACACCAGCACGAGGCGGGCGTCGCGGGGTTGGGGGTTCATCCGAAGGAAGGCGCCGCCGCCGATCAGGGTGCGGCCCGGTTGAGCCCCCTCACGGGTCAACCGCCACAGCCGCCCCATTCGATCTTCGGCGTCGAAACCCAGCCGCATCATCGTGGGCAGGTCTCCGTCGGCGCGCTGGATCATCACCAGTTCGTCGCCATTGCGCCACTGCGCCGCCCGGCCCCACATCGCGGTCTCCGGCGTGCCGGAAAGCCATCGCACCTCGCCACTGATCGAGTCCGCGATGCCGGCCGTGAAGGTGCGGTCCCGCAGCCGATAGATCAGCAGGCGCCGATCGTCGGGCGACCAGGCGCCGATGACATGGCCTGTCCCTTCCGCCTCGGGCAGAAGAGATCGAGGCGCGGCTTGGCCGTCTGTCGGCGCGACGAGAATCCGGGCCCGCAGAACCAGGTCCAGCGCATCATAGTCGTAGGGCGCCGCGTCGAGGTTTGGACCGATCCGCTCGAGGGCAACGGTCGTTTCCCGAGGTGAGAGCACCGCCTGTCCGAAGCGTTCGATCCCGAGCAGATCATCCAGGGTGAAGGGCGTGGCGCGAGCCGACCCTGATCCGAGGATCAGGGTCACGCTCGCGACAGCGAGCGCCAGGCGGAGCATGACGCCCTACCAGCGCTTGGTCAGTTGCAGGGCGAAGGTTCGGCCGAGCGGATCAGCCTGTCCGGCGTCGAAACCAATGCCGGTCACGGCGTCGTAGAATGGCGGATCGGCGTCGAAGAGGTTGCGCACCGAAGCCGTGAGGTTGATCCCTTGGCCCCACGGAGCGGACGGCGTCCAACCCACTTGCAGGTCCGTGGTGGTCCAGGAGCCGATCCGGGTGTTCCGGAGATCGCGATAGCTGCCGACGTGGTTCACGGCCACCCGGAGGGAAATATCGTCGCGAACCCAACGGCCCGCCAACGTTCCGCGCAGGTCGACGGGGAAGCCATAGGTGTCGACGAGGTTCACGGTCGGCGCGGTCGCGGTGATGCGGCGCTCGTAGTCCAACATGTAGGAGGCCGACGCATCCAGGGTGAGTTCGCCGCCGGCCAGGTCCAGATCGTAGGCGGCGTGACCGTCGAAGCCTCTCACCGCGACCGAGGCTGTATTCAGCCAGCGCGCGTCGACGATGACGCCGAACGCGTTTGGGGGAAGGACGCCCGGAAGGAGGAAGTCCGGACTGGTGATCAGGGCGTCGACCGCAGCCCGATCCGCAGCCGACGTGTGGTCGATCCGGCGCACGAAGGGAGCCAGGTTGGGATCGAGCAGAACCTGGGTGAGATTATCGAGCGCGGGGCGGCCGATCTGGTCCGAGAACTCGATGTCGAACCAGGTGGCGCCGAAGCGCCAGGGCGCGTCCTTGGGGCGGTAGTCGAAACCGACGGTGAAGGTGTCCGCCGTTTCCGGCTTGAGGTCCGGATTGCCTCCGCCCTCGAACAGGGCGACCTGCTGTCCGACCGTGTCAGCGACGAAGGTCGCGGAGATGTAGCGGCGCTCCGCCAGTTCGGTCATCGCAGGCGCGCGAAACGACGTGCCCCAGTTGGCGCGGACGGTGAGATCCTCGATCGGCCCCCAGATCATCCCGATCTTGGGATTGGCGGTCGAGCCGATGTCGTCGTAATCCTCGACACGCCCGGCGAGGGATAATTCCAGTCTCTGGACGCCGGGGATAGCGTTGTCGGGTCCAACGAGCGGCGCGCGAACTTCCACGAAGGCGGCGGAGACTTCCCGATCCTTGTCTGGCGATCGGGTGGAGACCGGGGCGAGGCCCGAGGTGAAGGTGACGCCCCGGTTCCTCAGCAACTCCGTCCTGAATTGGGCTCCCACGGCGATCTTCAGATCGCCTCCGGGAAGCCGGAATGCCGTGCCTTGGGCGATGAGATTGGCGGACGCGACCTCGCTTTCGTCCGTGTAGTGGTTCCAGCCGCCGGAGATGAAGTCGAGCACGGAGCGCGAGTTCGCGGCGCCCGAGCCGAAGAGGTTCAGATAGCCGTCGCGCGGCGCCGAGAATGCGGTTGCGGGATTGTCGGGCGTGTTGCCGAGCGCTTCCTGAAGGAAGGTGGACTGCAGCATGCCGCGCCGCTGGTCATCGGATCGCTCGGCGCCCCAGGTCAGGAAGCCTTCGGCCTCCCAGTCTCCAGGCAGGAAGAGGCGCGCTCCCAGGCTTGCGCCCAGGCTTCGTGAACGACCCAGCCGCTGCGAGGCGCCGAGGTCTTCGCCGAAGGAATAGGCGATGCTGTGCGACGTCGCGCCGGTCGGCGACACGAAATGCGGATTGGCGGTCGTGACCGTGGCGATCGTGGTCGGGGTCAGGCTCTCTGTCTCGAACTCACGCTGGCTGAATCGAAGATCGCCCGTGAACTCGACATGCGCGCCGACCTGCTGTCTGGCGTAGAGGTAGGCGGCGTGACGATCGAACTCCGGGACGAGAGCGGCCCCGACCCGGGTGTTTCCGTAGTTCTGCTGGCCGGCGGCGAAGTCCGCCGCCGAGCGGGCGACGCCGTCGGCGCCCGGTCGGATCGCATGGGTGACGACATAGGCCGCGCTGGCGTTGTCGAAGCGCACGATATTGCCGGGCGCGCCGTAGTAGGTCCGGTGATCCGTCCCTCCGAACGGTCTCAGGTCGCCGCTCGCGGTATAGGCGCGGTCCGATGTGCCGAGCGGGTTCTGACGTTCGAACTCGTAAGACAGAAGCGCCTGGCCGCTGGACCATGTGCGGCCGACGGTGTGGGCCGCGATGATGGACTCGCCGCCGCCTTGCGATGCGCCGACACGCAACCGGCTTTCCTGGCCGTCGAAGTCCCGCCGCAGGATGATGTTGACGACGCCGCCGACTGCATCGGCCCCATACAGGGCGGAGGCGCCGTCGAGGAGCACGTCCACCCGTTCCACCGCGGCGGTCGGGACGGCGGAGACATCTGCGAAATCGCCCCGGCCGCCCGCGCCGGCCATCCGGCGCCCGTTGACGAGCACGAGGGTGGAGTCCGGTCCCAGGCCGCGCAGGTTCACGCCGGTGGCCAGACCCGGATTGCTCTGCATCGGATCCGATCCGACGAGAGCCGCCGTCGGCGTGCCGCTGCCGGCGTAGTTCTGGGGCAGGGCGGCGAGCGCATCCGCGACGGTGGCGCGCCCCGTGCGATCGAGATCGTCGCGCCGGATCACCGTGACCGGAGACGGCGTGTCGCCGGGGCCGCGCAGCAGCGTGCCGGTGACCACGACCTCGTCCAGGACGACGGCGAGATCAGGCTGGGACGCGCTTTGCAGCACCCATGAGCCAGAGGACGACCGCACCGCGATCAGGCCGGAGCCGGCAAGCAGTTGATCCAGGGCCGCATCCGCCGTCATCCGTCCGCTGAGGCCGGTGGTCCGGCGGCCCGCCACTTGATCGGAAGTGAACATCAACTGACGGCCGGCCTGACGGGCGTAGGCGTTGAGCGCGCCGCCCAGGGGGCCTGCCGGAACCGAGAAATTGATCTGCGCCGGCGCCGGGGACTGGGCCTGCGCCTGCGCGGTGGTGGCGACGGCCAGCATGGCGACGCCGGCGAACAGGCTTGAACGGTAAGCGGTCATGATGTCTTCCCCGACAACGCAACGATGCGTCGGGGTAGAGACGGTTGAAGCCGGGGCTGACCCTCACCTGTCTCCATTATTCCTTGAACTGACCAAACGAACCTGCCCGTCAGGCTCGCTGACCACACTCAGATTCAACAATTGCGCCGCCGCCGAAACGAAGGCCGCTCGATCTCCGCTGCGGAAGACGCCGTTGATCGGCGTCGCCGCGACGGCGGGAGCGTCCAGGATAATGGGGTCGGGGAGGTATCTGTTGACCTCCGCGACAGCCTCAACGAGCGGCGTATCGACGAAGGTCAGTTCACCATCGGTCCAACTGGTCGCGGTGTCGGCGTTCACCACGGACAGGCTGGCTTTGCCCCTGGTGATCGCCGTCTGCTGGTTCGGCCGAAGCCGTTGGGGCGCACTCCGCGCGCCGGCCGGGGCGACGTCGACCGCGCCGGATACGAGAACCACGCGGGTCTCCGAACCGATGTGACGGACCTCGAAGACGGTGCCGACTGCGGTCACGGACGCGTCCGCCGTCGAGACCACGAACGGACGTTCGGCATTGTGCGCCACTTCGAACAGGGCCTGGCCCTCGGACAGCTCAACGCGGCGCTGCTCGCCCGTGAATCGCACCCGGAGCCTGGAGGCGGTATCGAGTTGCACGCGCGAGCCGTCGGCCAATTGCACGGTGCGCTGCTCGCCGACGCCGGTCTCATAAACGCCGCGCCCCTGCCAAAGCACGACGCACACCGCAACCGAAGCTGCGACCGCGGTTGCGAGCCCTATGGCGAAGATCTTGCGGCCCGGGCGCTTCGGACGACGCTGCCGGGCGCTGTCGAGCGCCGCCTGGATGTCGGGATCGCCCGCGAGGTCGCCGCTCCTGGACCAAAGCTGTTCGGCGCGCCGGTACGCTTCCGCGTTCGCGGGATCCTTCCGCCACTCGGCGAACTCCTGGACGGTGTCGAGCGAAATGCTGCGCGTGCCCAGCCGCGCGAGCCACTCGGCCGCCTGGTCGTCGGCCGCCGTTCGTCTGTGTTCCTGAGCCGGCATCACAGCCCCCCTGGACTAGCGTCGGAGCTGAGCATCGACCTGTTTCAGCGCACGCGTTATGCGCCGCTCCACGGTCTTTACCGACACCTCTAATCGCCCAGCGATCTGCTCGTTTGTCAAACCTCCGAAGCGGCTGAGCATGAAAATATCTCGCTCGGGTTGCGGCAGCTGAAGGATCAGTTGCTTCAGGAGGACAGCTTCGACCTGCGTTGCCGCGTCAGTCCAGGGGGCGGTTGACGACACGTGGCGGCGCTGCTGCTGCGCACGCCGACCCTCTTCAGCGACAAGGTTAGTGGCGATGCGGAGGAGAAGGGACTTCGGGTGCCGAACCTCGCCGCGCGCCTGATACGGCGCGATGCGCAGGTAGGTTTCCTGGACGACGTCATCCACGGCGACGACACCGAGGCGGCGCAAACGAATAGAAAGCCACCTGGCGTGATGACGGTAAAGCTCGTCTAGCCCACGAGGACTCAGATCTTGGGAGACGTCTGAGGATGACAAAACAAGTCCTCGGAAAGAGAGGCAACATATTGCTAGCGATATATCACCTTTAACAAGCAGCAACAAATGGCGACACCGTTCGTATGGACGGAAGAGGAGCTCTCGCTAGGAACATCCTTCACTTCCGATCCGGCTTGCAGTGGAGCCAGCAGGATTTGGCGGGCGAGGCCTCGCTTTCCTTGCGATACCTAGCCGGCATTGAAAGAGGCGAGGAGAACCCGTCTCTAGCAACCTTGATGGCAATCGCCCAGGCTTTAGGGGTTCAGTCGTGGATTCTACTTCACCCGGAAGGTAAATCCATCGAGAGTGATAATGGGTGATATAATGCTAGTGGTATAGAACCTTTCGTTCCTCCATCAGCTCGCGCACCAATCTAGGATGGATTGGAAGAAATGCTTGGGTCAGAACATCCGGCGCTACCGCGCGGACAAGGCTTGGTCGCAGCAGGTGTTGGCCGGCGAAGCGGATCTGTCCCTGCGGTACTTGGCGGGAATTGAGCGCGGTGAGGAGAATCCCAGCCTCGAAACGATCGTAGCGATCGCAGGCGCACTGGACGTTGGGCCAGCGCGCCTGCTTGAGCCCCGTCGATAGCTATCTTGGACTGTGCGCTCGCTAGCCACGTACCGCTGATGACTCATAGAGGACCTCTACGGAGTCCGCTCTCGGGCCAGCACAGGAACCTAGATCCAGTGCGACCGGTGCTGGCTCGAACCGGATAATGGGTCGATCGGCCCTCGCTCATCCTATTCCTAAGGATTTCCCTTGCTGCCGATGACCAAAGGGCGTTGAGTCTCAACCGTAACGGGAGGGGAGGCCCAGTTGCGACGCTCGACACTGCTGGATGACGACGGCCGCCGCGTGCTGGTCAGCAACGACTTCGGCGACTACGCCGTGCTCGACGCGCCGACCCATGCCCGGCTTATGGCGAGCACCCTGGATCGCTCCGAGCCGCGCTACCGGGACCTCGAAGCCCGCAGTCTTCTGGATGACCGCGGCCCGGACGCCTGGAGCGACCTCGAGCGCGCCGCCCACGCAACGCGCAAATCCTTCCTCCTAGAGGGACCCTCGCTCCACATCTTCGTGGTCACCCTGCGCTGCGACCACAGCTGTCAGTACTGCCAGGTGTCGCGGGCGGCGGTGGACGCGACGGGCTTCGACATGTCATCCGACGATGCCGCCCATGCGGTGGCCCGGGTGTTCGAGTCCCCGGCGCGCGACCTCACCCTGGAGTTCCAGGGCGGAGAGCCGGCGCTCCGGTTCGACCGCGTCCGCGAGATCGTCGAGCTGGCCCTGACGCGCAACGAGACCGAAGACCGCCGCCTGACCTTCTCCATGGTCTCGACCCTGCATCACCTGACCGACGAGGATCTGGCGTTCTGCCGCGAGCATCAGATCCGCCTGTCCACCTCGATCGACGGTCCGGCGGACGTGCACGACCGCAATCGCCCCAATCCGACGCGGGACAGCTGGACCCGGACCATGGCGGCCCTCGAGCGCGCCCGGGCCGTGCTCGGCGAGGAGGGGGTGAGCGCCCTTCCGACCCTGACCCGCGTCGCCCTCGGCGATCCGGTCCGCCTGATCGACCACTACCGCGAGCTGGGCTTCCCCTCGATCTTCCTGCGGCCGATCAGTCCCTACGGCTTCGCCCTCAAGACCCGCCGGGCCATCGGTTACGACATGGCGGAGTTCATCGCCTTCTACGAGGCGGCGCTGGACTACATCCTGGAGCTCAACGCCCGGGGCGAGGCCTTCGAGGAGACCTACGCCTCGATCCTGCTGCGCCACATCCTGACGCCGTTCCATTCCGGCTATGTCGATCTGCGGTCGCCCGCCGGCGCCGGACTCGGCGTGCTGGTCTACGACTACGACGGCCAAGTCTATCCGGCCGACGAGGCGCGGATGGCGGCGCGGACCGGCGACGCCCGGTTCGCCCTTGGTCATATCAGCCAGTCCTTCGAAGCGCTGATGGCTTCGCCGGCGATGCAGTGGCTGGCGACCGGTGCGGTGGCCGAGACCCTGCCCGGCTGCTCGACCTGCGCCTTCGTGCCCTTCTGCGGCGCGGACCCGGTCTACCATGCGTCGGTCCAGGGCGATCCCGTCGGCGACCGCACCAGCAGCGAACACTGCTCGAAGCACACGGCCTTGTTCCGGCTCCTGTTCAACCGCCTCGCGGACGCGGACGCCGCGACCTTGGCGACCTTCACCTCCTGGGCCCTGCGTAAGCCCCGCCATGAGGTGCTCCAGCCCGGCTGGGTCGACCGATGAGCCTGGCGCTGCACACCCACGCCCGGGTCGACGGCGCGGCGGAGGTCGGCCTTTACAAGGTGCTGACGCTCGAGGAGGCGGTGCGAGGGACGTACCCATCCGGGGACGTGCTTCTCTGGGAAGCCGCGGCGCCCGGCTACGCCGGCAGCGTGTTCGCAGACGAAGGCGAGGGGACGGGCCTGACGATCTCCCGGCCCCGCGATCCGGCCGTGATCCAGCCGGGCGACGTCGTGCGGGTGCGGCCCGGCTCGACCATGGTCTCCGTCATGTACCGGCGCGGATCCGCCGCAAATACCCTGTTCGCCACGGAGCGCTGCAACAGCCGCTGCCTGATGTGCTCCCAGCCGCCGCGAACCGACGACGATGGCTGGCGGGTCGCCGAGCTGCGGCGGCTGATCGAGCTGATCGACCCGGACGAAGCCCAGCTGGGGATCAGCGGCGGCGAACCCACCCTGCTCGGCGACGACCTCGGCCGGCTGATCGACGCCTGCGCCCGTCGCCTCCCGGACACCCATCTGCACATCCTCAGCAACGGCCGGACCTTCTGCGACCCGGCCATTGCGGCTTCGCTGGGCGACCGCGGCCATCCCTCCCTGACTTGGGGCGTGCCCCTCTACGCCGACCATGCCGAACTCCACGACGAGGTCGTCGATGCCCACGGCGCCTTCGACGAGACTATCCAGGGTCTCTACGAGCTCGGCCGTCTCGGAGCCCGGATCGAGCTGCGGGTGGTGCTGCACGCCCTGACCGTGGATCGCTTGCCGCAGCTGGCCTCCTATATTTACCGGCGTCTTCCGTTCGTGGAGCATGTGGCGCTGATGGGCCTTGAGCCCATGGGCTACGCCAAGGCCAACCGCGAGCGGCTCTGGATAGACCCGGCCGACTACCTCGAGCCTTTGGCCGACGCCGTCTTCTTCCTCGCCCACCGGGGGCTCCCGGTCTCGATCTACAACCTGCCCCTCTGCGTCCTGCCCGAGTCTCTGTGGCCCTATGCCCGGCAGTCAATCTCTGACTGGAAGAACACCTTCGCCCCCGAGTGCGAGGGCTGCGAGCTCGTTGCGTCGTGCAGCGGCTTTTTCGCCTCCGCCGGTCCCGCTTGGCGCAGCCGCGCCGTCCGGCCTCTAAAGCTTCTGGAGACAGCCGCATGAACTGGCGTGACCACCTCGCCCTGCTGCTCGGCGCAGCCAGCCCATTCGCCGCGCCGGACCTTGCCCTCGCCGCGCCCGATGCGGCCCTGTCCGTGGACAAGGGCCCGAACCACGCGGAACGGAGTCCGACATTCTGGCGCGACCCGGCCCAGACCAAGCGGCTGCTCGAGCTCGCCCAGCACCGGAGCCACTCCAGCCACCGCAGCCATAGCTCGCACCGCTCCCACTATTCGGGGAGTGGCGGGTATCGCGCGCCGGCCCCGCCGGCTCCGCGCTATATCCCGCCTGCGCCCCGCAGAACGACCCCGGCTCCGTCCGCGCCTCGATCGACGCCGCCTTCAACGATCGCGCCGCTGTACGCTCCGCCGCCGCCCCGGACGCCCGCTCCCGACACGACGCGACCCTTTGTCTCCTCGGGAGCGTCGGTCCCCAGCGACCGCCTCTCCGGCCGGGCCTTCACCCAGTCGGAGATCCGGCAGATCGTGCGCCGCGTGCAAACCGCCTTGACGGTTCGCGGCTATGATTCGGGTGGCATCGACGGCCTGCTGGGCGAGCGCACCCGGTCCAGCCTGCGCGCCTTTCAGACCGCGGGCGGCCTGCGGGTCACGGGCTACCTAGACCTGGAGACGCTCGACGCTCTCGGCATCACCACCGCCGAACCCTCTCTCGGCGCCGCGCCGTCGCCGCCGCGACCCCAGCCGGACAGTGCGCCTGCGCCCGTCGCCGGCGCCCAGCCCTCGGAGCCTGTAGCGGCCACGAGGCCTGCTGCTCCCGAATGGCTCGACCGGCCGACTGCGGCCGACCTCGAACGCCTGCGCCCCTCGCCGGCGGGCGGACGCGCCGGCCTCGCCACGGTCCGCTGCCGCGTCCAGGATGACGGCACCTTGACCGAATGCGTCTCGATCTCTGAGGCCCCCTTGGGCAGCCGTTACGGTCAGGCCGCCGTTCGCGCTTCGGCGCTCTACCGGATGCGCATCGACGGCGCGTTCTCCGGCTTTATCGGCCAGCAAATCGACGTGCCGGTCGCCTGGCCGGCACACTAGCTTACCAATGACGCCCGAACGGCCCGACCCGTTTTCCAACCCCGAGCCCCCACACCGAAAGGGCCTATGGGTCGCCGGCCTGGCGCTCGCGGCCTTGGGCGTATTCGGCCTGCTGAAGGCCGCCGATGGCCCGAACCCCCAGAGCGAGGCGCGACCTCTGGCAGCGCCCGTGATCTTGGCGGCGACTGCGGCGCCCGATACGGATCCGATGGATGTCTGGGTCGAATGGGAGAGCAGTCACGGCTCGACGGAACACCGGATCGGCGGCTACCGAATCGAGGCCTCGTCCAGCTTGGACTCCAGCGGGCTCTATGCGCCCCGCATCCGCCTGACCGACGCGACAGGCGCCACCACCGAAGTCACCGGAGTCGGGACGGGCTACGCGGCCAACGCCGCATTTGCCGTCACCCACCTGGACGCCAAGTCTCCCGTCCCGCAGGTGCTGGTGAGCCTGTTCAGTGGCGGAGCCCACTGCTGCAGCCTCGTCACCGTGCTCGAAAGGCGCGACGGGCAGTGGCGATCCTACGACCTCGGGAGCTGGGATGGCGACACACCCGCCATGCCGCAGGATCTCGACGGCGACGGCGTGAAGGAGTTCCGCTTCGCCGACCAAGCCTTTCTGTACGCCTTCGCCTCCTACGCGGAGAGCTGGGCCCCTCCGGTCATCCAGAAGATCGTTGGCGGCCGCGTTCAGGACGTTTCCAGGGCGGCGACCTACCGGCCGATCTATGAACAGGCAGCAGCGAATAGCCGGAGCGCCTGTCTGGAGAAGTCGAACGGTGCCTGCGCCGCCTATGTGGCGTCCGCCGCCCGGGCAGGGCGGCTTGACGTCGCCTGGACCGAGATGCTGAACGCCTACGACCAGGTCTCGGACTGGCAGCTGCCGACCGCGTGCCGGGTCCGTACCTCGGGCAGCTGCCCGACGGGCGCGGAGATGACCTTCTCGACCTTCCCCGAGGCGCTGCAGTGGTTCCTCGGCGAGCATGGCTATGCGGCGAAGGTATATGTCGCGCCGTTAAACGCCACCGGGCCTAGCTACGACTGCGGGGCGGCCCGTACTGTATCGGAACGTTCGATCTGCCGCTCGCCTGACTTAGCTGTGCTCGATCGCACTTTGGCCGTCGCCTATGCCCGCGCTATGGCGCTGTCGCGCGACCGCACGGCCCTTCGCGCTACGCAACGCTCCTTCCACCAAGCGAGGCGGGACGAGGGCGACGTCGTTATGTTGGCGTCACTCTACGAAGATCGGATCGACGAGCTCCTTGCCATCGATTGATCTTGGTCTTCCTCTCACTCATTGCAGCCGTTCAGCAACTCCGCTCTTGGCCCGATGCCGAAGGGCCTGGAGTGATGCGAAACAAGTTTGGCCGCACGGGCGACCAAGCGTCACGGCAATTGCAACCAGATCTGGTGCTGATCACTTTTTGTTCTCACTGCATCTTGCGCTAACTCGTAGCCATCCCATCTCTTCAAAAATTGCCGATATCGGAGACTGGAGGGCGTCGTGCGGGGTGATTTCAAGGCTACTGTTTTCGCGGCTGGCTGCGGAGACGCGATCCTGATGGAAGCCCACCGCAAGGTGGTCATGACCGACGTTCACTACCGCCGCGGCCAAGCCGAGGATGCGGCGAATGACGATGTCCCGGACTTCGCGCCGGAGGTGCGCAAGGCCTGCGATGACAACCATCTCGATATCTTTGTCTCGACGCACCCGGACAAGGACCACGTCGGTGGCTTCTGCGAGCTGTTTCACTGCGGTCATCCCGACGCATGGGATCCTGATCCGGAAGACAGCGAGCCCAAGATCATCGTCGATGAGATCTGGTGCACGCCCTATGGCGCGGACCCGCATTACGTCACCGAGCAGGCCCGTCCGCTTGTCGATGAGATCAAGAGGCGGCGGCGCCTCCAGAGCACGGAGGACGGGCAGCGCGCCGGCAATCGCTTGCAGATCATGGACACCACGACCCATACCTCGGGAGAGGTCACCGACGGGTTCCAGTGGAGACTGCTCGCGCCCACGCCTGCGGAGTGGGACATTCCCGAGGCACCGGACGGATGCCCGCCGACGTCGTCCAATCCCACCAGCTTGGTGATCCAGTGGACTATCAAGCGCGACTGGGGATTCAACCAGTTCCTGATCCTCGGCGACACCTCCGTCGAAGTGCTGGAACGCTTGGAGGCCGAGGTTCACGCCGACAATCCGGAATATCTGGCCTGGCATGTCCTGATCGCGCCCCACCACTGTTCGCGCCGATCGATCGGCCGGGTGTGGAATGGCGGATGCATCGACGAGGAGTTCGAAGAGTCCGCCGAAGCTCTCAAAGCGCTGGGCGAACAGCGCGGTAAGGGGTTCGTGGTGGCCAGCAGCCGCAGGGTCGTTCGAGGCGGGCCGACGCCCCCGTCCTGGCACGCCAAGCAACGCTACCTCCGCATCTTGGCGGGGGAAGGGGAGATCGACGACGAGGTCCGGGCGCGGTTCCGCTGCACGGGCGGAAACGCCGCCGACGACAAGCCCGCGCATGTCGAGTTCAACCTGACGCGGCTCGGGCCGAGCTTGGCAGCAAGCGGGACCCCAGCGCGCGCGGGCCTGGCGGGCAGCGGCGCTTCGGTTGGCGGCGGGGGATCCTATGGCTGACGGTGCCGCAGGGGCGCGGCCGGACTACCTCGAACGGCTCGAGTTGCTCCGGGTACGCTCATCCAAGGGCGTGGTTGCCGAGACTGTCCGGTTGTCCACCGAGGGCGAGGTCACCACGCTAACCTTCGACATTCGGACCGAGCCCACGGTGGAGGCACCCACCGTCGACATCCGCGATGTCGAGACCGTTCATTTCGTTTACGCGGACGGACGACGCTTCGGAGAAGCAGCGCCGCGTAACATCCTGTGCGACCGACAGGACTTTCCCCGGAACGTGGGGCATCTCTGCTCGGGGCCGCCCGGCTATCCGGCTGTTCCTTGCCTGGCATTGGGCGGGATGCAACCAATATACGAGCGCGGCGGTATTGAGGCCCTGATGGAGCGGTTGCGCACCTTCATGCGGGACGCCAAGACCGGCTCGCTCATGGCGGACGGCTGGGAGCCCGTTCCGTTCGGCTTCGGCCAGAAGCTTCGCTTTGGTCAGGTCCCGCCGGCCTTCTTTCAGGAGTACGCCCACGCCCATCCAGACGAGGACCGCGCGTTCGGCGTAACCGTTCTGCGTACGGCCGATCCGGACCTCGCGGTCCTGCTGGCGCCGGGGGCGGTGGCCGTCGATGAGATGCGGGCCTTCCTTGGGGCGCGGAGTGAAAACGACAAGCGACTGGCCGTGCCCTGGATCTTCGTCTGGCCCGGGCCGGCCGCCGTCGAGACCGATCCAATCTTCGAGGACTGGCGGACTTGGGACGAGCTGCGAGCGGGACTCGATACGATCGGGCTAAGGCAGCCATTGGAGACGGCTCTGGGAGAACTCCTCACCGCTGAGTGCGACTTCAAGCACGAGCATCCCGAAGGCCGTCGCTCGATCGTTGTCGTCATTGGCGTTCGACGCCCGACACCGATCATGGAGAGTTTCTACGGCTATTCCGCCGACGCGGCAGCCCGTCGACTGGAGTTGCGCGCGCTGATTGTCAGCTGGAAGCTGTCGGAGCCCTATCCTCCGGCGGACGCGGAGGTGCGCACTATCATCGGCGACCATCCGCCCGAACCGGGCCTGTTCCGGTGGGTGTCCGGGATGCCGGAGCTGCCTCCGGTGGCGGTGCTGGGCGCTGGGGCGCTCGGCAGCGCCATCCTCAACAATCTGGTGCGGGGCGGAGCGTCCGACATCCTCGTTCAGGACCATGATCGCCTCCACGCCCACAACCTTGCGCGCAACACGGCTCGCTTCGCGGACGGTTACAGCAGGAAGGTCGCCCAAGCGCGCGGGCTCGTCAGCGACATTTACGGGGCGGACAACGCCGTGCGTTGTGAGATCCACGACGAGGACATCTGCGCCATGCCTCCGAATGTCCTGGCGGACCGGCTGAAGGGCTGGCTTGTCGTCGATGCCACCGCCGACGAGCGGGTTCGTCTGGCCCTAGATCACCCCGAGGCGCGGGGCCATGGCTCGATCATCCGCAGTGAGATGTTCCACGAAGGCCGACTCGGCGTGACCTTCGTCTCCCATCCCGAGGGGCCGGGATTGTCGGACCTGATGGTCCGGCTGTACGTGCGCGCCATTGACGATCCCGATGTCGCCGCATGGCTCGATCTTGAGGATCGTTTCCCGCTGGGTCCGGATCCCCTGCTGTACGGCTTCGGCTGCACCTCCCAGACCACGCGGCTGGCGAATTCGGTTGTGCAACTTCACGCAGCGGCGGCGACCGCCGTCGTCGTCCGGCCGGATGCGAAGTCCGGCTTTGGGCTCAACCCGGTCGATGATCGAGGGTTGCCCAAAGGGTGGTCGTGGCATGCCGTGGCGCCGTTCCGGGTCCTGACGCCGGCCACTGCCAAAGACTGGACCGTACGGCTCGATGCCGAGGCGGCAGGCCGTCTGCAGGCACTGCGAGAGGAGGTCTTGCCGGACGAGACCGGGGGATATCTCTATGGCGTCTGGGATCCGGCCCGGAAGGTCATCACCGTCGTCCTTGCGAGTGGACGCCCGCCGGATACCGTTGCGGACGAAACCACGCTCAGGCTCGGGCCGGCCGGCGCGACTCCAGAAGAACGGCGCTGGCTGCGCAAAACGCGTGGGCGCCTCTATCTCTGTGGAACCTGGCACAGCCACCCGAAGGGCTCGGCGGCCATGTCCGGTCGCGACTACCGCACGCATCAGGCGCATCACGTTGAAGACGCGCCCTTCCTTCGTCCGACCCTGATGCTGATCGTTGCCGAGGACGATGTCCAAGCGCATCTCAAGGTGAGCTGATGACCGAGAGTCTCAAGTCTGGTCTGGGGGTCCGCTATCTCCTGCCGATCCTGACCGTGTACGCGGCTGCGGCAAGTCTGGTGGGGCTCCAGGAAGCCGACCTCGTCCAAAACCTCGTCCAGCACGGGGCGGCCGCTGGTATAGCCGGCCTTATCCTCTTGGTGTTCCAGGACCTTGCACCGCCCGGACTGAAGGCGACGCTGGTCTTCTGGCGCGTGCGGAACGCTTTGCCCGGGCATCGGGCGTTCTCCGAGCTCGCTCCGCGGGACCCCCGCATAGACGCCGAGACGCTCGCGGCGATATCGCCGGCGGGACCTGAAACCGGCGCGCAACAGAACGCGCGCTGGTACCGCTGGCTCAAGGAGTTGGAAGGCGAGTCATCCGTGTCCGATGCTCATCGGAGATACTTGGCTCTGAGGGATTGCGCGGCACTGCTGCTGCTCCTGACGCTGATCAGTCCGCTCTTGGCTCTTGTCGACGTGCAAACCTGGGGCGGCGCGCTCGGGCTAACAGGGTTCTGTCTGGTTGCCTATCTTGTGGTGATGCTCTCTGCCCGGCACGCGGCGCAACGCCTCGTGGGCAATGTGATCGCCTGCAAGGTCGCGACCGCAACGACAAAGCTTGCCGAAACGTAGACATAAGGAAATCTGTGAATCGGCAGGCGTGAGGGTCGACGATGGAAACGCCGAACGCGATTGATTTGATCAACGCCGCGAGGACGGAATTAGACAAAATTCGGCGCGGGAAGGAGTTCGCCCAATGGCATGAACCAGCAGGGCGTGAGCTGGATCGGGCCCTATCTCAGGTTGAACCTTTCAACGTCTACAGCAATGTTTGGATCTTCACCGGCGATGACGGCCGAGTGGCCGCAAGCGGTGCCTTTGGCACTTGGACGGTTCGACGTCTCGTCGCGGGCCTCGACGCCGAACAGGTCATCGCCGCGTTTAAGGCTGAGGTTGAGCGCAACTCCACGAACTATGTAGAGGAGTCGCCGATCCTCGGTGTGGCGCTCGACGCCCCTTGCGACCTTGGTGACGGTACCACGCTCACGCCGACGCCGGAGCTAGTTGATGGTGTGAGCTGGCCCGTGAGCTGGCCATTCAATATGGAGTTCCCGCCAGAGGGGACCGCTCTGCTGCGTCAGTCGTTCACCGTGACGCCTGCGTTCGAACGGCGGAATTCCGACGACACCATGCCGACGGCGCCGGCGATGACGTCCAAACCCTCCGCTACACGGGACGTCGTTCGGACAAAGGTTCGTCTGGCCTGCCTGCTCGCGAGCCAAGGCCCCGTCGAGTTGCCCCTGTCTCTTTTCCGGCCGGATGAGTCTGCTGCCTTCACTGGCGGCAGGTTCAACTCAGCGCAACGTCCGATCCAGGTTCGGCCGCGCGTGAACTTTCCTGTGGAGGCGACCCGAGTTGCCCAGGCATTCGCGGCGCTAGGACGCTTTGAAGACGCGAGCGCGCTGGAGCGCGCCATAGACCGCCTTGGACGCTCCCGTGTGGCACTGAGCGACGTCGACCGAACCTTGGAGCTGGGAATGGCGATCGAGATCGCTCTCATGCACGGCGTGGGGTCTGGCAATACTGAAATCATCCAAAAGATCGGGACCCGCGCGGCTTGGCTGGTTGGCAAAGATGTCGAGGATCGGCTCAGCGTATTCGAGGGCATCAAGGATCTGTACCACGCTCGATCCAAAGCGGTTCACTCCGGAATGCTGTCCAACAAGGCCGTCTTAGACTTGGTAGGATCGGATAAGTTGGTGAGCCGCGTCCTGCTCGCCTTAGCGATCCACGGTCGGTTCCCTGATTGGTTCCGCCTGACGCTCGGCGGCGGTCTGGAAGGCGCGGCTGATGAGCGAATGTAAAGTTGGCGCGGAGGCGCGACTGATTAATGCATAGCGTCGGAATGGGACATTCTGCAGCGGCGACTTTGACGTCTGCAGCTAAGCATCAGGCAAATGTCCGCTTCTGGCGCATAGCTGAACTGCCACGTTGGGTAGGGCAGGGCGCTTTGCGCCTAAGCGGCATTCGCAGAAATGGGACCCATCGTTAAGATCCGCTCCGCTCCGTTTAGCCCGCGGCGTCGTGCATCGGCGACGTGTCGGGTAGGCCGAGCACCTGACAATAGCGGACAAGATCGGCATGATCCGGCGCCAGAAGCCAGTGCGAGTATTCGCTCGGGGCACCTTGGAACACAAAGGGAAGTTCTGGCCAGGATGTCCGGTCGGTGTGGAGAAGGTAGGCGCCGTTCGCCTCCTCTATGGCGCAGGCGGGATCACGCACAAATAGGACCCGGTTCGCTCCGAACTTCGGAGGCGTCACGTCGATGAGCGTGCCGTCTGGCCGCTCCCAGATGCTGTGGAATTCGCCGATGATGAGGTCCTGAAACTCCCAGAGGGCCCAGCCATGGACGCGCTTGCCGCCGGCGGTCAGCACGCGATGTTTCGTGGAGATGTGGCAGTAGTTCTCTTCGTAGCCGAACGGCTCGTAGGGGATAAACTCGGGTGTCGCCGTCAGGCCGTTGCAGCGAAGAAAGTCGACGACCATCGGCCCCGAGGGATCGATTGCAAGATTGGGCGGAGAAGGTTCAGTATTCATGCTCAAGATTGATCGCTTGGAGACAACAAGGTGGACACTGCGCTGGAAGACCGTTGGGTCTGGCTGCCCGAATACGATGCCAAGGCGCGCGCGCTTGTTGAACAGCATTTCGCAGGGCCAAACGGCCTGTCCAAGCTTTTTCCCTGCATGCGCGACAGTTTTCCCTGGGCGGACAACCGGCCGCTGATCGCCGACGCACGCGTCGCCGCGAAGAACAATACGGAGTACAAAGGCTTGGAGCGGCACGCCAGCCAGTATCAGGCCGCCGCCTTTTATGACTACGCGTCCCACCACTGGTTCCTGGCCGCGTGGTGGCGCCGGGTCGACATGATCACCCATGATTTCGACGATCCAGGCCACAGGCAGGCGATCCGCTTCTGCCTTCAAATGTCCGCGTACAACGAGGCGCTCTGGCGTTGGCAGTCCGATACGGCCCGCGGGGCTCCACCGGGGGCCGGGGCCTTTGACCTCGATCAGGTCAAGGTGGATGCACTCGAGGCGAAGTCGCAGCGAGACCTCGCCGCCGTGACGTCCTGGTGAAGCCATGAGCCCTTTCGACGATCTGCCCCGCCGGCCTCGCAGCCACGAGGTCGAGGAAGCGGCCATTGTCGCGTTCCGGTCGCGGCTGAACGAGAGCGGCGTTTTCGTCCTCCAGACGACGGACGCCAAGGACTATGGGACCGATTGCCAGATTGAGGTGATCGTCCAAGGCCAGGCCACCAACGTCCGGGTCCATGTCCAACTGAAGGGCACGGAAAAGGCGCTGAACGCCAATGGAGCGGTCAGCGTCGATGTCAGCCGGACGAACCTGAACTATCTGCTGGCGCAGCCTTACAGCTTCTATGTCTGCTACCATCTGCCGACCGCATCTCTGCGGGTCGCCTTCGTTGATGACGTGCTGCGCAAGTACGAGCACGGGGGCGGTAACTGGACCGAGCAACACACCCTGACGGTCTCGTTCATCGAGGAACTCACGGTCGATCGGCTTCAACGGATCGCCGACCTGACGCGGTCCGACTCAACCAGTTCAAGAGATCGGCGAATCCAGCAGACACGGGACGATCCTTCCAGGGTGGCGAGCAGCATTCGCCGCTCCATTCCAGAGGTGCACGTACCGGAGGATCCCGAGCGCGCGGGCGAACTTCTGGCGCAGCTCTACAAAGAGAACGCTGACCTCGTGATAAGCGGCAGTTTCGAGGCGTTTGCGGCGGTGCTGGGCGCTGACAGCGATGCGTTCGGGCCAGCCTACATGGCCGAGACGAACCTTGGGCTGGCGAAAGCGAGCAGCCACCCGGAGCGGATTCAGGCCGCTATTCCGTATTTCGTCGCTAAGGTGGGCGCCGGGCGCGTGCAGCCCGGGAGTCTGGCTTATACGATCGGCAATGCTCACTCGGCCTTGGGCGATGAGGAAGCGGCGAAGCAGGCCTACCTGGTCGCGCTGTGTGATCCTGGCGTTGCAGAACTGCCGGGCCTCGCGGCTCAGGTGCACAAGAACCTGGGCACGAGTTACGAGCGTCTCGGCGACCAGGACAAGGCGGTGGAGCACTATCATAAAGCGCTGCGGCTGGACCCGGATCTGGCCGAAGCCCACTACGCGATGGGCAACCATCAATTCCATCTCGGACAGTTCGAGGACGCGCTGGCCCACTTTGACCGGGTCGTTTTTGCTGATGAAGAGCTCGGCAAGGGCTTGGGGGTCGCCGGGTGGCGGGCGAACGCTCTATTCAACCTCGGCGACGGCCGCGGCGCCTTCCGAGAGATCAATAGACTGATCGGCACCTCTGGCCGATGGCCTTGGGTCTGGCCGTGGTGCGCGCGCCAAGTCGCCAGCTTCGGCCGGGCGAACGTGGACAACGCCATCCAGGCCGCAAGCTTCTGGGAGCGCTACATCGCAGCCTTTCCAGACGACGGCCGTGCGCGCGTCGAGCTGCTGCTGACCAAATTCTATCTCCGCAGTGCAGGTCACGACATCGGGCGCTACGGCGCTTTCCGTGAAGCGTTCGATCGGCATATCGCGCACGTCGATGAGGCCGACCAAGCCCTGCCTTGGGATCGGCTTGGGCATTGGGCTCAAGATGATGATGATTGGGAGGAAGCGGAACGCTGCTTCCGCAAGGCCTACGAGCTTGAGGGCGGCCACTTCGGCTACTGCCTGGGGACCGCGCTCAACTTTCTCGGCCGACACGATGAAGCTTTACCCATCGTATTCGAGCAGGCGCACGTCCTGCAGCCCGACGCCATGAGTTGGTTCCAACTGGCCATCGCCTATGAGGGGGGCGGAAAAACAGTCGGGACGATCGCTGCCTACGTGAAGGCGATCGAGCTGGATCCAGACTACGACCTAGCGATGTTCAACCTAGGCGGCGTCTATTGGAACACAGGTGACATTCCCAACGCCGTCGCGACGTGGACGTCCGCGATCGAGCGGTTCCCCGATCATGAGCTTACAGCAAAGCTCCGACGCGAGATGCCGACGTTGTTCGCCTAGATGATGCGCTCAGGTGGTCGTCGAGTTCTGGGCCGCCGCCGCGATTGGCGCTTCCGGCGACGATGTGCAGGCGACCATCCAGCCAGGCTGCTTGAGCGCCAACCCCAGCGAAAGAGCCGCGTGAAGATCTAAAATGGGTCGGTGTGCGAAATAGGCACCGGACTCGAAAACGGGCCTTGAGCTCCTCCTTGAAATGTCGGCTTTCAGGAGAGGCCCTAATGTCCGCTGTTGGCGCATCTCGGACGTTTGTAGCCCAGCCGCCGCTACTGGCATTTGTCGGACATCCGTCGCCAACCGCCTCATGACTCAACGCCGCCGTTCGGAACGACCGCTATTGGGCGAAGCTCCAGAAATTGAAGTTGTAAAATGGTCATGGAGCCGAAAACGACGCCGGCGGCCCTTCAGGTAGTCGTTGAAGCTCGCGAGCTCGTTCCAGGTCTGCGGCGGCCCATCAAAAATATGTCGAAGTCCTTCGGCCAGTTCACGATGGCTCGTGGTCTCTAATATTCCCACGTCGGTCGATAGCTCGAAATCGATCGAGCCGTTCCACATATTGATCCGGCCATACCCCGGCGCGAAGGCCACGGAGTCCTTCACCTTGGGCACCTCATGCTTGGCCAGCGTCATCCGCAGCGCTTCCATCAGCCCGAAGGTCACGTGGATCCGCCGCAGGTCCGCGTCGAGCACGTCCAAAGCGCTGGGCATAGCCGCGATCTTCCGCAACTGGTGCGCCCGCATCTCGCGCGCCGTGTGTCGGTAGCTAAGGGGCTTTTGCAGCTTAGCCAGCCGCGCCTCGATCCCGCCGTTTTCGATCAGCTTGATCGTGTCCTTGGCCCGCTGCTTCCACGTGCGCAACAGTTCGTATGTCGCGAAGATCCACATCTGCGATTGGGCGAGCACGAAGGCGGTGTCGAGCGGCGTGCCGTCCTGGGCGAACCGCTCGCGCATCAATCGACTCTCCAGGATGTTTAGGAATGCGTCGACCAAGCCGATATTGGTCGCCTGCATGCTGAGAAAAGGTGATCTTCCCCCGCAAAAGTGGACGGGGTTATGCCGCTCTGCGTTCGGCCTCGACGGGGCTGATGTAGCCCAGTGACGAGTGCAGGCGACGGGGATTGTAGAAGCCCTCGATGTATCCGAACAGGTCCCGCCGCGCATGGTCTCTGGTGGCGTAGACGCGGTGATGGACACGCTCGGTTTTGAGGGTGTGGAAGAAGCTCTCCATCGGGGCATTGTCCCAGCAGTCGCCCTTTCGGCTCATGGACGGGGTGATCCCTGATCGGGCCAGGGCGGAGCGATAGGCCTCGGCGGCATACTGGATCCCGCGGTCGGAGTGGTGGATCAGGCCGGGCGCGGGCCGCTGGCGTTCGACGGCCATGTTGAGGGCGTCGAGCGCGATCTCGGTGTGCAGGGTCTGACGCATGGACCAGCCCACGATCTTGCGCGTGTGCATGTCGAGGATGGCGGCGAGGTAGAGCCAGCCTTCGCCGGTCGGGATGTAGGTGAGGTCGGCGAGCCAGATCTGATTGGGGGCCGCCGCCTGGAAGTTGCGGGCCAGCCTGTTGGGAGCGATGGGATAGCCATGACGGCTGTCGGTCGTCCTGGCCCGTCGCGGCAGAGCGGCCAGGCCCCGCAGGCCAGCGCGGCGCATCAACCGCTCCACGCGGGACCGACCGACCCGACGGCCATGCCGCCGCAGGGTGGCGTGGACGCGAGGCGAGCCGTAGCAGCCGCTGCTCTCGGCATGGATCAGCCGGATATCCTCGGTCAGGGCGCGGTTGGCGACAGACCGCTGGCTCTCGGGGCGACCGCGCCAGGCGTAGTAGCCGCTGGCCGACAAACCCAGGACCGCGCACATCACGCGAACCGGCCAGACCTGACGATGCCCATCAACGAACCCGAACTTCACCGGGAGGCCGCTCCGAAGATGAGCGCGGCTTTTTTTAGGATGTCCCGCTCCATCC
>CAZFQC010000004.1:0-12176 GCA_964520795.1 uncultured Brevundimonas sp.
CGATGATGCGCGCCGCCATGGCCAACGGCTGGCTCGAGGAGGACCGCGCCATCCTTGAGAGCCTGCACGCCTTCAAGCGCGCGGGCTGCGCCGGTGTGCTGACCTATTTCGCCCCGCAGGCGGCGCGGTTGCTCGCGGGATGAAGTTCGGTGTCCTGAAGAGCGTCGTCCACAACGCCGCGGACTCGCTCGGCAGCGGCATCGGGCTGATGATCGGCGTTTACGACATGGACATCTACGGAGAGGCCGGCCGGTCGCCCGGTGGAATGCTCGCTGTGGATTTTCTGACCGGGAAGATCATCGAGGGTGAGGCCTCCGAAAGCCTTCAACGCGCCGTCGCCCTGTACCGCACCGCCTTCGATGAACTTTGCGGGAAACACGGCGTCGAGCCGTGGTCGTTCAAGCTGGCGACCGCCCGTTTCGGGACGACCTCCAAACACGTCCCTCATTTCAAGATCAATGTCGAAGACAGGGACGGACACTCGGCTACTGAGGTCTTCGTCGGCTCACCAGGTCGGCGACTTTAGTGTTCCGTCCGCGCCAGCAGGTCGATCAGGTCCTGCTTCCAGAACACCGCCCAGGTGTGGGTCCCGTGCCCCTTGCCGCCGGCGCTGTTGGGAACCAGCCGGTAGCGGACGCCGGCGATCCGCGGGACGAACTGCTCCGACAGTCCCAGCTCGGGCGGATTGATGAAGTCATCCGCGGAGTTGATCCAGGTCATCGGGGCCGTGATCCGCTCCAGCCCGCCGGAAGGATCGTAGTCGAACGAGGCGTTGACCTGGTACCAGAGATCGTTGGCGTCCAGCGCCGGCAAGCGTCGGTCCATCTGCGCGGCCAGGTAGCCGTCCACCGCCGCCGGTGTCGCCAGATCCCGCTGCATGGCCATCGGCGCCGAGCCCGCCAGCAGCAGAAGATCGACCGCCGTGCGCAGGCCATTGACCGGCTGCTCCGCATAGTCCCCACCGGCCCAGGCCGGATCGCTGCGGATCGCGTCCTTGAGCATGGTCCGCCACAGGCGGTTGCGGCCCACGATGGCGGTGGGCTGACAGGCCATGGGCATCAGGGCCTCGGCGAAATCCGGATGGGTCTCCGCCCAGACGAAGATGTGCATACAGCCCATCGAGGTGCCGAGGATCAGCCGCGCCCGCTCCACCCCCAGACCGTCGACCAGCAGACGCCGCTGCGCCTCGACCATGTCGGCATAGCCGTATTCCGGAAATCGCGCTCGCAGGCCTTCCGACGGTCGTGAGGAGCCGCCGTGACCGAGGTTGTCGGGCATGATGATGAAATAGCGCGCCGTATCCAGCGGCTGGCCGGGTCCGAACAGCTCGCTCGCGAACTGCGGCGACAGGAACTGGGCACCCGTCCCGCCCGTGCCGTGAAGCAGCAGGACGGCGTTCCCGATCCGCCCGTCAGATCCGCGTCGCGGCTGCCCCAGGGTCCGGTAGTGCATCCGCAGTTCCGGCAACGTCTGGCCCGAAGCAAGGGTAATGGCCGGGGCGGTGAAATCCCCCTCGACCGGCACCGGCTGGGCGGTCGCCGCCGGGGCCAGCAACAGGGCGGTCAGGCCGAACACGAGGGAGAGAAGGCGTTTCATCGGGGCGCTCCGGGTCTAAAACGAGAGCCGCGCCGTCCAGCCGTCATGGGCGACGTCGACGTTGGCGGGCACGGCGGCCTTCAGGGCATTGTAGTCCAGGTCGAGGTGCAGATTGGTCAGCACCGCCCGCTTCACCTGCGCCCGGGCGATCCAGTCCAGCGTCCGGTCGACATGGGCGTGGGTCGGATGCGGGGTCCAGCGCAGGGCGTCGACGATCCAGAGGTCGCAGCCGCGCACCGCCCCGATGGCCGCCTCGTCCAGGTCGGATACGTCGCTGGAATAGGCCACCGGGCCGATGCGGTAGCCGACCGAACGGATCGGCCCATGCGCCTGGTCGAAGGTGACGACCGGCAGGGCTCCGCCCGCGCCTTCGACCGCCCATGACTGTCCATGCGGCGGGATCAACATCTCGTCCAGAATGGCCGGATAGCCTTCCTGACTTCTGAAAATATAGGGAAACCTGGCCGTCACAGCGTCGCGCGTGGCCGCATCCATCCAGGCCGGAATTCGGCGACGCGCGCGCATGGCGAAGACCCTCAGGTCGTCGATCCCGTGCACCTGGTCGGCATGATCATGGGTGTAGAGCACCGCGTCGATATGCCGGACCCTGGCCGCCAGCATCTGGGCGCGCAGGTCCGGCGAGGTGTCGATCAGCACGCTGGTCACCCCGTCCGGCCCATGCCGGCGAACCAGCAGCGAACAGCGCGTACGGAAGTTCTTCGGCTCGGCCGGATCGCAGTGTCCCCAGTCCCCGTCCCCGCGCGGCACCCCGCCGGACGAGCCGCAGCCGAGGATGACGACTTCCAGCTCGCCGGCCCCGCTCATGCGGCCGCCGGTCGCGGAATGCGGTCGAACAGGGCGAAGAAGGCGTCGGTCGTGCGCGCCTCGGCCTCGTCGCGGGTCCAGCCGCGGATCTCCGCCAGCTTGTCCAGCACATGGACCACATACGCCGGCTCGTTGCGCCGCCCGCGATGCGGCATGGGTGCCAGATAGGGGCAGTCGGTCTCGACGATGATCCGCTCGGGCGGCATGGTGGCCACGATCTCGCGAACCTCGTTCGCCGCCCTGAAAGTGGCGATGCCGGAAACCGAGAACCATGCCCCGAATTTTGCGGCTTTTTCAGCCAGTTCCGGCCCACTGGTGTAGCAGTGCATCAGGAACCGGAATGGCCCTTCGGCCTGTTCCTCGGCCAGGATGCCAGCCATCACATCATCGGCCTCGCGCGTGTGCACGACCAGCGGCAGGCCGGTCCGGCGCGCGGCCTCGATATGGGTGCGGAACACCGCCGCCTGGGTATCGCGTGGGCTGAGGTCGTAGTGGAAGTCGAGGCCGCATTCCCCGATCCCGACCACCCGGGGCCGTCCCGCCAGCTCGACCAGCCGGTCCGCCGTCAGGTCCGTGTGATCCTTCGCCTCATGCGGATGGGCCCCGACGGTGCACCAGATGTCGTCATGCGCCATGGCCAGACCGTGGGTGGCCTCGAAGGTCGACAGCTTGTCCGATATCTCCACCATCATCTGCACCCCGGCCGCGCGGGCCCGGGCGATGACGGCGTCGCGGTCCTCGTCGAACTGGGGCGCGTGCAGATTGACGTGACTGTCGATGATCATCCGCCGCCCGCCTTGACGCGCTGCAGATCGGCGAGGGCCCCGGCGAGAACATCGGCCCGGTCCAGATTGATGGCCGCGGTCCGATCCGGCAGCTCGGACAGCCGGCTCCACAGGTCGGCCCAGCGCGCGCCAGACGCCCCCTCCTCCAGCGCCCGCACCTTCACGGCCGCGCTCAGCCGGTCCATCAGCGTCTCGAACCGGTCCTGACCCTCGGGTCCGCGAAACTTGTCGGCGACCGCCAGCGCCTCGGCGCGATCGATGCTCGCGGCCGAAACCCAGGCCTGGGCCAGCTGGTCGGCCTCCAGGGTCGCACCGGACGCCAGAGCCAGCGCCCGCCCCGGCGACCCGCCCGCCATGCTTGCGATCCGGGCGGCCTCGGCCGAACTCACCCCCGTGCGGTTGCGCACCAGCTCCTCCAGCGCATGCAGGGGCCAGACGGGGAAGGCCAGCCGGCGGCATCGCGAACGGATCGTGGCCAGCAGCCGCCCCGGCGCATGGGTGACGAGGAACAACACGCCCCGCTCCGGCGGCTCTTCCAGCACCTTCAGCAGGGCGTTGGCGGCGTTCAGGTTCAGGTCGTCGGCGGCGTCGATAATGGCCACGCGATAGCGCGCCTGCGACGGGCTCTTGGAAAAGAACTCCGGCAGTTCGCGGGCCTGGTCGACCGAGATCGACTTCTTCGTCTTGCCGCCCTCGACGGCCCGTTCCAGCACCAGCAGATCGGGATGGGACCGGGCTGTGACCAGGCGCGCGACGGGGTCGTCCGGGCTGGTTCCCAGCGGCCCGCGCGACGGATCGGGCGCAGCGCCCAGCAGACGACGCGCGGCACGAAAGGCGAAGGTCGCCTTGCCTGACCCCTCCGGACCGCACAGCAGCCAGGCATGATGAAGCCGGTCCTTGCCGAAGGCGTCCAGAAAGGCGGCCTCGGCCGCTGCGTCGGGGATCAGGTCAAATCGGTCCCGGGCGTGCTCGTTCACAGCAGGCGGGCCTCGACCGCGGCCCAGACCCGGGCGGAAACCGCGTCGAGGTCCCCTTCCGCGTCAATCAGCACGCATCGCTCCGGATGGCGCGCCGCAATATCCCGGAAGCCTCGCCGCAGGCGTTCGTGGAAGTCCAGCCCCTTGGATTCGAACCGCGTCTCGAACAGGCCGCGACCGAAGGCCCGCTCCAGTCCGACCTCCACCGGCAGATCGAACACCAGGGTCAGATCCGGCTGGGTCGCGCCGACCACCGCTGCGTCGAGGCTCTCGATGAAGCCAGCCGCCGTCCCGCCGCCCACGCCTTGGTAGGCGCGGCTCGAATCCGCGAAACGGTCGCACACCACCCATCGACCCGCCTCGAGCGCCGGCCGGATGGTGCGTTCCAGATGGTCGCTGCGGGCGGCGAACATCAGCAGGGTCTCGGTCATCGGCGACCAGCGTCCCGGATCGCCGTTCAGGGCCAGATGGCGGATTTCCTCGGCCCCGGGCGACCCGCCCGGTTCGCGGCTCTGGACCACCTCAAGATCGAGCGCGCGCAGCCGCTCGACCAGCCGCGCGACCTGGGTCGACTTGCCGGTGCCTTCACCGCCCTCGAACGTTATGAATCGACCCTGGATCACCGGCGCACAATGGCGGTGCCGGGCCCGTTCGCAACCCTCTAGCGCGCCGATATCAACAGGGCGTCGGTGAAACCGCGCGCGATCACCGCCTGGCGCGCCCGCTCGGCGGCATTCGGATCGGGCCAGGGACCGACGAGCACGCGGAACAGGCGGTCGCCCCGGGCCGAGTCCACCGTGGCGCGCTCGCCCAGCTGGTCCGCAATCCGGCGGGCGGCCTGTCGGTCGGAAAAGGCGCCGGCCTGGATCCAGTAGCCGTCGCCGGCCGAGGCCGGCTGTGGCGCTTCCGCGATCTGCAAGGCGGTCCCGCCGCCGGATCGGGGGGCCCGGCCCAGATAGCGCACCCTCACCTCGCTGACGCCGGCCTGCAGCATACCCAGGGCCTCGGCCGAGCCGCGCGACAGGTCGATGATCCGGTTGTCGACGAACGGCCCGCGGTCGTTCACCCGCACGACGATGCGGCGGCCATTGGCCAGATTGGTCACTTCGACCAGACCGGGCAGCGGCAGCGTCTTGTGGGCCGCAGTCAGGGCATGCATGTCGAACCGCTCGCCGGTGGCCGTGGGCCGCCCGTTGAATTGGTCGCCATACCAGGAGGCCAGGCCGGTTTCATCATAGCCGGGCTGTTCCGCCGGACGGTACCAGCGCCCGCGCACCTGATAGGCGCGCATGGTCCCCGGCACGATCGGCGCCGGATCGGTCACCACGGGCAGACGCGCCCCCTCGGGCCGCGCCACCCCGGCGCAGGCGGCAACCAGCGACAGCAGGCCGGCAACCAGCACACCCCTCACCACGCGCGCGCGACGTTTTCCAGCCATGACACTGCCTCTGAAGGCCTGGAGCATGGCAAAGGACATTTCCGCTTTGGTTAATGCCCCGTTTGGCGCTATGCGGCCAGTCCGCTCGATGGTTCCGGACAGGTGGCCGAGTGGTTTAAGGCAGCGGTCTTGAAAACCGCCGTGGGTGAAAGCCCACCGTGGGTTCGAATCCCACCCTGTCCGCCATGCGCCGCCTGGACAACCGCCGGGTCCCTGTAACCCGGCAAATAGCCCCGACGTTCCTGCCCCTTCACCGAACCCGGAGACAATCAGCCTGTCTCTGTGTGCCGCCCGAGCTCTCCTCGTTGGAGACGGGTTGTCGTCGGACTGACAGTCCCGGACCGGCCTCACGCCGCCGGCCCCCGGATGAATAATCCGCCGAACGGACTGGCTAGGACCATCGGCGCGGTCTAGCATTCCGGTTCGAGCATCTGTTGCGTGCGTAGGAGGACGTCTCCTGTGTCGACGGGGACGGAACTTCTCACCAAGGCTCCAGGGCGGGGGAAGAGGAGTTCCGTGCGTTGGAGTCCACGAACACCGAGGCGCCTGACTATTTTCACAAGGTCGTCGATTGCCAGTGGGCCTGTCCGGCCCATACGCCCGTTCCCGAATACATCCGGCTGATCGCCCAGGGGCGTCACGCCGACGCCTATATGGTCAACTGGAAGTCCAACGTCTTCCCCGGCATCCTCGGGCGAACGTGCGACCGCCCGTGCGAGCCCGCCTGTCGCCGCGGACGGGTCGAGGACGAGCCCGTGGCCATCTGCCGGCTCAAACGCGTCGCGGCCGACAACAAGGGCGACGTCTCCGCCCGTATGCCGACCGCGCCGGTCAACCGGATTGGCAAGAAGATCGCCTGCATCGGTGCCGGACCGGCCTCGATGACGGTGGCGCGGGATCTCGCCCCGCTCGGCTATCACGTCGTGGTCTTTGACGCCGACGCCCGGGCGGGCGGCATGATCCGCAGCCAGATTCCCCGGTTCCGCCTGCCCGAGAGCGTGATCGACGAGGAGATGGCCTATATCACCGACCTCGGCCCCGAGATGCGGCTGGGCGAGCGCGTCGACAGTCTCGCCGCCCTGCTCAGGGAAGACTATGACGCCGTCTTCGTCGGCACCGGGGCCCCGCGCGGACGCGATCTGGAAGTTCCGGGCCGCACGGAAGCCGCCGCCAACATCCACATCGGCATCGACTGGCTGTCCAGCGTCTCGTTCGGCCACATCGAGAAGATCGGCCGGCGGGTGGTGGTGCTGGGCGGCGGCAACACGGCCATGGACTGCTGCCGCACCGCCCGCCGTCTCGGCGGCGAGGAGGTCAAGGTCGTCGTTCGCTCCGGCTTCGAGGAGATGAAGGCCTCGCCCTGGGAGAAGACCGACGCGTTGCACGAGGGCATACCGATCCTCAACTTCCTCGTCCCCAAGGCCTTCACCCACGTCGACGGCCGGTTGACCGGGGTCACCTTCGAGAAGGTCACGCCGGTGACCGACGAAAAGGGCCGCCGCACGCTCAGGCCGTCGGGGGCCCCTGACCAGCACATCGAATGCGATGACGTGCTGGTGGCCATCGGCCAGGAGAATGCCTTCCCCTGGATCGAACGCGACATCGGTCTGGACTTCGACGAATGGGGCATGCCGGTCGTCAATGAGACCACCCTCCAGTCGACGAACGAAAAGGTCTTCTTCGGCGGCGATGCGGCGTTCGGGCCCAAGAACATCATCTGGGCCGTGGCCCATGGTCACGACGCGGCGATCTCGATCGATCATTTCTGCCGCGGTGCCGATGTCCGGCTCAGGCCGCCGCCCGGGGTGCTGGTGTCCTCGCAGAAGATGGGCATCCACGAGTGGAGCTATGACAACGACATCTCCCGCGATGATCGCCAGATCGTGCCCCAGCTTCCGACCGAAGAGGCCCTGGCCAATGTGAGGGCCGAGGTCGAACTGGGCTTCGACGCTGCCCTCGCCCTGGCCGAGGCCCAGCGATGCCTGAACTGCGACGTCCAGACGGTGTTCACGACACCGTTGTGCATCGAGTGTGATGCCTGCGCCGACATCTGCCCGACCGACTGCATCACCTTCACCGTCAATGGCGAGGAGGAGGAACTGCGTCCCCGGCTCAAGGCACCCGCCCTGAACCTGACCCAGGACCTCTACATCTCGGGCTCCCTGCCCACGGGACGGGTGCTGGTGAAGGACGAGGACGTCTGCCTGCACTGCGGCCTGTGCGCCGAGCGCTGCCCGACGGGAGCCTGGGACATGCAGAAGGTCGTGATCGAGATGACCCATGCCGGAGGGTGTTCGAAATGACGCCCCAGACCTGCGCGGTGAACGACTTCGTGGTCAAGTTCGCCAACGTCAACGGCTCGGGCTCGGCCAGCGCCAATGGCCTGTTCGTCAAGGCGATCCTGCGGATGGGCGTGGCCGTGGCCGCACGGAACATCTTCCCGTCGAACATCCAGGGCCTGCCGACCTGGTACGAGATCCGCGTCAGCGGCCACGGCTGGCTCGGCCGGCGCGGCGGCGTCGACCTGATGGTCGCCATGAATCCCCAGACCTGGGACCGGGACGTCGCGGAAATCGATCCGGGCGGCTACCTGTTCTACGATTCCACCAAACCGATGCCCGCGGACCGGTTCCGCGACGACATCACGGTCGTCGGCATCCCCCTGACTGCCCTGTGCAACGCCGCCTATGTCGAGCCGTCCAAGCGCAAGGTGATGAAGAACATCATCTACCTCGGCGCCCTGACCTATCTGCTCGGTATCGAGCAGGCGGTGGTCGAGGCGCTTCTGGCCGAGGCCTATGCCTCCAAGCCGGCGATGATCCCGGCCAATATCGAGGCCATGCACCTCGGTTTCGACCATGCCCGGGCGCATCTCCAGCCGCTTGGCCTGCAGCTGAAGCGGGCCGATGCCGTGGGCGACCGCATCTTTGTCGACGGCAACACGGCCGCCGCCCTGGGCGCCGTCTATGGCGGGGCAACGGTCTGCGCCTGGTACCCCATCACACCCTCGACCTCGCTGGCCGAGGCCTTCACCGACTACTGCGGCAAGCTGCGGCACGATCCGGAAACCGGCAACGCCCGCTACGCCATCGTCCAGGCGGAGGACGAAATCGCCTCGATCGGCATGGTCGTCGGCGCGGGCTGGAACGGCGCGCGCGCCTTCACCTGCACCTCGGGGCCGGGCGTCTCCCTGATGCAGGAGTTCATCGGCCTGTCCTATTTCGCCGAGATCCCTGCGGTGATCTTCGACGTCCAGCGCGGCGGCCCCTCCACCGGCATGCCGACCCGGACGCAGCAGTCGGACATCCTGTCAGCCGCCTATGCCAGCCACGGCGACACCAAACACGTCCTGCTGCTGCCCGAGGGTCCGGGCGAGTGTTTTGAAATGGGTGCCAGCGCCTTCGACCTGGCCGACCGGCTGCAGACCATGGTCTTCGTCATGCTCGACCTCGACATGGGGATGAACGAATGGCTGGTCGAACCCTTCCGGTGGGACGACAGCCGCGCTCTCGACCACGGCAAGGTCATGACCGCAGAGATGCTCGAGGCGGGGGCCGATTTCGGCCGCTACAAGGATGTCGACGGCGACGGCATCCCGTACCGAACCCTGCCGGCGACCCACCCGTCGAAGGGGGCCTATTTCACCCGTGGCACCTCGCGCGATCCCTATGCCCGCTACAGCGAGGAAGGAGCCGTCTATGTCGACAACATGGAGCGGCTGCTTCGCAAATTCGATACGGCCAAGTCCCTTGTTCCCGCGCCCATCCTGCGCAAGGCACCCGGACAGACCGCCTACGGCGTCATCTATTACGGCTCGACCTCGCCGGCGATGGACGAGGCCCTGGCCGATCTTGAGGCCCGGGGGCTGAACGTGGACGCCCTGCGCATCCGGGCCTTCCCCTTCCCGGGCGAGGTGTTCGACTTCATCGCCCATCACGAACTGGTCTTCGTGGTCGAACAGAACCGCGACGCCCAGCTCCGCACCCTGCTGATCAACGAGGGTGGGGTCGATCCGGCCCGCCTGGTCAAAGTGCTCAATTTCGACGGCTCGCCGATCACGGCGCGCTTCATCCAGCGCGAGCTCGCCCGCGGTATGGGTGCCGTCGACGCCAATGCGGCCGGGGAGATGGCGCAATGACCTGGATCGTCAAGCCGAAATTCCATCACCCCTCCCTGCCGACCAACAAGCTCGGCTTCACCCGCCGCGACTATGAGGGCCGGGTCTCGACCCTTTGTGCCGGCTGCGGGCATGACTCGATCAGCGCCGCCATCGTCCAGGCCTGTTTCGAGATCGATCTGGAGCCCCACCGTCTGGCCAAGCTGTCGGGCATCGGCTGTTCGTCCAAGACACCGGACTATTTCCTCAGCGCCAGCCACGGCTTCAACACTGTGCATGGGCGGATGCCATCGGTGCTGACCGGCGCCAATCTGGCCAATCGCGACCTGATCTATCTGGGAGTCTCGGGCGACGGCGACAGCGCCTCGATCGGACTGGGCCAGTTCGCCCACGCCATGCGGCGGGGGGTCAATATGGCCTATATCGTCGAGAACAATGGCGTCTACGGCCTCACCAAGGGCCAGTTCTCCGCCACCGCCGACAAGGGCAGCAGGTCCAAGAAGGGGGCCGTCAATTCCGACAGCGGCATCGATCTGGTGGCCATGGCCCTGCAGCTGGGTGCCACCTTCGTCGGTCGCAGCTTCTCCGGCGACAAGGACCAGCTGGTACCCCTGATCAAGGCGGCCCTGACGCACCGGGGCGCGGCCTTCATCGACGTGCTCAGCCCCTGCGTGGCGTTCAACAACCACAAGGGATCGACCAAGAGTTTCGACTGGGTCCGCGAGCACAATGAGGCGGTCAACCGGCTGGACGTCATCCTCGGCCGGGTGCCCGTGACCGCTGACTACGCCCCCGGATCCCTCGTCGAGGTGGCCCAGCACGACGGTTCGGTCCTGATGCTGCGCAAGGTCGCGCGGGACTACGACGCAACCGACCGGGTCAGGGCCATGGCCTATCTGCACGAGCGACAGGCCGTCGGCGAGATCGTCACCGGCCTCCTCTATGTCGACCCCGGGTCCGGGGATCTGCATGACGCCCTGGCGACCGTCGCCACGCCCCTCAACGCCCTGTCCGACGCTGAACTGACCCCGGGAGCCGCGGCCCTCGACCGGATCAACGCTGCCCTGCGGTAGGTCCCCCCGGCGCCGCCTTGCTCTGGAACAAGGCGGCGCGCGAGGCAGGCGGTCATGGTCCGGGCAACCGGGGAACAGGTCATGAGCACAGCCGTCCGCACCGTTTTCGTCGGTCTCGCCTGCGCGGTCCTGACGGCCTGTGCCCCGTTCCGCTGGCCGGCTTCCCGAGCTGAGCCGCCCTCGACATCAGCGGATCTCGGCACGGAAGCCGTGGAACGGGGCCGGGCCCTGGCCGCATCCGCCTGCTCCAGCTGTCACGCAACCGGCAGGTCCGGCCCAAGCCCGCTGGCGGAGGCACCGCCCTTCCGCGACATCGTTCAGCGCCGTGAACTGGAGAGCATCGAGACGGGCTTCGCAGAAGGGCTGGTGACGGCCCATCCCGCCATGCCGGCCTATGTCTTCCGGGCGAGCGAAATCGACGACCTGATCGCCTGGCTGGAAACCCTTCAGACGACCCGTTGACCCGCCCCACGGTTTTTGCGGTGGATCAATGCCGGGCCCGATCTGCGGCGTAGGGTTCGCCCGGACCTGGAGATCAAGGATGAGTCTCAAACATCTGCTAGCGGTCGGCGATGCGGGACCGGGCGACGACCTGGCGTTCGGCATGGCGAGCAGTCTCGCGAACCAGCACGACGGGGTCGTGGACATCGTTCCGATCTATCCGGACAGCGCCACCGACATGATCGCCCTGGGCATAAGCCTGGGCTCGACGCTCGCGCCCGAGGTAGTCGAGGAACTCGCCGCAGCGGAACGGGAACTTCAGCGCCGGATCGAGGCAACGGCTCGCAAGGCATGTGACCGCGCGGAGATCGTCTTCGGACCGGTACCCGGGGCACCGAGAATGGCGGTCCTCGACCGGGGTCTGAGGCCGGCATTGTCGCTGAGCCGCCACGCCGCTCTCGCTGATCTGGTCGTCTTCGGCCAGGGGCACCTCGAACAGAGACCGGGACGTGATGCCTTCGACCAGTGCCTCCTTGTCGAGCGCGCGCCGGTTCTGATCGCCCGACATGAGGCAGATACCCTGTCAGGTTCGGTGGCGATCGCCTGGGACGGCGGGCCCCAGGCCGGCCGGGCGGTCAGGGCCGCCCTCCCCTTGCTGGCCATGGCGAGCGAAATCCTGATCCTGCAGTGCATCAACGGTCTGGACCGGCGCGGCGCGGACCCCGATATCACCCCCCTCAACGCCTGGCTTCGCCTTCACGGCGTCGGCGAAGGGACCGCAGTCCTTGTCGAAGGCGACAATGCAGGCGACGCCCTGATCGCGGCGGCGGAGGGTCGGTCCGCGGGCCTGCTGGTCGCGGGAGGCTGGGGCCACTCGCGTCTGCGCGAAGCGGTCCTCGGCGGAGCCACCCGGTCCTTCCTGCT
>CAZFQC010000004.1:12276-48030 GCA_964520795.1 uncultured Brevundimonas sp.
GCCACTCGCGTCTGCGCGAAGCGGTCCTCGGCGGAGCCACCCGGTCCTTCCTGCTGCGCAAGCAGGGGCCAAGCCTCCTGCTGGCACATTGACGCGACCGGGACTCGCAGGATCCGGTCTTGCGGCGGTGAGGACCGCTTCCGGTAGGCGTACCCCCCGGAAATCAGGACATCAGGTCATGCGCGAAGCGCTTGATCCGGTCAGCCGGCCCGCCGCCCGAAGATGTCCGCCAGCGCCTTGAGCCGGGTCGCGGCCAGTCCCGTCGCCTTGCCGGCTGCCTCATTCAGCGCTGCAGACAGGGTGGCGGAACCGGGGCGGTCCACGCGGCGGGCTCGCCGCCATTGATCGATCCCGGCCTGGACCTGGCCGGACAGGGCGGCATCAACGCCGCCGGCCCGGTTGAGCTGGTCGAGATAGGCATTGGCCACGTCCGGCGTATCGGCCCAGGTGATGCGGGTCTGGGTCTGCGGATTGATCGTGCCCGAGGTCACGGCCTCGGCCGCGGCGATCTCGGCCGCCGACAGATGCTCTCCCGGAACCAGCCGCAGCACGTCGAGGCCGCGCACGATTTCGCTGGAGTAGATCCGCCCGTTGAACCAGTAGGCCGACCATGACCCGCCGACGTAGAGCCGGTTGGCGTCGATGGGACCGCGATCGAAATAGGCGATCTCGACCGGCCGGGCCGGATCGGTGAAGTCCATGATCGAGACGCCACCCTGGTACCAGGCCTGAACCATCAGGTCGCGGCCGGGCACCGGAATGATCATCCCGTTGTGGGCGACACAGTTTTCCGTCGCGCCCTGCGCGCTCGGCAGCTTGTGGAAGCTCTTGCCGGCGAGCGTCCGGTTCTCGATGGTGGCGACCATATTGGCACCCCAGGTCGAGGGGTTGGTCGCCTGGCAGCGCGCGCCGATTCCGCCGCCCCATTCATCGGTGAAGACCACCTTGTCGCCGGCGTTGTTGAAGGTGGCCGAGTGCCAGTAGGCCATGTCCGGGTCGAAGATGTCCGAGGTCCGGCGCGGGTTCTCGGGATCGGAAATGTCGAGCAGAATTCCGTTGCCGCTGCACGCGCCGGCCGCCAGCCCGATGGCAGGGAAGACCGTGATGTCGTGGCACTGGTTGGTCTGGGCGGTGTTCTGGCTCGCGATACCGGCCCGGCCGCCGCGCCACAGGCCGGCCACGCGGCCGGTCTGGCTGTCGGCGAAGATGCGCGGCCGGTTGACGATCGCCGCCGCCTGCGGCCGGTCGAGCTCCACCTTGATCACATCGATGGAGAACAGGGCGGTCTCGGGATTCTGGTCCGGCTGTCCGTCGGTGCAGATGGCCAGCTCGGCCGCCCCTCGCACGTCGGAGGTTCCCGAGTTGTAGACATACAGGACGTTGGCGTCCGTTGGATGGGGCACCAGCGTATGGGTGTGCGAGCCACGGCACGTCTGGACGGCGGCAATCTGGCGCGGTGCGTTCAGGTCGCTGATGTCGAAGATGCGGATGCCGCGGAAGCGCTGGGTGACGACGTCGTCCTCATTGGTCGCCGCGCCGCAGTTCAACCGGCCGCGGTTCTCCTCAACCGACATGAACAGCAGGTCGCCATGCACCGAGACGTCGCCCTGGCCGCCGGGGCAGACGACCGACATGACCAGTCGCGGCGCACCGTCGCCGGAAATGTCATAGGCGTTGAAGCCGTTGAAATTGCCGACGAACAGCTTGCCGTCAGACACCGCCATATCGGTGTTGGCCCGACCGAGGGGGCTGAAATTCGGATTGCCGCGCGCGCGGGCCATCATGGCCTCGCCTTCCTCGCGGCTGGTCGGCGGCGAGAAGCCGATGTCGGGATCCGCAAACCCCGGTGCCATGCCGACGGAATGTTCCAGCACCATGCCGGATGCCAGCTGGCCGGCGTCCGCGACGCCGGCCGAAAGGCTGCTGCGGCCATCGGCCTGGACCACCTGGGCATCGCCCGGTCCCGTGGACTGTTGCGCCATGGCGGCGCTGGCCCCCAACAACAGACTGAAGACGGCGGCGGTGGAAAGCAGGGTGCTGCGAACGGTCATGGCCGGTCCTTCGGGAAGCGGTTCAGAGGTCAGACAAAAGGGACTGCATGCGCAGTATTTCCGCCGACTGGTCGGCGACGATGGAGGTGGTGAAGTCGGACAGCATCGTATCCTCGGCTGCGTCCGGATTGGCCAGCAAGGCGTCGACCATGTCGAGCGCGCCCTGATGGTGACGGATCATGCCTTCGAGGAACAGGCGGTCGAAGGCGGGGCCGCTCGCGGCGGCAAGCGCCTGCATCTGCGCCGGCGACAGCATGCCGGCCATGACGGGCGTCTCCGACGGCGGCATGGCATGACCGGCATGGGCCGAATGATCCATGCCGGCGTGCCCCCCGCCCATTCCGGGCATGTCGACCGGCTGTCCGCGGTCGGTCAGCCAGCCACGCATCAGATCCATCTCGGCTTGCTGGCTCAGGGCGATCCGTTGGCCCAGCCGCTGTACGGTCGGATGGACGCCGCGCGACTGCAACAGTTCGACCATCTCCACCGCCTGGCCGTGGTGGACGATCATATGCTGCATGAAGGCGACATCCTCGTCCGTGAAGGATGTCCGGCCGAGTTCGACCGCTTCCCTTGCGCTGATCACGCGCGACGGCGCGCCCGGGGCACCGGGATTGAAGATGGGTGTGCTCTGCGGGTCTGTCGCGATCCCGATCAGTCCGGCCATCAGAAGGCCGGCCGCTGCGCCTGCGACCAAGTCCCTAGCCCCCGGCGCCGACGACGGCGAACTTGCCCTCGGCCTCCTGGCCGATGAACCAGTTCATGGTCTGGCCGCTGGTGAATTTGACGCTATAGGTCTCCACCTTGCCCTGGGGCGTGTCCTGGGCGCTGACGAAGGTCATCGTCTCGATCCCGCCGAGCGCCTGGAGCGCCGGCGACATGCCGGCGATCTGACCATTGCAGGCGTCAAGCAGCGGCTGCGCCATAAGGGCGGCAAGGCAGGTTCCCTGGGCGGCCTCGTTGATGATGCGGGTCAGTTGCGGCGCGTACTGGCCGTCCTCGGCCATCGCCGGAAACGCCATCAGGCCCGCGGCGGCCACACCGGCCAAAACCTTACCGATACGCATAAGTCTCTCCTCATCGAGCCCTGTCCGATCTGGCGAACCATGACCCAGAGGGAACCGTGTCACAACCTTTCGCAGCGTGACAAAGAGTTCATGCTCCGGATCAGCCCGTGACACCCTCGTTGACATCACCTCCGCCGAACCGGCACCTGAGCCGGTGGATGGAGCACGCCGATGAACCGACTTTCCCTGATGGGCCTGCTGCTGGCGGTCTGCGGCCTGACGGCCTGTGCGGGCGTCAGCGTTCACAGCGATGCGGAGACCGCCGCCTGGTGGCGCACCGCGGCGGATCTTTCCAGCGACGCGATGGAGGGCCGGGACACAGGCTCGCCAGGTCATGCCCGCGCGGTGGCCTATGTTGCCAACCGCTTCAGGGCCGCGGGCCTTCAGCCTGCGGGCGATAACGGGACCTGGGTGCAATCCATCCCCCTGCATGAGGTCGCTGTCACTTCCGAGGGCTCGGCCCTGTCCGTGGTTCGACGTTCCGGCGGGGCCTGGCCGCTGCGGTTTCTGCATGACGTGACGGTGACTCCGACCGACGATCTGCCCGCCGCGCTCGACGGCGAGCTGGTCTTCCGCGGCTACTGTTCGGCCGCCGAGATGCAGTCGGTTCAGGGCCGGATCGTCGTCTGCTTCGGCGCGCGCCGCACCGGAACGCCCAGCGCCGGCGAACGGTTCGCGGCGGCCACGGCCGCCGGGGCCATCGGCCTGATCAACGTCGACGACCCCGGTTTCGACATCGAGCCGCCGCGCTGGCCGGTCGCCTATGCCCGCTCGGTCGGTTTCGCCAACGCCGCGCCCGGCCCTGCCCGCATCCCGGTCTTGCGGCTGTCGGCGAGTGTGTTCAGCGATGTCATCGACGGCTCGGGTCAGGATGCCGCCGCCATCCTGGCGGCCGGATCGCGCTCGGCGCCCCTGCCCTCTTTCGACATTCCCGCCCGGCTCCAGGCGCGGTTCTCGATCCGGAAACGCGACTACAGTTCGGACAATGTGCTGGGCGTTCTGCCCGGGACCGACCCCGCCCTGGCGACCCAGCCGGTGCTGGTCGATGCCCACCTGGATGGCTATGGCTATGGCGAGCCGGTCAATGGCGACAACCTCTACAACGGCGCGCTGGACGACGCCGCCTATGTCGCCACCCTGATCCAGCTGGCGGATCGTCAGGCCGGACGCGGCTTCCGCCGACCGGTGATCTTTGCCGCCTTCACGGGCGAGGAAAAAGGGCTGCTGGGCTCGCGCTGGCTGGCAGAGCATCCCACGCCCAATGCTCCCCTGCCCGTAGCCGTGATCAATCTGGACCAGCTGCGGCCGCTTTATCCGCTGACCATTCTGACCACCATGGCGCTGGACGACTCCACGCTCGGACAGACCGTTCGGGACATCGCCGGGCCGATGGGGATCGAGGTCCGCCCGGATCTTGAGCCGGAGCGCGGCCTGCTGCGCCGGTCCGACCACTGGCCCTTCATGCAGAAGGGCGTGCCGGCGGTCAGCTTCATCTTCGGCTATGACCCCGGTACCGAGGCCGAGCGGCGCTACAGGGCGTGGTACACGACCCGCTACCACCTGCCGCAGGACGACATGACCACCCCGATCGACCATGAGGCCGCCGGTGCCTTCAACCGCTTCTTCTTCACCCTGACCGAACGGGTCGCCAACGCCGACTCGCCGCCGCAATGGCTGCCGGACAGCCCGTACCGTCCGGGGAACGCCGACTGAAGCGGCGGGCTATACGGGCCGCTGCCGGATGACCAGATTGCGGATCTCGGTCATGTCCTCCATGGCGAATTTCACGCCCTCGCGGCCGAGGCCGGAGTCCTTGACGCCGCCATAGGGCATGTTGTCGACGCGATAGCTGGGCACGTCTCCGATGAGGATGCCGCCGACCTCAAGCACGTCCCAGGCCCGCATGGCCTTGTGGATGTCGCGGCTGAAGATGCCCGCCTGCAGGCCGAATTTGGAATCGTTAACCTCGGCCAGGGCGGCCTCGAAATCCGTGAACCGGGACAGGATGGCAACCGGCCCGAAGGCTTCTTCCTCGCGGATCTTCAGCCCACGGCCCACGCCTTCCAGCAGGGTGGCGTCCAGCATGGCACCCTTGCGGTTGCCGCCGCACAGAACCGTCGCCCCGGCGGCGCGGGCCTCATTGATCCAGGTCTCGAGGCGGGTCGCCTCCTTCTCGTCGATCATCGGGCCGATGAAGGTGGTCTCCTCGCGCGGGTCGCCGCAGATCAGGGCCTTGGCTTTCTTCACCAACAGGTCGCGCATCGGGCCGTAGACGTCCTCGTGGATCAGGATGCGCTGCACCCCGATGCAGGATTGGCCCGACTGGTAGAAGGCACCGAAGATGATGCGCTCGGCGGCGTCCTCCAGGTCGCTGTCGCGGTCGACGATGACCGCAGCATTGCCACCCAGTTCCAGCACGACCTTCTTCTTGCCGGACTTCGCCTTGAGCGCCCAGCCGACGTCAGGCGAGCCGGTGAAGGACAGGAGCTTGAGCCGGTCGTCGGTGGTGAACAGGTCCGACCCGTCGCGCGTCGCCGGCAGAATGGAGAAGGCACCCTTCGGCAGGTCGGTCTCGGCCAGCACCTCGCCGATGATCAACGCCCCCAGCGGGGTCCGCGAGGCAGGCTTCATCACGAACGGGCACCCTACCGCCAGCGCCGGCGCGATCTTGTGGGCGGCCAGATTGAGCGGGAAGTTGAACGGCGAAATGAAGGAGCAAGGTCCGATCGGGACCCGCTTCCACATCCCCTGATAGCCCCTGGCGCGCGCCGAGATGTCCAGCGGCTGGACCTCGCCGGTCATCCGCACCGACTCCTCGGCCGCGATGCGGAAGGTGTCGATCAGCCGGGTCACCTCGCCCCGGGAGTCCCTGATCGGCTTTCCGGCCTCGATGCACAGGGCATAGGCCAGCTCATCGGCCCGCTCCTGAAACCGTTTCACGCAGTGAGCCAGCACCGCCTGCCGTTCATAGGCCGCCATGCGCGCCATCGGCTCCGTCGCCCTGACCGCCTCGCCGATGGCGCGATCGATCAGCGCCCCGTCGGCCATGGCCACGCGCGTCGCCACCTTGCCGGTATATTTGTCGGTCACCTCCAGGTCCTGGTTGGGCGTGATCGCCTCATTGGCCAGGTACAGGGGATAGAAAGCCTTCAGGGACAGCATGGATCGACACTCCGGTGGGGGTCTGGAGGTTAAACCGGCAAGGCCGCGCTAAGTTCGCGGACTTCCTTGTTCAGGATGCGATCGTTGTCTGCATAGTCGATCGGCACCTCGACCACATGAACCCCCGGTGTATCGAGACATTGTTTCAACAGCGCCGGCATGCCCTCGGCCGAGGTCACGCGATGGCCATGGGCACCGTAGCTCTCGGCGTACTTCACAAAGTCCGGATTTCCGTAGGTCAGTCCCCAGTCCTCGAAGCCCATATTGGCCTGTTTCCAACGGATCATGCCGTAGCTGTTGTCGTTCAGGATCAGCACCACGAGGTTCAGCTTCAGCCGGACCGCGGTCTCCAGTTCCTGGCTGTTCATCATGAAGCCGCCGTCGCCGCAGACCGCCATGACCTTGCGGTTCGGGAAGATCATGCTCGAGGCCATGGCCGACGGCAGGCCCGCCCCCATGGTCGCCAGTGCATTGTCGACCAGGAAGGTGTTGGGCATGTGTGCCGGATAACTGCGCGTGAACCAGATCTTGTAGACCCCGTTGTCGAGGCACAGGATTCCGTCGGACGGCATGACCTTGCGGACCTGGTCGACCAGATACTGCGGATAGACCGGGCAGCGCAGGTCGCCGACGGCGGCGGCGGTGTGGTCCAGCTCGGCCTTGTGCGCGCGCTCCATGGCGCCGAAGGTCCAGTGCGGCTGGGCCGCCAGGGCTTCCTTGATCTGCCAGACCGCATTGGCGATATCGCCCACCACCTCGATCTGCGGGAAATAGACGGGGTCGACCTCGGCCGAGCGGAAGCCGATGTGGATGACGTCGCAACCGCCCGGCTTCATGAAGAAGGGCGGCTTCTCGATCACGTCGTGGCCGACATTGATGATGACGTCGGCGGCCTCGATCACCCGGTGCACGAAGTCGCCGGACGACAGGGCCGCGCAGCCGAGGTATTTCGGATTGCGCTCGTCGATGACGCCCTTGCCCAACTGGGTGGTGATGTAGGGAATTCCGGTTTTTTCCACCAGTTCTGTCAACATCCGGCTGGTCAGCTTGCGATTTGCACCGGCCCCGATGATCAAAAGGGGTGCCTTCGCCCGGGCGATCCGGTCGACGGCGATGCGGATCGACTTCTCGTCGGCCACCGCACGGCGGACCTGACTGGCGACGATGACCGGCGAGGTCGTCTGCTCGTGGGCGACGTCCTCGGGGAACTCCAGATGAGTGGCCCCCGGCTTTTCTTCCTGGGCCAGCCGCATGGCTTCACGGACGCGCGCGGGGATGTTGTCGGCTGACGCCAGCTGATGGGTGAATTTGGTGATCGGCCGCATCATGTCGACCACGTCGAGGATCTGGAACCGGCCCTGTTTCGACGATTTGATCGGCTTCTGGCCGGTAATCATCAGCATCGGCATGCCGCCCAGCTGGGCGTAGGCGGCAGCGGTCACCAGATTGGTCGCGCCCGGCCCCAGGGTCGCCAGACAGACACCGGCCTTGCCGGTATGCCGACCGTAGGTCGCGGCCATGAATCCGGCTCCCTGCTCGTGCCGGGTCAGGACCAGCCTGATCTTGCGGCTGCGCGACAGGCTGTCGAGGAAGTCCAGGTTTTCCTCTCCGGGCACGCCGAACACATATTCGCAGCCTTCCTCCTCCAGGCACGCGACAAACAAATCCGAAGCCTTGGTCATCGTCTTCTCCAGTACGGGGCGGCGACCGCGGCGGCCGCGATCCGGGCGGATGGGGAAAGCGTTACTGGAACGGCGGTTTCAGGTGCCGGGGACGCGAAGCCCCCGCGCCGCCTCGGTGAGGGCGGTCTGATCAGCAGGAGAGTCAGCGAAGGCGCGCAGGCCATTGCGATACGCCGCCGTCGCCGCCGCGCTGTCGCCCAGCACCATCCGCGCCCGCATCAGCCGCACCCAGCCGTCGCGGTCGCGAGGCGAGGCCCTCAGCCGCTCCTCCAGCCCGCCGACCATGCCCTGGATCATGGCCTGCTGTTCAGCCGGGGTCATGTTCTCGGCCTCCGCGATCTGGGCCGCGGTCGGGCCCGGAATTCCGGGCGGCACGGCTGCGGTGGGGGCCCCGGCGGGCGCGGGCCTCAGGCGACCCGAAATGTCCTGGCCGCGCTCGCGGGCCAGATCCTCGACAAAGGCCCGGACCTCGGCGGCCCAGGGGGCCCCGACGGGGGCCGAATTGATGAGGTCGATCCAGGCCGTCATGGCCGCCTCGCGCTCGCCACGCTGGTCCATCTCGACGGCGACAAAATAGCGGGCGCGCGGATCCTGCGGGTCAGCCCGCAAGGCACCGCGGAAGGCGGTCAGGGCCGCCGGGGTCACCTGCCCGCCCCCGGCCTGGACGAGCGCCTCGCCCTGGGCCGAGAAATGTTCGGCATTGGTCGGCTCCAGCGTCGCGGCCCGACCATAGGCCTCGGCCGCCTCGGCGAACCGGCCGGTCTGGAAATAGGACCATCCCAACATGCGCCAGCCGTTGACGTCTTCCGGCGACTGGCGAAGCTGGGCCTCCAACTGGACGATCATGGCCTGGACGTCAGCGCCGTCATGCGCGGCGTCTGCCGGCGCAGCGGCCGTGGCCGCATTGCGCGGTCCGGCCCCCGGAAGATCCGGCCGGCCCAACAGGGCGTACAATCCGGCACCCCCCAGCGCCACTACGGCCGCGAGGCCCAGCGCCAGCCGGACAAGGGCCTTTTCACCGAGCGGACGGCCCGTCGGACTTGTTTCCACGCCTTCAGCAAGGGCCCGGCGCTCGACCTCCAGCCGCAGGGCCGCAATGTCCTCGGCCGGCACCGTCCCGGCCTCGGCCTGGCGATCCAGATCGGCCAGCTGCGCCTTCAGCACCTCTGCGGACGTCGACCGCCGGTCCATCACGCCCCCGGGCCGGATCAACGGTATGGCCAGGCCGACCACGGCCAGGGCGATCATCAGGGTCAGGGCAATCCAGAGGATCATGGCGCGTCACCGGCTTTCAGTATGTCTGCGAGCGCCCGGCGCTCTTCGGCCGACAGCGGCGCGGGGTCCGCGGCACCGGCGCGGCTGCGGCGCCGGAGATAGAAGGCGAGGCCCAGGCCGCCGGGGATCAGCACCAGCAGGGGTGCACTCCACAGCAGGATGGTCTGCATATCCAGGGGCGGCTTCAGCAGCACGAAATTGCCGTAGCGGGCGACGATATAGGCCATCACCTCTTCATCGGTGTCGCCGGCCGTCAGGCGTTCCCGCACGATCGCCCTCAGATCGGCCGCGAGCGGCGCGTCGGAATCGTCGATCGACTGGTTCTGGCAGACCACGCAGCGCAGTTCCTGGCTGATCGCCCGCGCCCGCGCCTCGAGCACGGGATCGGCCAGTTGCTCTTCCGGCAGGACCGCCGCGACGGGTCCGGCGATCAGCAGGGCGCAGAACAGTCCGAGGACAAGACGCTTCATGACTCGTTCTCCAGCCGATCCAGCATGGGCTGCAGGGTCTCCGACCAGACCTCCGGTGTGATCGGACCGACGTGGCGGTAGCGAACCCGGCCATGGGCGTCGATGACGAAGGTCTCGGGCGCGCCGGTCACGCCGAAGTCAATGCCAGTGCGACCGCGCGGGTCCGAGCCGATCAGCGCATAGGGATTGCCGCGCTCGGCCAGCCATGCGGCACCGTCGGCCGGTTCGTCCTTCCAGTCCAGTCCGTGGATCGTCACGCCCTGCGACTGGAGACGCAGCAGCATCGGGTGTTCGATGACACAGGCCACGCACCAAGAGGCGAAGACATTGAGCAGGAGCGGCTTGCCGGTGAAATCCGACGATGCCAGTCCCTCGGTGTCCTCGGGCGTCAGGCCCGGCAGGTCGAATGTCGGGATCGGCCGGTCAATCAGCATCGACGGCAGGATGCTGGGATCCCGGCGCAGGCCGAGGCCGAGAGCCGCTGCGACCATCAGGAACAGCACGACGGGAAGAATGAAGGCCAGCTGCCTCATGCCGCCGCCTCCGCCGCCTTGGCCGCCCGGGGCTTCCGGACGGGCATGGCCAGCCGCATGCGCCGGTCGAACAGCGAAAGGGCACCGCCGAACGCCATGATCAGGGCCCCGCCCCAGATCCAGCCGACCAGCGGATGCCACCACAACCGCACCGTGGCGGCACCCAAGGTCGCGCTCTCGCCCACCGAAATATACAGGTTGCCCATCGCCTCTCCCCGAATGCCGGCTTCGGTCGTCTGGCTCTGGCTGGAGGGGTAGAAGCGCTTCTCCGACACGATCAGGAACGGCTGGCCGCCACCCTCGATCCGGAATCGGCCCTGTTCCGCCTGGTAATTCGGGCCCGTCGCGGGGCCGAGCGCATCAAGGGTGACACGGCGGCCGGCGAATTCGATGGTCTGGCCGGGGACCATGGTGACCACCTCACTGGCCGTCCAGGCGGTGATGGCCGTAATGCCGATGGTGGTGACCCCGAGGCCGGCATGGGCGATCGCCACGGCCCAGAAGGCCAGGGGCGTCGTCCGGATCAGTCGGCCCGTTTCGGCGCCCTTGCGGCCCAGTCCCCAACGCCGCGCCAGCAGCATGAAGGCGGCGGCGATCAGCCATACGCCCAGCGCAAGGCCCAGGGCGGCCCCGACACTGGCAAGGCCAAAGGCCAGCAGGCCGGCGACGGCGGCGACCGTCGCGACGCCGATCGGCCAGCGCAGGCGAATCAGAACGGCGCGGGCCGTGTCGCGCTTCCAGTTGAGCATCGGCCCGAAGGCAACCAGCACCAGCAGGGGAATGAACAGCGGCGCAAAGGTCAGGGCGTAATAGGGTGGACCGACCGAAATCTTGTCCTCGCTCAGGACGTCGATGAACACCGGATAGAAGGTGCCGAGAAACACCGTGGCCGTGGCCGCCAGCAGGAAGAGGTTGTTCAGGGTGATGCCCGCCTCGCGTGACAGGGGCGAGAACAGCGCGCCGGTCCGCATCGCGGGCGCCCGCCACGCATAGAGGCCCAGGGAAGCCCCGGTCGCGATCAGGATGAAGACGAGAATATAGGCCCCGCGTTCCGGATCGACGGCGAAGGCGTGGACGCTGGTCAGGACGCCCGAGCGGACGAGGAAGGTGCCGATCATGCTGAGCGAGAAGGTCATGATCGCCAGCAGGATGGTCCAGCTGATCAGGGCCCCCCGCTTTTCCAGCACCAGGGCCGAGTGCAGCAGGGCTGTGCCCATCAGCCAGGGCATCAGCGAGGCGTTCTCGACCGGATCCCAGAACCACCAGCCGCCCCAGCCGAGCTCATAATAGGCCCACCAGCTGCCCAGGGCGATGCCGACGGTCAGCGATATCCAGGCGGACAGGACCCAGGGCCGGACCCAGCGCGCCCAGGCCGCGTCCACCCGACCCTCGATCAGGGCCGCGACGGCGAAGGAGAAGGCGACCGAAAACCCGACATAGCCGAGGTAGAGCAGCGGCGGGTGCATCACCAGGCCGGGGTCCTGCAACAGCGGGTTCAACTCCGTCCCGTCGAGCGGGATCGGGCTCAGCCGCGAAAACGGGTTGGAGGTGAACAGGCAGAAGCCGAGGAAGGCGGCGCTGAGCAGTCCCTGCACCGCCAGCACCCGCGCCTGAAGCGTTTCGCGAAGGTTGCGGCCGAAGAAGGCGATCGCTCCGCCATGCAGGGCCAGAATCAGCACCCACAGCAGCATGGACCCTTCGTGACTGCCCCAGGTGGCGGCGATCCGGTAGGGCAGCGGCTGGGTGCTGTGACTGTGTTTGGCGACCAGCTCGACAGAGAAATCCATCGTCACATAGGCCGTGGCCAGGGCCCCGAACGCCAGGACGACAAAAGCCGTTTGCAACAGGGCTGCCGAGCGGCCGAGCGCCATCAGGACAGGGTCGCCGCGGTGGGCACCCAGCAGGGGCGCCAGCCCCTGAACAAGGCCGAGCACGAAGGCGAGGATCAGCGCCAGCTGACCAATTTCCGCACTCATTCAGTATGCTCCGCCACCCGACCTGTACTGTAGCGAGCACTGCCACTATGGTAAAGCAGCGCGGGGAACGGATCGGAGCGGCAAATTGCGCCGTTTTTGATCAGGGCGCGACATGAGGGGGACGTGGTGGAGGGGGTCCATCGGATCGCCATATTGGGCTCTGGGCCCGCCGGCCTGAGTGCGGCCGCGCACGCGGCTGCCCGCGGCGTGAGCCATATCCTGCTCGAGAAGTCGGACCACCTGTCGGACACCATTTTCCGCTATCAACGCGGCAAGCACATCATGGCCACGCCCAGCCAGCTGGTCGTGCGCGCGGACGTCAGCTTCGAGCCCGGCAAGCGCGAGGCCATCCTCGATACCTGGTCCCGCGAAGCGGCGAAGCACAAGGTCAACGTCCGCTACCGCGCCGAGGTGAAGTCCATCACCGGCTCGAAGGGCAATTTCAGCATCGGCCTGTCAGACGGGTCCGTCGTCCGTGCCGAGACCATCGTCCTGGCCATCGGCACCCAGGGCAATCCCAATCTGATGTCGTGCGAAGGCGGCGGCCTCAGCCACGTCCAGTACCAGCTCGACGATCCCGCCGAATATGTCGACGAACACATCTGCGTCGTCGGCGGCGGGGATGCGGGGATCGAAAACGCGCTCGGCCTGATCGCCGACCGGGCCCAGGGCAATACGGTGACCCTCGTCAACCGCGGTGCCGACTTCGCTCGCGCCAAGGAGGCCAACGCCAAGGCGATTCTCGCGGCCCAGGAAGCGGGCCACATCACCCTGCTGACCACCGCCGAGACGACCCTGATCGAACCCGGCTGGATCACCGTGGACACGCCCGAAGGTGCCACCCGCTTCCAGTGCGACCGGGTCATCGCCCGTCTGGGCTCGGCCCCGCCGCGCAAATTTGTCGAATCGATCGGCCTGGAATTCACCAGCGCGGCGCGGGAGGCCTTTCCCAAGCTGTCGCCGACGTTCGAAAGCACCGTCCCCGGCGTCTATGTGATCGGGGCCCTGGCCGGCTATCCGCTGATCAAACACTGCATCAACCAGGGCTATGACGTCGTCGAATACATCGGCGGTGCCGTGGACCTGAAGCCCGCCGACGAACCCATCCTTGAGGCGCGGCTGAAGGGTCTGCCCGGCAACCGGTCGGTCGCCGAATGGCTGGAATTCCTGCGTCAGGAGATCGAGATCCTGCGCGGCCTGTCACCGCTGCAGATGCGCGAATTCCTGCTCGATTCCGAGGTCCGCGCCTACCAGTCGGGCGATGTGATCTTCAAGCGCAACTCGATCGGCTCGTCGCTGTTCGGCATCGCCTCCGGCTCGGTGGAGGTCGAGGTCGGCAGCGGCAAGAAGCGACTGACCGTGCCGATCCCCCGGGGATCAATCGTCGGCGAAGTCGGCCTGATCTCCGGCCGCCCCCGGGGTGCGACGGTGCGGGCCGCCGAGCCCAGCATCCTGCTGGAGATTCCCCGCATCGCCGCCCTGCGCCTGATGGCCTCGGTCAAGGAGGCGCGCGACACGGTCAATCGCATCACCACCGAACGCCAGCTGCTGCAGATGTTCGGCTCGGGCCTGACCTCGGCCGACCTGGCCGATGTGCTGGAAACGGCAGAGATCCGCCAGGTGAAGACCGGCGAGGCCATCATTCGCGAGGGCGAGGAAGGCTACGACATCTTCGTGGTCCGCTCGGGCAGTATGGTCGTCGAAAAGCAGATCGGCGCGAAACAGGTGTTCCTGTCCTATCTGCCGGCCGGCTCCTATGTCGGCGAAATGGCCCTGGTCGACGGCGGACGGCGCAGCGCCACGGTCCAGGCCGCCATCCGGTCGGAGGTGGTCCGGCTGGACGGCGACCGCTTCCGCGCCCTGCTCAGGCGCAAGCCGGAGCTGGAGGAGAAGCTTCGCGCCGACATGGCGGACCGTCGTCGGCTGAACGGCTATATTGAAGAACAGAAGGACAAGTTCGGCGACGTTGTCGACATGTACAGCGCCGTGGCCGACTTCCTGGTCGACCAGGGTATCGGTGAGGCGACGGACGTCCTGCTGATCGACGAGACGCTCTGCATCGGCTGCGATAATTGCGAGAAAGCCTGCGCCGATGTGCACGACGGCCTGTCGCGGCTCGACCGGGAGGCCGGCCGGACCTACGCCCATCTGCACGTCCCGACCTCCTGCCGGCACTGCGAACACCCCTACTGCATGACGGACTGCCCGCCCAATGCGATCCATCGCGGGCCGGACGGCGAGGTCTTCATCGACGAGACCTGCATCGGCTGCGGCAACTGTCAGCGGAACTGCCCCTATGACGTGATCCGCATGGACTCGCGGCCGCCGAAGAAGCCGGACCTCATCTCCTGGATGCTGTTCGGGGTCGGGCCCGGGCCGGGCGAACCCGACAAGGCCTGGCGGGCGAAGAACAAGCCCAAGGGGGCCGAACCGCCCAAGGTCGCCATCAAATGCGACATGTGTATCGGCAAGTCGGGCGGACCGGCCTGCGTTCGTGCCTGTCCGACAGGCGCGGCCCTGCGGGTGTCGCCCGAGGAATTCCTGACCGTCAAACGCATGAGCGGGGCGAGCTGATCCCGTGGCAAAGGTCGAGAAAACAGGCGAACGCTCCAACGCAGTCCAGCACGAGGGCTTCCTGCGTCATGGCAATTTCCGCTGGGTCTGGCGGGCCGCTGCCCTGTGCCTGATCGCCGTCGCGGGCTATTTCCTGATCGACGCCGAACCCCGGCCCAACGGCGGCAGCGTCTATGGCTATGTCGCCGGCACGATCGCGGCGTTGCTGGTCCTCTGGCTGACCCTTCTCGGCCTGAGAAAACGCGCCATCACCGCCGGCAACTGGTCCCTGAAGGCCTGGGTCTCGGCCCATGTCTACCTGGGTCTGGCCGTCCTCGTCGTCGCCACCCTTCATTCCGGCTTCCAGTTCGGCTGGAACATCCACACCCTGGCCTATGCCCTGATGGTGCTGGTCGTGGTGTCCGGCCTGTTCGGCGTCACCGTCTACGCCCTGCTGCCGCGCTTTCTCAGCCGCAATCGCGGCGAGACGACCCAGAAGCAGATGCTGGAGACGCTCAAGGCGCTGGACCGCCAGATCAATGAGGCGGCCCAGCCGCTCTCCGAAGCCCAGGCCCGGGTCGTGCAGATGTCCCTCGATGGCAGCCGCGTCGGCGGCAGCCTTTGGCGCCGGTTGTCAGGCGGCCGCGGCGGCTGCGGCAACCGCCGGGCCCTGTCCCGGCTGAAAGGCCTGCGGAGGCAGGCCACGGACGTCGAGCTGCAGTTGCTGGACCGGATGGAGGAACTGCTGCAGCGCAAGGCCGCCGCCCTGGCCCAGGTGCGACGCCACCTGCAGATTCGCGCCTGGCTGAGCGTCTGGCTGGCAGTGCATGTCCCGGCCACCATCGCGCTCATCGCCGCGATCACCGCCCATGTCTTCAGCGTCTTCATCTACTGGTGATGGCCCGATGACCCTTGTCCTTCGCCAGGTGACACGCCGCGTCAGCGGAGCCGAGATCGTCCGGGAAAAGGTCCTGCCGACGGACACGGCTCGCATTGGTCGCGGAGCGGACTGCGAAATCCGCCTGCCCGATCTGGCGGTCAGCCTGCATCACGCCACCCTGACGATGACCGGGCCCGGTCGGGTGAGCGTCGTCTCGGCCGGGCGGGAGCCGTTCGGAGTCGACGGCCGGTTCCTCACCCAGACCGATATCGATGTCGGCCGTGCGCCGCGCCTGACCTTCGGCGATCACATACTGACGCTGTCCCATGGCGACGGCGGCCGCATCCTGATCAACCTCGCCGCCGCCGAGCCCGCGGACGGGGAATCCGCCTCGGGGATTCCCGCCGGCGGCGTGATCCCCAAGGCCCGGATATTCGGCCGTCGGCGCATCGCCTGGACCCTGGGCCTCGGCATTGTCGCCCTCTGCCTGATCTGGCCCCTTGCGGCCTTCTACGGGCATCTCAAGGCCCGTATCGATCCGGACCAGCAATGGTCGAGCGGCCCCCTCTCCTCAGCCCATGCCTTCCTCGAGGACGACTGCCAGTCCTGTCACCAGGAGGCGTTCGTCGCGGTGACCGACGCGTCCTGCAAGACCTGTCACGCCGGCGACCAGACCCCCGCCATGATGGCCGCCGCGGCCACCACCGTGCGCCGCGCCGGCTCTACGGATACATTGTCGTTTGTCAGGGACCACGCCCCGCGCGGCCGGATCCTGTGGGGCACGCCGCCTCCGGCCGGCTTCGGCGGCCAGGCCACCGCCTGGGTCCGGCGCGTCTTCAACCTGCCTGAGCAGCGCTGCGCCAGCTGCCATGTCGAACACGTCGGCAATCCGGCCTCGCTCCGGCCGCCGGAGCCGATCCCGACCCTGACCCCGACCCAGACCTGCGTCCAGTGTCACACAGGCCTGACGCATCGGCTGAAAGACACCGACCTGGCGGATGCGCCGTCCTGGACGAAACATCCGAACTTCCGCCCCACCCTGCCCGGCGCCGGGGGGCCGACACGCGTGTCGCTGAACAGTCGCCCGCGCGAGGCGTCCGGCCTGACCTTCCCGCATGACCTGCATATGTCGCCCTCGGGCGGGCCGGCGCGCATGGCCCAGACGCTGGGCGCACGCGGCTATGGTGCGGCCCTTTCCTGCGCCAGCTGCCACCGCCCCGACGCCGACCAGAAGGGCTTTGCGCCTATCCAGATGGAGCGCGATTGCGCCAGCTGTCACTCGCTGTCTTTCGCCACACCGGGCGGTGTGCGCCAGTTGCCGCATGGCGAGCCGGGCCAGGTGGTCGCCGCTCTGATGGCCTGGCAGGGACGCGGTCCCGTTGCGGGCGGCGCAACCGCGCGCCGTCGCCCGGGTGAGGCCGGCGAAGGCGGACCCGGCGCAGGCGGTTCGCCCGCGGGTGCCAGTGCGGTCAACACCGTGGGCGGTGCTTTTGGCCCGGGCGGTGCCTGTTTCGACTGCCACACCATCTTCCGGACGCCGACGATCCGGTTCACGCCGGTGCGTCTGCCCGACGATTTCCTGAGCCGCGGTGCATTTGACCACAGCGTCCGCGAGCACCGCGTGGACCGCCAGGGCCAGCCCGCCTGCGCCCAGTGCCATGCCGCAGCGACCTCGGGGTCTGCGACCGACCTCCTGCTGCCGGCCGTCAGCGAATGCGTGGAATGCCACGGCCAGACGACGGCCCGCTCACCCACCCCGGCACCGGCGAACTGCGAGACCTGCCACAGCTTCCATGCGCCGTCCCATCCGACGCCGAAGCCGCCGCGTCCGACCTTCAGCGCGGCATTGCGACCGGCCGCAGCGGTTCAGACCACGCCCTAGCCGGCATCGCCTCGACGACCTTCATGAAGCCGGCGATATTGGCACCGCGCACAGGCTCGATGGGCTCCCGATCACGCCGGGTGCAAGCGGATGGTACCCCTGGAGGGGACGATCGCCTTGTTGTTCTGAAGCGCCGGCCGCGATGGACACGGCCATGGCCGCGCCCTTGCTTTCACGTCAGGGGTTGGGGCTCGGCGGCGAAATATTGTCACAGCCGCCGCCGTTGCCGTTGGGGTTGCCCGGGCTTTGAATCGGCCCCCTCGCCTCGCAGCCTATCGTCGGTTCGATCGAGTCAGGACCGTTCAGACGGTCGGCGGCCAGGATCATGTCGCCGGAATCAAGCGCGGCCGACAGGACGTCGCCCGGACCGGAATCGGTATTCGACGTCGGGGCGGCCCTGAGCAGCGAGCCCAGCCGGGCCGAGGCCTCGTCGGACAGCTCAAACGGTCCGAACGAGCCCCCCGGCCAGGTGAACAGCGCCATGCCGGGGCGTTCAATCGTCCAGGCCGAGTCGCCGCTCGTCACGTCGATCGCGCCGGGCGTGTCGAGCCCGAATCCGCGCGGACCGGGTCCGCGCAGCACGATCAGCGTGGCCTCGTCGGGTGAACCGGCGAACGGCGGTAGACCGGGATGGCCTTCCAGTACGAAGAGGGCGTCAGGGCCGACGACCGTATCAACCGCTGTGCCGCGCACGCCGATCGAGGCCACGGGCGTGCGGACCGCGCCGGCTCTCGGGCCGCTGCGACCGGAGACGAAGCGGAACGCCCCGCGGGCGACGGATGCCGATGCGCCGCCTGCGCCGCGGTTGGTGTCGATCACGAACCGGTCGATCGTCACCCGGGCATTCGATCCGATGGTGAAGATCGACTGGTCCCGCAACAGGACCTGCAGCTGGCTCTGGGCACCGCTGACGAAGACGTCGCCCATCCGGACCTGGCCTCTCAGCGCCGCCGGGCGCAGGGGCCCCTGGCCGGACGGCTGGGTGCTGACGCTGTTGCGGATGGCCGCGTTGACGCCGACCGCTTCCTGGGCCTGCACGGCCGGCGCGATCGACAGGGCACCGGCCATGGCGGCGACGGCGACGAAGGGGTGTACCCGGGTCATATCCATCTCTCCTAGTTGGCCGCGCCGAAGCGCCAGGTGAGGCGCAGTTCCGCGCCCCAGCTGTCATAGTCCGCCAGCGGCGTCTCGGAGTCCCGCGCGCCGTAAGTCAGGGCCGCCTCGACGCCGACATCCTGACGCCAGTCACCGGTCGCGCCGGCGGCGGTGAAGGCGCTGATCGGGGCGCCGACGGCCACCCGCGCCCAGCTGCGGACATCCTCGCGCGCCGGAGCACCGAAGCCGATAAAGACCGGATCGGGCGCGTCATAGTCGAGCCACTGCACGCCGCCCGAGAGGGCCAGATACTGTCCGCGACGGGTCCCGACGTCGTAACGGGCCTGGAGGCTGGAGCCCGAATAGCCGAACGGCTCATAGTCGGCCTGCTTGTCCTGCCAGCCGATGGAGGCGCCGATGCTGCTGCGGGCGCTCAGCCGGTGGCTGATCCCGAGGTTCAGGTCGTAGCGCCAGCCGTCGCGGTTGCCGCCGAGGATCAGGGCCGCGGCGTCCACCGCCGGTTCATCAAAGGTCTGGCTGACCGCCTCGCCCGTGAGTGATACCGTGGTGGCGTTGCTGGTGCGCCAGCGCGCCTGGCCCTTGACCCCGACTTCCCGCATATAGGGGTCGTCCAGAAGATTAAGAGCCCGCGCGACAGCACTGATATTCCACGAATTCAGCCGGCCTGTGTAGGACAGCCCGGCCTCGACATCGCCGCGCCGGACATCGCCGTCGATGTCGTCAAAGGTCGTGCGGTCATACCCCCCGAGCGAGCCGAACAGGGCGTAGCCCGCGGCACCGTCAAGGTCCCGGGCGAGGTTGAACCGGACCGCCAGCACCGCCGCCCCGCCCTCCTCGCTGACTGGCACGCCAACGGTGTCGAACTGGGTCGTCAGGGCACCGGCGGCGTCTTCCTCCCAGGTCAGGCCCGCCGACAGGCTGCCGCTGAACCGGGTCCCGGACCGGGCGCGTTCGATCCTGGCGCGATACCGCGTCGCCTCTGCGCGCTGAAGCGGCGTCAGGGAGACCGGATCGAGCAGATCAAGCTGATCCCGCGCGCCCTGAAGGTCATCGAGACGGAACAGGATCACGGCGTACAGCAGCCGGGCGCTGTGGCGGTTCGGGTCGGCGATCAGGACCCGCTCCAGCGCGCCGGCCGCTCCGTTGAGGTCGCCGGCATCGGCCGCGCGTCGGGCGAATTCCAGATTGATGGCCGGATCGTCGGGCGCCGCCAGCACCGCGTCGAAGTCCTGGGCGGCGGCAGCTTCGACCGCCGCGACGGACAGGCCTGCCACGGCCGAAATCAGAAGACCGGCGCGCAAAATAGAGCCGGAGCCACGAGCTGGACGCTTCATCTATTCCCCCACAACCGCTTGCAGATTGTCCCGGATAGTCTATCCCCGACAGCGGAGCGGTCAGGCTAACATCGTTCCATGAGACGCGCATAGGCTATTCTTCGGGCGCTGAATTCGAGTGGGGCGAACGCGATGGGGGCGGAGCCTGGAACCGGGCGATTGAAAGAGATCGGGTCAAGACTGGCCCGCTCGAGCCTGTCTCTTACGCGATACATCGGGGCGGCGGGGCCTGGCCTCGTCATGGTTGTGCTCCTGCTCATCCTCCACCTGTTCCAGCCGCCGGTCGTCGGCCAGGTCAGCAATCTGGTGTTCGACAGCTACCAGCGCGCCTATCCCCGCCCCTATGAGGACGCCGCCGTCCGGATCGTGGACATCGATGACGAGACCATTCGCCGGCTGGGGCAGTGGCCGTGGCCGCGTACAGACGTCGCCCGCCTCACCGATTCCCTGGCCGAGGCCGGGGCAGCGGCGATCGCTTTCGATATCGTCTTTTCCGAGCCGGACCGGACCTCACCCGCCCGCGCGGCTGAAATCCTGCGTGCCAATCCGGAGGCAACCGGCGACTATGCCGAGATCGCCGCCCTGACAGACCACGACGAACTCCTCGGCCGGGCCATGGGACGCGGTCCAACCGTCACGGGCTTCTTCCTGACCAATGAGACCAACGCCGCCCGGCCCGCGGAACAGGCGGGCGTCGCTGTTGCCGGCACACCACCGCTCGGTGCCCTGGCCGCCTACCAAGGTGCCATCGTCCCCCTGCCCGTCATCGGCGACCGGGCTTCCGGAGGCGGGTTCGTCAGCATCCAGGGCGACCGCGACGGCATCATCCGCGCCGCGCCCCTGCTGGCCGCCCTCGACGACCGGATCCTGCCCTCGCTTTCCCTTGAGGCCTTGCGGGTCGCCCAGGGCGCGGGTGCCATTGTTGTTCGCAGCAGCGACGGCAGCGGAGAGCTGGGCGCGGGCGAGGCCACCAGCGTCGTCGCCGTGAAAACCGGCGAGCTCGAGGCCCCGACGACCCATTCCGGCGAACTATGGATGCACTACACCGCCGACCACCCCGAGCGGATCGTGCCGGCCTGGCGCATCCTCGAGGGCGACCTGCCCGAGGCCGAGATGCGCCGCCTGTTCGAGGGTCACATCGTCTTCGTCGGTGCCGGAGCCCAGGGCCTGCGCGATCTCGTCTCGACCCCTATCCGCGAGAAGGAGCTCGGCGTGGTCGTCCACGCCCAGGCTGCCGAACAGATGATCCTCGGCAATTTCCTGACCCGGCCGGACTGGGGCCTCGGCGTCGAGCGGGTCTTGCTGGTCGTGCTCGGGCTCGTGATCGCCCTGTCCGCCCCCGGCCTGGGTGCCCTCAGGGGCGGTCTTCTGGCCCTGGTCGGCCTTGTCGGGGTCATTGCGGGATCGTGGTTCGCCTTCCGCAACGCCGGCCTGCTGCTCGAGCCCACCTTCCCCGCGTTCGGCGTGGTCTCGGTCTATATCGCCATCACCGCCGTCTCCTTCTATCGCGAGGAGCGGGCGCGGAGTCATATCCACAACGCCTTCGACCGTTATCTGTCGCCCGAGCTGGTCGACCGGATCGCCCGTGACCCCGGCCAGCTGGAACTGGGCGGCGAGGTCCGCCAGATGACGGTTCTGTTCAGCGACGTGCGGGGCTTCTCGCGCATCTCCGAACGCTTCGGACCGCAGGATCTCATCGGCTTCCTGATCAATCTGCTGACGCCGATGACCGACGTCCTGCTGGCGCGGAAGGCAACGATCGACAAATACATCGGTGACGCCATCCTGGCCTTCTGGAACGCGCCGCTGGACGATCCCGAACACGAACGGAACGCGGCCCTGGCGTCGCTCGAGGTCCTCGAGACGGTCAAGCGGCTGAACGTCGACAAGGCAGACGACCCGGCATGGCCGGGCCAGGTGGCCATCGGCATCGGCCTCAACACCGGCCCCTGCTGCGTCGGCAACATGGGCTCGCGGCAGCGCCTCAGCTATTCGCTGATCGGCGACACCGTGAACCTCGCCTCACGGCTCGAAAGCCTGACCAAATTCTACGGCGTCCCGATCCTGGTGGGCGCGGACCTGGCCGCCCGCCTGCCCGACTTCGCCCTCGTCGAACTGGATGTGATCCGGGTCGTGGGGCGCGACGCGCCGGAGCGGGTCTTCGCCCTTGCCGGCCCCCCGGACATGGCCGCCAGCCCGGCCTTCCTCGCCTTGCAGACGCGGATGAACGCCATGCTCGCGGCCTACCGGTCACGCGACTGGGAGGGCGCCGGGGCGGAACTGGCGGCGATGCAGGGCACCGGGACAGTCGCGGGACTGGAGAGCGTGCTGGCCATTTATGACAAACGGGTTGCAGACTATCGCCAGACGCCGCCGCCTGACGACTGGGACGGGGTCAGCCAGGCGCTTGAGAAATAGGAATGGCGTGACTTTGACCGGGGAAACAGCGTCATGTTGATCGTCCAGATCACCGATATCCACATCGGCTTCGATCAGAAGAGCCGCTTCGAGATGAACAAGAAGCGGTTCCGTCGGACGCTCGAGGCGGTGAAGAAGGTTGAGCCCAGGCCCGATCTGGTGATCGTCTCGGGCGATATAGCCGACAAGGGCGATGTCGCTTCATACGAGTGGTTTCGGCAGGAAATTCAGCAACTTTCCCTGCCAGTCCTGATGTGTATGGGAAACCATGATTCCCGGGCGGGCTTCAGCCAGGTCTTCCCCGACACGGTCCAGGAGGACGGCTTCATCCAGTATGTGGTCGATGACCATCCGCTCCGGATCGTCGTGCTGGACACCCTGGAAGAACACCGCCACGGCGGCGGCTTCTGCGAGAAGCGGGCGGCCTGGCTGGAAGCCCGTCTGGCCGAGGCGCCGCAACGCCCGACCCTGCTGGTCCTGCACCACCCGCCCATCGACACCGGCATCGAGTGGATGACGATCGGACCGGCCGAGCCCTGGGTCGAACGGCTGACCTCGGTCGTATCCCGCCATGGCCAGGTCGTGGGGGCCCTGTGCGGCCACGTCCACCGCACCATCGTCACCTCATGGGCCGGCACGACCCTGACGGTCTGTCCGTCCACCGCCCCGCAAGTGGTGCTGGACCTCAAGCCGATGAATCTGGATCGTCCGGACAAGCGGCCGATGATCGTCGAGGCCCCGCCATCCTTCGGTCTTCACCGCTGGAACGGGCGCCGGCTGGTCAGCCATTTCACGGCGGTCGACCGGAACAAGATCCTCGCCCGCTACACCAGCAAGATGCAGGCCTTCATGAAGCATCTCGCCCAGGAACGCGCCGGGACGGCCGGGCCGCACCACCACTAGCGCCAGACCGTTTCGGACGGCTACTGCCCGCCGGCGGCCGCCAGCCAGCCGTCCAGCGACGGACGATCGCTGACCCGGTAGACCTCGCCGCGATAGTCGAGGAACAGCCGCTCCATCTCGGTCCTGTTGAACGGACGCGACCCGAGGCGGCCGAAGATGGCGATCTGGTGCCCCGTCTCGTCGACCCCCCGATCACGGTCCAGCCCCTTGGACAGGGCCAGGGCCGGCGACGGCGTCCGCGCCCAGGCGATCAGTTCAGGCCGCGGCTCGGGCGAGAATCCGTAGAAATTCCGCTGGCTGTCCGGGCTGGTCAGCTGCAGCACCTTCAAGCCGTTGCGGCCGTCGGCGACATAGGCGAACAGCGACGCATTGGTCGAGGCCACGACCACGTCCTCGGCATCGTTCAGCTGCCCGTCAAAGGTCACCCGCTGGTGCAGGCGCGGCTGGCGCGGGTTCATCACATCGATGATCACCAGCCCCTCGCCCTTGGCGGCGACATAGGCATAGGTGCGCGCCACATACAGACGGCGGGCGTCGGCCAGCGGCACAACGGCCCCCTCGATGGCGCGCGGATCATCCAGCTTCGTCACATCCAGCACCCGCATGCCCTGGGCGTCGGTGACGAACAGATAGCGGAACTGCAGGGCCGAGGCCCGGACGTCGTCCAGCCGGATGGTGGTGACGTGGCGCGGCCGCAGCGGGTCATCGAGGTCGACCACCACCAGGCCGGCGCGGGCGGCGATATAGGCGATGTGACCCGCCAGGGTGATGTGCCGGGCCCCGTCCAGCACCCCACCCGGGTTCCAGGTCGCGGCGCGGCGCAGGTTGTTGTTGCGCGGATCGCCGTCGGCGAGGGTGTCGACATTGACCAGGATCAGCCCCTCGCGCGCATCGGTGACGACGGCGTAGCTGTAGATCGGGTGGAAGGCCTGTTCCTGGTTCGCCGCCCGCATCTCCGGCGTATTGCGGGTCGGCGCGATGGCCTGGTTGGTGGCCAGCGCCATGCAGGTCGCATTGCCGGACGCGACATGGGTGTCATTGCCCAGCGGCGAGAACGGTGCGGTCAGGATGCGGTCCGAAACGCCCTTGTTGCCGATCGCCGCCACATCATAGACCCGGAACCCGCCCCGGCCCTCGGCCACGAACATATATTCCCCGCGCAGCTGCAGGCAGCGCGCCTGGCCGCCGGTGCCCTGCAGGGTGTTGGCGATCTCCTCGACCGACCGCGTATCCCCGCTGCCGCCGGCCTCAGGGTCGAAGGCCAGACCCCGGGTCCAGTTGATCAGCTCGCGGCCGTTGCGCTCCACGTGCTGGGCGAAGAAGTCGGGATAGGCGTAGCGCTGCAGATAGGAGCCGAACACCGCCTGGGGCTCATCCCATTCGGTCACCCGCACCGCCTCGATGCCGGTCTCCAGCCCGACCCAGGCGTGCATGCCGACGAAGTTGACCGAGTTGGTCCCCAGCATCAGCAGCTGGGCCATGATGGCGTTGTTGTCCTCGGCTTCCGATACGTGACAGTCGGTGCAGGTCTTGGTCTCGGTGCGCCGGACCGTATGCGGGAAATGCGGGGCGAAGGCCTGGCTCGAGAAGCCGACCGCCGAGATCGGCGGCTGCTGCACGTAGATCCGCTCGCGATTGATGTTGGTCGACGACAGGACAAGGGCCGAGGACGAGCGGGCCGGGGCGATCACCCCGCCGCGCGAGGTGCCATGGCGGCCCAGCTGGAACATGTCGTCGCGCGCCACCTGCGGATTGTAGGTGGCGTAGTTGCGGGTCGTGCCACCTTCGGCGCGGTGGCTCTCGGCCTGCCAGTTGGCCTCGACCGGCAGGTGACAGCCCCCGCAGGACGGCGTCCATGAGGTGTGGCAGGTGTAGCAGGCCATTTCCTCGTCATCGTGGGCCAGGTCGGTGGTCGCCACCCCGGGGCCCCAGGAGAAGCTGGCCTGTCCGGGCCGCGATACGGACATCAGCTTGGCCCGCGCTGCCGCCGGATTGAACTCGGGACTGTCCCGGTCGACCGCGTCGCGCACCAGATCGACTTCCCACTCCAGGGTCGGATCGACGATCGAGCGCTGGACCAGCACCCGGCGGTTGTCGCGCTCGATCCACTCGAAGCGCCGCTGGCCGTCGGAGTTGCGCAGCAGGGTCAGGTCCGTGCCCTCCGGCGGGGCCGCGGGGCCGGAGGTGCGCAGGGTCGGATAGGCCCGGGACGTGCCGTGGCAGTCCTTGCAGCCGATCTCAACGGCGGCGGCGACCTCGCCCATGATCAGGCCCGAGCCGTGGCTGTCCTGCGAGAAATGGCAGTCGGCGCACTGGAGGCCTTTCTCGGCGTGGATATCCATCATGTGGACGGCGCGGCCGGGGTTGGTCCCCGGCGGCACGAACTGGCCCTCGCCTTCCCTGCGCCAGCGCTCGGGATCGTCGGGCGAGACGATGGCCCCGTCCGCGTCGAGCAGATTGCCCTGCCGGTCGCGCTTGAACACGCCGCGGAAATTCCAGCCGTGGCCGTGATAGTCGGCGAACTGGGTATCCCGCAGGGTCGGGTTCAGATCATTGACCGAGCGCAGGAAGTCCAGATCGGCCCAGTTGCCGCGCGGCGCGGCACCCTCGGGGTTGCGGTCCAGCACAGCCCGGATTTCCTCGGCCGTCGGATAGCGCTGCCGCTCGGGCCACATGGTCGGCGCGTCGGCCTCATAGTCCCACATGGTGTAGCCGAGGTAGCTGTTCATGAACATGTTCGGCTGGTGCATGTGGCAGTTCATGCACTGGGACGTCGGGATGGCGCGGGTGAAGGCGTGGCGGATCGGGTGACCCGATTCCTCGCGGTTGATGGTCGGGTCCGCGGTCGCCGTCTGACCGTCCCGCCCGAACTGCGAATAGCCCAGGCTGTGCCGCGGCTCGCGGTCATTGGCGTAGACGACGTGGCAGGAGGTGCAGCCCGAGGAGCGATAGTCGCCGGGCTGGTCATTGGTGCCCATATACCAGGTGTAGGGGTCGTTGAGCCGGGTCTTGTGGATGTTCAGCACCGGCACGGCGATGCGCAGGCCGGTGCCCGGGCCACGCGAGGACTGGCGGAAGTCCGGGCGGCCCGGCTCCTCCAGCCGCTGGATCTGGCCGGTCGGGCTGGGCAGACCGATTTCGGGGAATTGGGTGGCGATGTTGCGGCCGCCCCGCTCGAACACCCGGAAGATGTCGCCAGGCGGGACCACCTGCCAGGTCGGAATCGGATAAAGCACCGGCAGGGCACCGCGCCGCTGCTCGTCCAGGGTCACCGTCCCGGGCGGATTACCCGGCGACAGGAGCCGCGCCGGCTCGCCCTCGGGCGTGAACGCCTCGCCGATGATGTAGTTCTTGTAGGGCAGGATGCCGTTGTTGTACGAGGCGCCCCCGAAGAACATCGCGCCCGTCGCCATCAGGGATCGCTCTGCTTTTTCAATCAGTTCCATGTGACAGTTGCCACAGGACTGGCGCGCAACGCGGTAATCACCGGGATTCACGAAACGAATGAACTCGGGGGCCTCGCGGTTCAGCAGGGTGTAAGTCCGCTCGGGGTTGGCCGAACTGGGGAAATGCCAGCTGCCCGGATACCGAGGCAATACGTGAGCCCGGTCACGTACAGCACTGTATTCCCGCGTTTCTCTGCCAGCACCGGCCGGTGCCATGGCCGTGGCGTCCCCGCCGTGACAGTCGACGCAGCCCAACACCACTGCCGGTGAGGCATGCATGCTCACCGCATCGACCGGACTGTGACAGCTGACGCAGCCGGCGCTCTTGGCCGCGGCCTGTTCGGCCGTCTGGCCGCGCGGCGCGGGCGGGGCGGCGACATAGACGCGGGCGACCGGCGCCTCGTCATCATCGGCGACCACGGCGGCCGGGGTGCCGGCGACAACGAGCAGCAGGGCGGACACCGCCCCGATCACCCATCGTTTGCCCCCCCAGGTCCTCATGCGCCCCTCAGAATGTAAGAACAGCGTTCAATAGAACGGAATAGAAGCGATCGTCACGATTCGTCGCCTGAAACAGGTCGCCGAAACCGTCACCGGGCTCGAACACCGCCGCAGACGCCCGCAGGACGACGTTCTGGGTCATCAACGGCCGCCAGATGGCCGAGACGGACACGTCGAAGCCCAGCTCCTTCGGAATCGACCCCTCCTGGCGCAGGGCCTGGACCACCGCCGTATCTGCGAACCACAGATGGTTGGCGTTGGCGCTGACCCGAAGCTGGGGCGTCAGGTCCAGATCCGTCCCGAACCCGAGCAGCATGGTCCCCGGGTTGTTGAAATTGGATTGCCCCTCCTCCTTGGACGAGCGCAGTGAATTGAGCACCCCGTTGCGGCTGTTCACGCCAATGGCGCGGCCGCCGCCGGCGAAGGGGATGGACTGCCGGATCCAGTAGCTGGTGTCGGCCCCGGCGAACTGCGGGTTCTCGAAGATGGAGTCGAACCCCTCCTCGACGTCGTCATAGGGATCGGAATCGCCCGAGGCGTAGAGGCCGGAGGCCCGGAACCGCATCCAGTCGAAATCAATCGACGGCTCAACGGCCAGGAACCAGGCGCGGATATCCGCCGGCTGGCCCGTAAACATGCTGTTGCGGTCCTCGCCGAGGGCCGCGTAGGCCGAGGCCGTCAGATTGATCCGCCCGATCCGCCCGTCGGCATTGTAGCCCAGATAGGCGACGTCATAGTCCCGGCCCCTCAGGTCGCCGAGCAGCGCCGGCCGGGCCGGGAAGCCGTTGTCGTCGATATGGATGTCGTCGCTCTCGCGGTTGCGGTTGTAGAGCACCGTCCACTGCGAGGTCATGCCCGGAACCGGCAGGTCCTGCCGATACAGGTTGGCGACCAGGATCTGGTCGTCGCGGATCGACTGGGTGATGTCGTTCAGGCCGGAGTTGGTGTCCTTCTCCAGCCGAAGGAAGAGGCCCAGGTTGTACTGGTAGCGGTTGTTGTCACGGTTGCCGAAGAACCGGACCCCCAGCTGGCTGTCCTGGAACAGGAAGCCGCGGAAATCCGATGTGAAGGGCTGGATCCCCACGCGTACGGAGTCGAAATCATAGCGCTTCGACACGTTGCGCAGGTGGTAGTCGATAAAGGCTTCCTGCACGCCGAGGAAGGAATCCTGCCGGTCCGGGCCCTTGGAGGGCCTGACGGAGAGGATGCGCCGCTCCGGCACGCTGACATCGCTGTAGTTGAAGGCCAGGGTCAGGCGGGCCTCGAAATCCGGCGGCTTGAACGCCGTTGATCCCTCGATCAGCGAAACCGAGGCGATCAGGGTCTGCGACAGGATCAGGCTGTTCGAGCGGCCGAAGACGTCCAGGCTGTTGGGGTCTTCGGTGGTCTGCACCCCGACCGGCAGCGGCAGGGAGCGCGGCTCGACCACCGTGTCCGACACGGCCCCCACCACCACGAACAGATGCTCATGACCCGGCAGCGGCCGGTCACCCTTCAGCGTGTTCTGGTTATAGGGGTCGAACCAGCGCTCGTTGACACCGACCGCCTCGATCAGCCGCCAGCGATCCGGCAACGGCAGGTGATCGCCCGGAAAGGCTTCGGGCGGCGGCGCGCGCACTGCGCCCGGATTGGCCTGGATGACGGCCTCGGGATAGTTTTCGACCCGGCCGGGCCGCCGGCGGATCGGCGCGTCGGGGTCGACCGCCTGCGGCGGCTCAGTTTCCGGGGATGGCTGCGGAGCGGCAGGCTGGATGACCAGCGGCAGACCTTGCGCGGCGGCTTCGGATGCCGTGAGGCACCCGAGGCTGACGACGATCAGGGCAGGCCATGCCACCTTCATCACGGCGCACTGCAGACATTCTGTTGCGACGAATCCAGGAAGGGCGCGAACGGGCAGCTGACGTAGCGCAGCCGGGTCGAACCGCCGGGATGGGTGACGACGATCTGGTCAGACCGGACCGCGGCGGGTGCCTGGCTGATGCCGCCGACGCGGATCGCCGCATTCTGCAGACCCAGGAAGGAGATCATGTCGTCCTGGTCGATACCGTCGCCCGAAACGCCGATGGCACCGATCATCTGGGTCCCGCGATAGATGGGCACGCCGCCGGGGAAGATCTGCAGGCCGTTCTGGAGGCGGTTCCGCCCCGGCGCGGCGTCCGGCAGCGAGGTGCAACGCGCCACGGTGTCAGGGCCCAACCCGCTGACGAAGCCCACGTGCTGGCCCAGATTGGACAGGACGAGGGCGGTCTGAAGCCCCGTCGAGAACGGGCTCCACATGGCGATCGGCCGCGACAGCGGTCCACTGGTCGGGCCGACCTCGCCGTCGGGGAAGTACGGGCGCGCCAGATTGCCGATGGCCCGGGCGCTGAACGCGGTCGCTCCGGTCAGGGCCGTCGGCATGGACAGGAAGGTCCGCGTCTGGCCGACGAAGGCGTTCACATCCGCCGAGGGGTCGCCGAGCAGGTCGGCGGCGGCGGCGGGGTTGGACAGCAGGCTGGCTGTCCGGGCCTTTTGCACCGCCACATCGATGCCGAACAGCGGCGCATCCGGCGACCGGACCAGGCCCAGGGTGACGCCATGGGTGTCGACCACCGCAATGGAGACCTGGGCGCGACTGTCGAGCGGGCGGCGGATCTGGGCCCGCGCCCGGCTCATGATGGTGAAGGCCTCTTCCAGAATGGCGCGCGTCTCGGCCGCGGTCAGGGGCGCTGACACGGACCCGCCGTCGGTCCCGGCCTGCACCGGATAGCGGGGCGCGCCCGACCCGTCCGTCAGGATGAAGGCGTCGACATTGTTGAACTCGCCGACCGTCGCCTTGCGCACGCCCGAGGACTCGGTCCCGTAAGCCTGGCCGGCGATGGCTCCGGGCCCGGCGTAGTAGCCGGGCACCGCCGTGAAGCCGCCCGTCCCGACCGGCAGGCTCCCGAAAGCCGGTGCCGAGGCCGGCGCGCTCATCAGGGTCGCGGCGGTGGCGTCGCTGTACCGCAGGGTCGTCCCGTCGACGGCGATCCGGTCGGCGACGATGTCAACGGCCGGAGCCAGTCCCGTACCGGCGGCCAGGGCGATATGCTCTTCAATATCAACGTCGACGTCCAGAACATTGATATCAAAGCCATAATCACTTTCGGCGATCACGCCGACACCGCCCACCAGAACCCCGTTCTTGTAGAGCGGAAAGCCGCCGGGATCGGCCGCAAGCCCCAGCGGCGACCGCTTCGGTCCGATCAGGGCCGACGGCCCGCCCCCGGCATTGAACCGGCTGGCAATGTCCGAACAGGGCAGCTGGCTGAACTGAACCCCGAACAGGGGGCCGCTCTCGAGACCCGCAGTCGAGGGTGCCGGCGGAAAATGCTGCTGCACGATCATGCTGGCCGTGCGGCTGGAGAAGGCGTTTCCGCCGGACGACAGATAGGCGCCCGTCACGGCCTTGGCGATCGCCGCGGCCGCGGCCGGCGCGACCACGCCCTGCAGGTCGACATCCACCGTCGCGCCGGGACGCAGGGTCACCGTCGCCGGCGCACCGGTCATCGTATAGACAGCCAGCACATTGCCGACCCGGTCGGTCACTGCGATCACGGCCGGACGCGACCGCGCGCGGGCCTCGGCCACGGCGCGCGCCAGCACCCCTTCGACCTCCGCCACGGTCAGCGCCTCGGCCGCCGGAACGGCATAGAGGGCACCGCTGCCGCCGCCGCCGCCTCCCCCGCCGCCACCGCCGCCACTGGAAGATCCCCCGCCCCCGCCGCAGCCCGACAGGATCAGGCCGGCCAGTGCCGCCAGAACCAGACCCCTTGCCCGCATGCTCATCGTGCGCGCCTCACGGCGGTCGCGATGCCGCCCATGGCGCGGCGGAATTCCTGGGGCCGATACCGGTTGGGATCACGGACGGCAGCATAGGCGCGGTCGATTTCGGGGCGCATCGCCCGAACCGTCGCCGCCTCGATTTCACCCTGGGCGACAAGGGCATTCAGCAGGGTATCAACGGCCATCACGGCCTGGGCCCCGCCCGAATAGTCGGTGTACCGCGGCGCCAGCGCCTCTCCGAGCACGTCCTCGAGAATGGCGAAGGTGTCGGCGCGGCTGAACGGGCTGGAGGCGAAGCTGGCCGACAGCTGGCCGGCGGTGTCCGCCAGCCGCTGCGCCGCAGCGACCGCCCCGGCGCGATCCGCGCCCAGGGCCTGGTGGAAGGCGCGCGAGTCGGTCTGGAACTGCCGGGCCAGCGAGGCGGGGGCGGTCCGGGCCGCGGCGGCCAGCATGATCATGTTCTCGTCGTTGAACGGCGGCGCGCCGGCGGGGATCGGCCGGCCCGGATTGGCCTCGACCAGCAAGGGCGCGTTCGGCTCATCCGAAATCGGCCGGTGACAGCTGTGGCAGTCGAAGAAATAGAATTCGGGGAAGACCCCGTTCCCGGCCCGCTCCGTATCGCCATAGACGGTCAGGATGCGCTGCAGGGCGACGGCCTGGCCGATCGCCCAGAACCGGGCCGAGTCCATCGTCGCCTTGCGCTGCACATAGTCGGCGTCGACGTCATGATGCTGCTGGAAGGCCGTGAACAGCTCAAGTTCGAACGACAGGCGGGGATGGCCGGCGCTCATCATCTCATGGGTGACGAACTGGTTGGGCTTGTCGCTGCCCCAGTGGCAGTCGAGGCAGACATTGGCCCGGACGACCGGATCCTCCAGCCGGGTCATGCCCTGCGCCACATTGGCGGCGTGGCCGACGCCGACCGTATAGTGGCTGGCGATCCAGCCCCCCGCCGGTCCGTGGCAGCTCTCGCAGCCGACCCCGTCCGAGACCTGGAAGCGCGCGCCCCGCGCGGCCGCGGGCTCGGCATGGCAGCCCAGACAGGCCGGCGCGCTCTGGGCAGGACCCAGTCCCAACCGCCGTGTGATGGCCTGGGCGCGCGGATAGGTCAGGGTGCGCCACGCCCGACTATGTGACCCGCCGGGGCCCGTCGGGTCCTGCCAGCTGACCAGTTCGTTCTGGCGCACGACCGCCCCGTCCGGGGCTTGACGGCCGTGGCAGGTCGACCCGGCGCAGGAGGCGACCCCCTCATGGACCCCCGGTGCGGACAACTGGGTCGCGGACGCCCGCGTGGGCAGAACTGCACCGAAACCGACGCAGAGCGCCAGGAACAGGTACAGGCTCGCCCAGACCGCAACCGGGCGGAATCGATCCACTCTGACCGTTGTCCTGTCCAAAACGTCCCCCGCCTCCCCTGCCGGCCCGCTTGCGCGGGCTCGACAGAACGACGTTAGCACCAATCTGGCCGACCTGTCAGCCGACTCGCCCATGGCCTGAATGGGCGGCTCCGAACTTTAGTCCTCAGGGGTCCAGCGCCGGATCACGGTTCGCGCCTCACCGCCCGGCCGCGCCTCAATCAGGGCGGAGCGCACGGCGTGGATTCCGCCGTGCTCCACATCGATCCGGACCGCGAAAAAATCGGTGCGGACCCGGGTCTGGTCGCGCGCCTCCGGACCCGCCTCCACCCCTGCCAGTGCGGACTGGCTCCAGAAGGCGCCGGCGTCGGGCCACCCACCGGCCGGCCGGGCGGCGATCACGGCCCGGGCTGCGGACAGGTCGAGGCGTCCGCCGGTCAGCATGACCAGCACCGGCGCATCCGCCTCGCCCAGGGTGTTGATGTTGATGGGCGAACGGTCGGTCGGAAGGGCACACAGATGCGGCCGGAGCTGTGCATAGGCGGCTGGATCCACCCCGCGGACGGCACGCAGCTCCGACACCTCGGCCAGAGGCACGCCGCCGGTGCGATAGGGGGTCGCCAGACCGGCATAGGCACTGTCCTCGGCCCCCGATGGCCGGGCGACGGAATCCGTGTCGATCCAGTCGATCAGGCTGTCGGTGATCGTCCGCATCCGGCCTGCCTCGACTCCGACGGCCCGCCCCAGGCTCATCAGCTGCGCCGCACCCGCCGGACGGCCGGCCAGGCGGTCGCCGGTCCATTCGACCACGCTGTTCAGGTTGAAACAGGCCTGACCGTCACGCACCACGGCGGTCAGGGATCCGCCGTCGATCGGGACTGTAAAGGCCCGGCCGTTCCAGTCCGGCGTCAGCGGGGTCCGATCCTGGTCCAGGGCGGACAGCCGGCTGATCCGTCGACGCGCCAGGGCTTCGGCACCGTCGGCATACCACTGCGCCTGGGCACCGGTCTCGGCATTGGCAGCGCGACGCACCGAGAACCGCACATCGTCCAGCACCGCCACTGCCACCACAGCCATGACCGCCACCAGCAGCAGCACGGTCAGCAAGGCCATCCCCGCGCGCTCCCGTCCCCTCGCCCGCCTCACTGACCGCTCCCGATCAGGAAAAGCTGGCTGAGCCGGCCATAGCCCTCCAGAGTCACAGTCAGGCGGACGGCGTCGGGCGGCTCCCCCGACGGCCCGGGCACTGCGGTCGGGGCTTCACGGCCGTCCTGCAGAAAGCTGACCGTCACCTCTCTCACATCCGTGAGCAGCCGTTGGGGCGGTCCCGGCGGCGAACCATCCAGAAACGGTGAGACACGACGTTCCAGCCGCCCGTCGACCAGCCGGTACTCAACCCGCTGCAGCGACGACCGACCGTTCCGGCCGCCATGGCTCCAGCCGGCGCGCGTCAGGGTCAGCAGGGGATCGCCCGGACGTGTTGCCCCGGCAAGGGCCTGCGGCTGCGGTTCGCCATTGCGGTCGCGGGTGCGTCGACTGACGACCTGCCCCAGATCCGCCTTCAGCAGGCTGCGCGTGCGAAGCAGGGCGTCGGTCCGGTCACTGGCCGCACGGACCGCGAACCGGCTGTCGATCGAGGTCGACAGGACTGCGGCTCCCGCCGCCGCGATCAGGGCATACAGCAACAGGGCGACCAGGGCCTCGACGAGGGTGAACCCCGACCGGATGATCGTCCGGGTCCGCATGCCCTCGTCGCCCCCCAGGTTCCGTTTCCCGGGGATTACACCCTCACGACGCTCCGGACACAATCCCGAAGCATGGCCGCAGCCCCCGTCAGTGGCTCAGACCAGTCTGCTTTGCACCAGAGCGGCTTCGATGAAGCCGGCGAAAAGGGGATGCGGCGCAAACGGCCGGCTCTTCAGTTCAGGGTGATATTGCACCCCGATGAACCACGGATGGTCCTCGCGCTCTACGGTCTCGGGCAGGACCCCGTCCGGCGACAATCCGGCGAAGGTCAGGCCGCCCTTCTGCTCGATGGCGTCGCGGTAGTTGATGTTGACCTCATAGCGGTGGCGGTGCCGTTCGCTGATAGTAGTCGAACCGTACATCTCCGCGATCTTCGACCCCGGCTTCAGCGTCGAGTCATAGGCCCCCAGCCGCATGGTGCCGCCCATGTCGCCACCCTGCTGGCGCAGGACGCGCTGATTGCCCTGGGTCCACTCGGTCATCAGGCCGACAACGGGCTCGATCGTCGGCCCGAACTCCGTGGACGACGCCCTGGGATAGCCGGCGAGGTTCCGCGCCGCCTCGATCACCGCCATCTGCATGCCGAAACAGATGCCGAAATAGGGAATCTTGCGCTCACGGGCGAAGCGGGCCGCCTCGATCTTGCCCTCGGAGCCCCGCTCGCCGAAGCCGCCGGGCACGAGGATGGCGTGGGCCGCCTGCAGCCGCGCGTCGCAGGCCTCGCGGTCGCCCTCGAAGGTCTCGGCCTCGACCCAGTCGATATTGACCCTGACGTTGTTGGCCACCCCGCCGTGGTGGAGGGCCTCGATCAGGGATTTGTAGGCGTCCTTGAGGACCGTGTATTTGCCGACCACGGCCACGGTGACCTCGCCGTCGGGGTGCAGCCGCCGACGGGCGATCTCCTGCCACATGGTCAGGTCGGGTTCCGGCGCGTCGGTGATGCCGAAATGGGCCAGGACCTCGGCGTCCAGCCCCTCGCGATGATAGTCCAGCGGCACGGCGTAGATGTCGTTCGAATCCATGGCCTGGATCACGCCGGTCGCGCGGACATTGCAGAACAGGCCGATCTTGCGCTTCTCCTCGGGCGGGATCGGGAATTCGCAGCGGCACAGCAGGATGTCGGGCTGGATGCCGATGGATCGCAGTTCCTTGACCGAATGCTGCGTCGGCTTGGTCTTCATCTCGCCGGCGGTCTTGATGAAGGGCAGCAGGGTCAGGTGCACGAAGCACGACTGGCCGCGCGGCAGGTCCTGCCCCAGCTGGCGGATGGCCTCGAAGAACGGCAGCCCCTCAATATCGCCGACCGTTCCGCCGATCTCGACCAGCACGAAATCGACATCCTCGCCGTCGTCGGTCAGGGCGGGCGTCAGGCAGAAGGATTTGATCTGGTCAGTGACGTGCGGGATCACCTGCACCGTCGCGCCCAGATAGTCGCCCCGCCGCTCCTTCTCGAGGATGGTCGAATAGATGCGGCCCGTGGTGATGTTGTCGGACTTGGCCGCCGATACGCCGGTGAACCGCTCATAGTGGCCGAGGTCCAGGTCGGTCTCGGCCCCGTCGTCGGTCACGAAGACCTCGCCGTGCTGATACGGGCTCATCG
>CAZFQC010000005.1:0-42679 GCA_964520795.1 uncultured Brevundimonas sp.
CGGCGTGCGCGAGCCGCTCAACCGTCGCGCCACCATCGGCATCAACTTCCGCTAAGACACGGAATGCGCCGGTCCGGTCCCCGCGGGGACCGGACCGGCGTTGCCATTTCTGGTGGGGAATCAGACAGCCTTCGGGTTGTCGGATTGGCCACGTTTCCCTTCACGAACGTAATTTGTTTACGCCTGGCCAAGGGTGACGCACATCAAACGCCGAGTTTGGATCCCGGACGAGGCTGCCGGGATAGCGTCGAACCCGGGCGAATGGGACCGAGTTGTGAGAACCAGTGACTGATCGTCAGACAGACACGACTGGACCACTGACCCGCCTGGTCGACAGGTCCCTTCCGAGCCGCGCTGACAGCGGTGTCGGAGCTCCGAACCTGACTCCCGATGACGACCTCTCCGGCAAGAGAATCCTGCTGGTTTCCGCGCCTTTCGGCCCGTTTGCCCGCGTGTTTGCCGACGAATTGCGCCGCCGCGGTGCCACCGTCACCCGTATGCTGTTCAGCGCCGGCGACGCCCTGTGGTGGGGTACGCTACGTGACACCTGCGCCTTCACCGGGTCCGCTGATGCCTGGGCCGAAGCGGTCGTCGACCAGACCTCGAAATTCACCGACGTCCTCGTTTTCGGCGAGAGCGGCCCCTACAACAGCGCGGTGCTGTCCCGCATCGCCGGGATCAAGGCCCGCGTCTGGGTGCTCGAGAACGGCTATTTCAGGCCCAACTGGGTGACGCTTGAGCGCAACGGGGTCAATGGCAACAGCGGCCTGCCCCGGTCACGCGCGGCCTTTGACAACGCCAGCATCACGATCGAGGAGGCCGCACCGGTCGGCCTGATCCTGCCGTTCCACGTGCTCAACATCAGCTTTCACCACCTCGCCCACATTCCCGGCAAGTGGTTCTTCCGGAACTTCAAATTCCCCTACGCCCACTCCTTTTCGGAGCAGGGCTGGTCGCACGCCTGGTCGTTTGTGCAGAGGAAGATCCTGCGGATCAACCGCAACCGCTTCCGGCCCGAGCTCGAACAGCGGCCCTATTTCGTGGCCTGTCTGCAGCGGGACGGGGATCACCAGCTTGTGGCCTATTCCGACTACAAGACGAACGAGCAGTTCCTGGAACAGGTGATCGGCAGTTTTGCCAGCCACGCGCCGCGCAACACCTATCTGTTGATCAAGAACCACCCGCTCGACTGCGGGATCGGACATCTGCGGCGGGTGGCCGCCCGGATCGCCGCCCATCACGATGTCACCCGCCGCGTGGTGTTCATCGACGAGGCCAATTTCAACAGTCTGAGCAAGGCCAGCCTGGGCATTGTGGTCAACAACTCCACGGCCGGACTGACGGCGATGGGCCAGTCCATTCCGGTCAAGGTGCTGGGCCAGTCCATCTTCAACGTCGAGGGCCTGGCCGACCAGAAGCCGCTCGACGCCTTCTGGCAGACGCCGGTGCCGCCGGACCTTGCCCTGTTCGAGCGGTTCCGGGCCTTTGTCATCGCCCATACCCAGGTGGCGGGCAGCTTCCACGCGCCGCGCCATATCCGCCCGACCGCCCGCCGTCTGGCGGATGTGATGATCTACGGCCGCAGCGCCGCCCTCCAGAGCCCGTCCACGGCGACGGAGCCCCTCGCGCTTGAGGCCGAAGTCCGCGCCCGCGCGGGATAGACGGACGTTTCGAAGCAAGACATCGTCACATCCACTGCCTGAGCATCCGGCGCATCGCCACGCCGGCGGGTCAACCATAAGGTATCGCGTGCGCGCCCCGGAACCGGAGAGCCAGACTGATGCGCCCCGGCCGACGCCGGCCTGGATCTGCACGCCGGGCCTGGCCTCGCTGCCCTTTCTCAGGACCTTTCTGCCGGACTATGCACCGACCCTGGTCCCCGGACCCGGGACCCGTGCGGTGCTCGGATGGGGGCAGCGCCGGTCCGGTTGGGCGGGCCGCGCATGGGCCCGTCGGACGAAACAGCCGTATGTCGCGCTCGAGGACGGCTTCCTCAGATCGATCGGGCTGGGCGAACAAGGCGCGGTCGGACTCAGCCTGATGGTTGACCCTGTCGGAGTCTATTACGACGCGCGGCAGCCGTCGGCGCTCGAACAGGCCATGATCACCGCGCCGGACTGGTGCGATGCCGCAATGCGCGACCGGGCGGCGGCGCTCGTCGGCCGCATCGTCGGGACCGGCCTGTCGAAGACCAATCTCGGCGAGCCGCTGGATCGCTCGGTCCTACGGAGCGGGCGGCGGGTTCTGATCATCGACCAGACGTTCGGCGACGCCTCGATCCCCGGCGGCCTGGCGGGGCCGGAGGCGTTCGTCGCCATGCTCGAGGCCGCGCGGGCGGAAGAGCCGGGCGCGCAGCTGATCGTGAAGCGGCACCCCGCCGTCGCCGCGGGGCTCAAACGCAGCTGTCTGGAGGGCGCGGACCTGCGGGACGTGACCCTGATCGACGGGCAGGTCACGCCCGCCAGCCTGCTGGCCGAGGTGGACGTGGTCTATACGGTCACCAGCGGGGTCGGGTTCGAGGCCCTGATGCGCGGTCTGCCGGTCCGGTGCCACGGCCTGCCCTTCTATGCCGGATGGGGCCTGACCCGGGACGTGCTGTCGTCCCCGCGCCGAGGTGTTCCGAGGGACATCGAGACCCTGGCGGCCGCGGCGCTGATCCGGTCGACCCGCTATGTGGATCCGGTCCGGGAGACGCCCTGTACCGCCGAGGAAGCCGTCGAGCGGCTGCTCTCGTTGCAACGTCACGCGGGAAAGGTCGCCGGCAACTGGGCCGGCCTCGGCTTCGCGCCCGCCAAACAGGCGGCGGTCCGGCGGCTGGTGAACGGACCCGCCAGCCGTCTGTCCTATTTCGAGTCCGCGCCCCGGGCCGTCGAGGCGGCCCACGCCCGGGGGGGCGGGCTGATGATCTGGGCCGGCAAGGAAACGGCTGCCGCCAGCGCGGCGGCTGCCGGGTTTGCAGGTCCGGTCGTGCGCATGGAGGATGGCTTCATCCGCTCGCGCGGCCTCGGTTCGGACTTCGTCCCGGCCAGCTCGGTCGCGCTCGACGATCTGGGCATCTACTATGATCCGACCCGGCCCTCGCGGCTGGAGGCCCTGATCCAGACGCGGGAGCTCGACGCCGCCCAGCTGGCGCGGGCCGCCGCGCTGAGGCAGCGGGTCATCCAGGCCAATGTGTCCAAATACAATCAGGGCGGCGAGCCGCTGCCGCCCCTCCCGTCGGGCCGTCAGGTCATCCTCGTGGTCGGCCAGGTCGAGGATGACCGCTCGATCCTGCTCGGCTGCTCGGACGTCCGGACCAATGCCGGGCTCGTGGAGGCGGTGCGGCGGGACTGTCCGGACGCCTTCCTGGTCTGGAAGAACCATCCGGACGTCGTCTCGGGCAACCGGCGCGGACGCCTCGGCGAGGCGGCGGCGGCCCTTGTGGACCTCACGGTCGATCATGCCGACATCAACCGCTGCCTCGACGGCTGCGACACGGTGGCGACCATGACTTCCCTGACCGGGTTCGAGGGTCTGATGCGCGGGCGGTCGGTGGTGACCTACGGCCGGCCCTTCTATGCCGGGTGGGGCCTGACCGAGGACCGCCTGACCTTTGAACGCCGCACGCGCAGGGTCAGTCTCGATCACCTCGTCCATGTCGCCCTGATCGACTATCCGATCTATGTCAGCCCGAAGGGGTGGCCGTGCGAGGCCGAGGATATGATCGACGCCCTGTCGTCGGCGGATGCGCCGAGGCCCCGGGGCGGTCTGCGTCGCTGGTTCAGGGCGTTGCAGACCTCGACCGTCGGGTCCCGCGAACTGCGCTACTGAGCCGGGAGCGGGCGGATCAGCCGAGCACCAGGGCCAGGCCCTGCCAGATGGCCAGACCGACGACCAGCACCCCCACCATCCAGGTGAGCAGGCGCAGGGGCATGACCTTGGTCATCCAGCCGGCGACCGGCGCCGCGATGACGCCCCCGGCGATAAGGCCCAGAACCGGCCAGAGGTGGTCGGCCAGCTCCGTCGTCTTCCAGTGACCGGTCAGCAGCGCCCCGATGAAGGTCGCCGAAACCGCGACCGCGACGAAGAACTCGGCGGAATTGGTCGTGCCGATGGCGGTGCGGGGCTCGGCGCCCGATCCCAGCAGGGTCGAGGTGACGACCGGTCCCCATCCACCGCCGCCGATGGCGTCGAAAAAGCCGCCGACCAGTCCCAGCGGGCCCGGGGTATGCAGCGGCAGGCCCTTGGGCCGAACGCCCCGCCAGGCCCGATACAGGATGAACAGGCCCATCAGCCCCAGCCAGGCGATGACCCACGGCCGGATCACGTTGCCGTCGATGGAGGTGATCAGATAGGTGCCGAGGATCCCGCCGAGCACGCCGCCGAGCGACAGCCAGAGCAACAGGCGGAAATCCACATTCTTGTGCAGCACATGGGACACCGCCGAGGCGGCACCGGTGAAGACCTTGGCGGCGTGGACGCTGGCCGAGGCATTGGCCGGCGAGACGCCCATGGCCAGAAGACTGGTTGTGCAGACGACTCCATAGGCCATGCCGAGGCAGCCATCGATGATCTGCGCCGCAAAGCCCACTGTCAGGAACAGCCAAAAATCCGGATCCATGCGCGGCCTCAGGCTGTCTCAGACAAGGGCCGACAGTAGCCTGTCCCTGAGCTCGGGACGGCACACAATTATGTCAGGCAGGTACGGATCGGCGCGGTTGTAGATCAGGGGCGATCCATCGAGGCGGGAGACATGCAGGCCGGCCGCCGCCGCGATGGCCGCCGGCGCGCAGGAGTCCCATTCGTACTGGCCCCCGGCGTGCACATAGGCATGGGCCTCGCCGCGAACGACCGCCATGGCCTTGGCCCCGGCCGATCCCATGCCGACCAGTTCGGCCGAAAGCCGTTCGGCCGCCCGTTCCGCCTGCTCCGGCGGGCGGGTCCGGCTGACGAGAATCTTCAACCCGCCCGGACAATCGCCAAGGACGCAGTCGGCGGTGCTGTAGGTCACACCCAGATCGGGCTGCATGACCGCACCGATGGTCGCGACCCCGTCGATGGCGAGGGCGACATGGACGGCCCAGTCCGGCCGGCGTTCGCCATATTCGCGCGTGCCGTCGACGGGATCGACGATCCAGACGCGGGACTGCGCCAGGCGCGCGGGGTCAGCGGCTCCCTCTTCCGACAGAACGCCATCGTCCGGACGCAGATGGGCCAGGGCATGCACCAGAAACTGGTGGGCGACCGCGTCCCCCGCCTTGCCCAGCGCCTTGCCCTCGAACAGTCCGCTGTCGCGCAGGCTGACCAGAAGACGCCCTGCGCCCTCGGCCAGCCGGACCGCCAGGGCGACATCATCCGATGTGGAGGTTGCGGTCATCCGGCGCGGTCCAGCCAGGCCACGATCTCTTCCGCGGCGGCCTCCGGCGACAGACGCGTCGTGTCGATGACGATCTCCGCATTGTCCGGAGCCTCATAGGGGCTGTCGATGCCGGTAAAATTCTTGAGCTGGCCGGCCCGGGCCTTCTTGTAGAGCCCCTTGACGTCGCGGTCCTCGGCGACCTTGAGCGGCGTATCGACATGGACCTCGATGAACTCGCCCGGCTCCATCAGATCCCGCGCCATGCGCCGCTCGGCGCGGAAGGGGGAAATGAACGACACCAGGACGATCAGCCCCGCCTCGACCATCAGGCGGGCGACTTCCGCGACCCGGCGAATGTTCTCGACCCGATCCTCCTCGGTGAAGCCGAGGTCCTTGTTCAGGCCGTGGCGGACGTTGTCGCCGTCCAGCAGATAGGTGTGGCGACCGTCCGCATGCAGACGTTTCTCGACCAGGTTGGCGATGGTCGACTTGCCGGCGCCGGACAGGCCGGTGAGCCAGATCACCCGGCCCTTCTGCCCCTTGATGGCGGCATGGGCCGCCTTGTCGATCGTGATCGCCTGCCAGTGGATGTTCTGGGACCGGCGCAGGGCGAAATTCAGCATGCCCGCGCCGACGGTCCGGTTCGTGATCCGGTCGATCAGGATGAAGCCGCCCAGATCCTTGTTCTCGGCATAGGCTTCAAAGGCGATGGCCGAATCCAGCGACAGATTGACCACGCCGATCTCGTTCAGCTCCAGCCGTTTGGCGGCCTGGTGCTCGAGCGTATTGACGTTGATCTTGTATTTCGGGTCGGTGATCGAGGCGAGGACGGTCTTGGCACCGATCTTCATGAGATAGGGCCGTCCGGGAAGCATGGACTCCTCGTCCATCCAGACCAGGGTGGCCTCGAATTGGTCGGCGACCTCCGCCGGGGCCCGGGCCGCCGCCATGACGTCGCCCCGGGAGATGTCGATCTCGTCCGTCAGCGTCAGGGTCACTGACTGGCCGGCGACCGCATGCGGCAGGTCGCCGTCGAAGGTGACGATCCGGGCGATGGTGCTTTCCCGCCCGGACGGCAGGGCCTTGATCCGGTCGCCCGGCGCAATGGTCCCCGCCACGATCTGGCCGGAGAAGCCGCGGAAATCGAGATCCGGCCGGTTGACCCATTGCACCGGCATGCGGAACGGATGGGTCTGGAGATCGTCGCCGACCTCCAGGGTCTCCAGCAGGGTCATCAGCGGCGGGCCGGCGTACCAGGGCGAGGCGGCGCTGGGTTCGGTGATGTTGTCGCCCTTGAGCGCCGACATCGGGATCGCATGGAAACCCTTCAGCCCGATCTGGTCGGCGAAGTCACTGTAGTCGCTGAGGATCGACTCATAGGTTTCCCGCGACCAGTCCACGAGGTCCATCTTGTTGATGGCCAGGATGACGTGGCGGATCCCCAGAAGACTGACCAGATAGCTGTGGCGCCGGGTCTGGGTCAGCACGCCCCGACGGGCGTCGATCAGGATGATGGCGGCGTCGGCGGTCGAGGCGCCGGTCACCATATTGCGGGTGTACTGTTCGTGACCGGGCGTGTCGGCGACGATGAATTTGCGCTTGTCCGTCGAGAAGAAGCGATAGGCGACATCGATGGTGATGCCCTGTTCGCGCTCGGCGGCGAGGCCGTCGACCAGCAGGGCGAAATCGATGTCCGCCCCCTGGGTGCCCATTTTTTTCGAGTCGGCTTCCAGCTGGGTCAGCTGATCCTCGAAGATCATCTTCGAGTCATAGAGAAGCCGGCCGATCAGGGTCGACTTGCCGTCATCGACCGAGCCGCAGGTCAGGAAGCGCAGCAGGCTCTTGTGCTGATGGGCGATCAGATAGGCGTTGATGTCGTCGGCGATGAGATCGGACTGGTGGGCCATCAGAAATAGCCCTCCTGCTTCTTCTTCTCCATCGAGGCGGCCTGATCGTGATCGATCATGCGCCCCTGACGTTCGGAGGTGGTGGTCAAAAGCATTTCCTGGATGATCTCGGGCAGGGTCGAGGCCGTGCTCTCAACCGCGCCGGTCAGCGGATAGCAGCCGAGGGTCCGGAACCGCACCGACTTCATCATCGGCGTCTCGCCGGGGCGCAGCGGCATCCGGTCGTCGTCGACCATGATCAGGGTCCCGTCGCGCTCAACGACCGGCCGCACGGCGGCCATGTACAGCGGCACAATCGGAATGCTCTCCAGGTGGATGTATTGCCAGATGTCCAGCTCGGTCCAGTTGGAGATCGGGAACACCCGGATGCTCTCGCCCGGCCGCTTGCGCGTGTTGTAGAGCCGCCAGAGTTCGGGACGCTGGTTCTTGGGATCCCAGCGCTGCTCCGATGAGCGGAACGAGAAGACGCGCTCCTTGGCGCGCGATTTTTCCTCGTCACGACGCGCGCCGCCGAAGGCCGCATCGAAGCCGTACCTGGTCAGCGCCTGCTTCAGACCCTCGGTCTTCCACATGTCGGTGTGCAGGGCCGAGCCATGGTCGAAGGGATTGATCCCGCGCTCAAGGGCTTCCGGATTCCTGTAGACCAGCAGTTCGAAACCGAGCTCGGCGGCGATCCGCTCGCGCAGCTCGTACATCGCCCGGAACTTCCACGTCGTGTCGACGTGAAGCAGTGGAAATGGCGGGCGGGACGGATAGAAGGCCTTGGCGGCGAGGTGCAGCATCACCGCCGAGTCCTTGCCGATCGAATACATCATCACGGGCTTTTCAGCCTCGGACGCGACCTCGCGCATGATGTGGATGCTCTCCGCCTCCAGACGCTGGAGGTGGGTCAGCCGGTCAGGAGACAGCGACGATCGAGCACGGTCTGTCGGGGAATCCACCAAAGAAATCTGCTCCTGTCGGGATTCCGGGCCGGTCCCACGACCGCGTCACGGCCCGGTGACTAACTGCCATCTGGCAGCGGCCAAAACAATCCGTCAACGCCGCAGTGACGGCACAAAAGGTCTGAATTGCATCGGGAATGGCGGCGAAGACCGGGTCAGCGGCGGCGCAGCAGTATGGTCCTCAGATAGGCCCCGTAGTCGCTCTTGCCGAGCGCGTCGGCCAATTTTTCCAGCTGGCCGGCGTCGATGAACCCCTGATCGAAGGCGATCTCCTCCGGGCTGGCGATCTTGAATCCCTGACGCTTCTCCAGCGTCCGCACGAATTCCGCCGCCTCGAGCAGGCTGTCCGGCGTTCCGGTGTCCAGCCAGGCATAGCCCCGACCCATGACCTCGACCGAAAGCTGGTTCTGTTCGAGATAGATGCGATTGACGTCGGTGATCTCGAGCTCACCTCGTGCCGAGGGCCTGAGCGACCGGGCGATGTCGACGACCTGGTTGTCGTAGAAATACAGGCCGGTCACGGCCCAGTTCGACTTCGGCGCGAGGGGCTTCTCCTCGATCGAAATGGCCCGCATCCGGTCGTCGAACTCGACCACGCCGTACCGCTGCGGATCGCTGACATGATAGGCGAAGACCGTGGCGCCGGCGGAGGTGGGCGTCACGCCGCGGAACAGGTCGTTCATCCCGTGGCCGTAGAAGATGTTGTCGCCCAGGATCAGGGCGGACGGATCGTCGCCGACGAAATCGGCGCCGATGACATAGGCCTGGGCCAGGCCGTCGGGGCTGGGCTGGACCGCATAGTGGATGTCGAGGCCCCACTGGCTGCCATCGCCGAGCAGGGCCTGGAAGGCCGGCGTATCCCGCGGCGTCGAGATGATCAGGATCTCGCGGATCCCCGCCATCATCAGCGTCGACAGCGGATAGTAGATCATCGGCTTGTCGTAGATCGGCATCAGCTGCTTGGACGTCACCAGCGTCATCGGATGCAGCCGCGTGCCGGAGCCCCCGGCCAGAATAATGCCCTTCATGCGTTCCTCCCGGCCACAAGGGCCTCGACCACCTCGGCGACCGCGATCGGCCAGTCCCGGGGAACCACGCCATAGTCGCGCGTGATCCTGTCGGTCGACAGTCTGGAATTGGCCGGCCGTCGGGCCGGCGTCGGATAGTCCGCGGTCGTGATCGGCTCGACCGGAACGGACGGACCGCCCGCCTGCCGGCTCAGGTCCATGATCCTGGCCGCCAGCCCGGCCCAGCTGGTGCTGCCGGCGTTGACGAAATGATAGACGCCCGTCGGGGCCTGCGGATCGTCCAGCAGGCGCAGGGTGATGCGCTGCACGGCTGCGGCGATGTCAGCCGCCGTGGTCGGACAGCCGAACTGGTCGTCGACCACCTTCAGCACGGGCCGTTCGCCGGCGAGGCGCAGCATGGTCTTGACGAAATTGGCCCGGTCCGGGCTCAGCACCCAGGCCGTCCGCAGGATCACGGACCGGGGATTACCCGTCCGGACCGCCAGCTCACCGGCCAGTTTGGACGCGCCATAGACGCCCAGAGGACCGACGGGGTCGGTTTCGGCATAGGGGGCCGACCGGGTACCGTCGAAAACATAGTCCGTCGAGATCTGCACCAGGGGGATGCCGGCCGCGGCGGTCAGTTCGGCCAGCACCGCGGGGGCCATGGCGTTGACGGCGAAGGCATTGACCAGGTCGGTCTCGGCCCGGTCGACCGCCGTATAGGCCCCGGCATTGATCACGGCCGCAAAGGGCGTCGCCTCAAACACCCGCCGGATCGACGCCGGATCGGACAGGTCGAGCTGCGTCCGGTCCGGCCGGTGCACCACCACGCCCTCAGGCCAGTCGAGCCGGCCGAGGGCGAGCCCGAGCTGGCCGGCGCCGCCGGTCACCAGCAGATGGATCGGCCCGTCAGCCACGGGCGAGTCCCAGACGCTGGGTGGCGTAGCGGGACTCCAGGATGTCCCGCCACCAGGTCTCATTGTCCAGGTACCACCGCACGGTCCCGGCTATGCCCTCCTCGAAGGTCACGGCGGGCTCCCAGCCCAGTTCGGTCCGGATCTTCGAGGAGTCGATGGCGTAGCGCCGATCATGGCCGGGCCGATCGGAAACGAAGGTGATCTGGTCCGCATAGCCGAGGCCGTCGGCTCTCGGCCGAAGCTGGTCCAGAACGCCGCAGATGGTGCGCACCACATCGATATTGGTGCGCTCGGCCCCGCCGCCGACATTGTAGGTCTCGCCCGGGCGTCCCCGTTCGAACACCGCCTGCAGGGCGGCGGCGTGATCCTCGACGAAAAGCCAGTCGCGGATGTTCAGACCGTCGCCATAGACCGGCAGGGGTTCGCCGCCGAGCGCCCGGATGATGATCAGGGGGATCAGCTTCTCGGGGAAATGATAGGGGCCGTAGTTGTTCGAACAGTTGGTGACCAGGACCGGCAGCCCGTAGGTATGGCCCCAGGCCCGGACCAGATGGTCGGACCCGGCCTTTGACGCCGAATAGGGCGAACGCGGATCATAGGGCGTCGTCTCGGTGAAGGCCCCTTCGGGCCCGAGCGATCCGAAGACCTCGTCCGTCGAAATGTGGTGGAAGCGGAAGGCCGATTTGCGGTCATCCTCGAGGCCCTGCCAGTAGCCCAGCGCCTGCTGCAGCATCACGAAGGTCCCGACGAGATTGGTCTGGACGAAGGCGCCGGGGCCGTCGATCGAACGGTCGACATGGCTCTCGGCAGCCAGATGGGCCACCACGTCCGGCTGGAATTCCGTGAAGGCGGCCTGGACCGCGACCGGATCGCAGATGTCGGCCTTGCGGAAGCTGTACCGGGGGTTGGCGGCGGCAGTCTCGAGCGAGCTCAGGACGCCGGCATAGGTCAGGGCGTCATAGACGAGAACCTCGTGCTCCGACTGTTCGATCAGCCGTCGTGTCAGGGCCGAGCCGATGAAGCCCGCACCGCCCGTAACCAGAATCCGCATGGTCAGACCTCCACCACCGTCAGGGACCCCAGGGGCTCGCCGTCATAGTCAAACGGACTGTCGAGGTCGGCCAGCGTCGGAAGGACGGCGTCCTTGCCGGACAGGACCGGACCGCTCGCCGGCAGCGTCCAGGCGATGCCGATCTGCGGGTCGTTCCAGATCACGCCCGCGTCGCAGCCGGGGGCATAGACGTCCGTGACCTTGTAGGTGACCTCGACATCGGGCTCGAGGGTGACGAAGGCGTGGGCGAAGCCGATCGGAACATACAACTGCCGACCGTTGGCGGCCGAGAGCTCGGCTTCCACATAGTGCCCGAAGGTCGGCGATCCGCGCCGGATGTCGACGGCATAGTCCAGAATGGAGCCGCGCGTGCACCGGACCAGCTTGCCCTGCGCGTGCGGCGGCGACTGGAAGTGGAGTCCGCGGATGGTTCCGGCATGAACGCTGTACGAATGGTTGTCCTGGATGAAGTCGACATCCAGACCGGCCATGCGAAACCGCGGCGCGCACCAGACCTCGGAGAACCAGCCCCGATCGTCAGAGAATCTGCGGTTCTGGAACAGGATCGGGTGGCGCGACATACAGGCCTTCTGGGTGTCTGGAGGGACGGCCCGGCGGGGGCGAGACGGGACCGGGGATAGCGCGCCGCACCATTCTGAGTCGAGAGACTCCTTGGCCCGGTGGCGATGTCAGATCGCCTGACGCGGTCAGAGGCCGTAAGTCTGGCACCAGGCGGCGCCGGTCTCACCATAGCGCTCCCGACAGGCGAGAAGTTCATCCCGGAAGAGCGCGACGAACGCCTCGCGCGCCGCTTCGCTCATCTCGATCTTGGACTGTCCGGCCTTGCGGTTGAAGTCGGCGGTCAGGGGCGATTCATAGGCCGTGCTGGCGCCGAGGAATTCGAGAATCCCGCTCATGACAGCCTCGGGCCGGGTCGCGATGTCGTCGAAGAAGAAGACCCGGACCTGATCCTCGGGCAGGGCGGCCCGCCACTTGTCCTCGATCCTGGTCGGGAAGGAGCGGCTCATGATGGCCGGTCGTGACGCAAAGCGGAGCAGGCCCGCAGGGTCATCCAGCAGCCGCAGGTCGAACTTGCCCCGGCGGTTGTACATGGCGATTTGCGACCAGATGCGGGCGACCGGTTCGCGGACCAGCAGGATGACCTTCAGGTCCGGCATGGCTTCGGCGATCTGCTGGATCATCGCAGGCTCCAGCGTCGAATAGCCGGGCGTCACATCACCGGTCAGCAGGCCGGCCTTCGGCTCAAACAGGTCCATGTAGGACCCGATATTCACTTCCTGGCGATAGGCCCGGTCCGTCCGCTCAAAGAAGATTTCGTCTCCGGGCACGAGCTCACGCCAGCCGGATTCGAGGGACCAACGCCTGGACTCACGGCGTTTCTCCAGTCCCTTCAGGTTGCGACTGTCCGCCACCGGACGGTCGAAATAGTGGATTTCCTTGATCGGCGGCATCCAGAAGTCAGGATGGTGCTGAAGCTGGTCGTACAGCCAGCCGGTGCCGGCCTTCTGCATGCCGACACACATGAAATCGGGGCCAATGGCGGTCATTCCTGCTGTCCCCTGTACGGCAGCCACGTCATCCGGAAATCCTGCAGACCACAACGAAAGGAGCCCGGACAGACCGTCCAGGCTCCCTCATCACGACCCTTGGGGTCCTGCTCAATCGTCGTCGTCGTCGATGTCATCGGCCGGCGTCTTGGCGGCCGACGCCTTGCCCGCACGCTTGGACCGGAGTTCCGGTGCCCGCGGCTCGACCACGGCCTTCTGCAGGCTCTTGAGGCTCTTGATCATGTTGGCGACGGCGCGTTCCTTGCCCTCGAGCGCCTTGCCGAGGATGGGCGTCAGGGTCGCATCGATCTTGGCGAGATGGGCCTGGCCCGCCTCACTGAGTGCGATATCGGCCTTGCGGCCGTCGCCGGCGGCCTTGGTGATTTCCAGATAACCGGCAGCGCGAAGCGTGTCGGTTATCTGGTTCACCCGTTGCTTGGTCAGCCCCAGTTCGCGCGCCAGGACCTTGTTGGATCCACCGCCGCGGCTCAGGGCCACGAGGGCCGCCCATTCGGTGAGGCCGAGGCCGCCGTCCTGGATCGGAGAATAGTTCGCCAGACGGTCAAGCAACCGTGACATACCGATAACAATGTCCGCCAGGGCAACAGACGTCACCGCCGGAGCGATCTTGTTGTTCTTGCGTGCGGCAGGGGCCGACTGAACGACCTCTGTCTTTTCAGCCGCAGTTTTGGGTTTCGTGGCCATTCTGGTCTTTCAAACTGTGCGGGCCCGGGATCGGCCCATGACCGGAAAAATGGAGATCGAACCGGAGATTGTCAAGCAGCTTGACTATTTTCGCCCGTCGAATAGCCCAGTTTCGTGAGGTCGTGACCATAGGCCCGCAACACCAACTCCCGCGTCCGGGGGGACAGGAGATTGCTCGCCGAGGGCATCAGGCCTGAACGCACGAGGTCAACCGAGCGGGTCTCCGACAGGTCGAGATCCGGCGCCGCGCTTGCCTTGACGCTGTTGCTCCGGGCAACAGGAAACGGAATGGTGCTCCCGATCCGGGTCGCCAGCGGGAAGATCTCGGTCTGGATTTTCTCCAGGTGGATGATCTTCGAATACTCAATCCCGCGATCAACGAAGGCGAACGGGACCTGGGGCAGGAAATGGCCGTTCAGGTCCGGCTCATGGCCCGGCGTCCGGGTTTCGACCTGCTGGCTGACGTATTCCAGGAACTCGACGAAGGAGATGCCGGAAAAGGTGTCCGCGCTTCCCGTCCCACCCCGGCGCGTGTCGATCTGCTGATAGGCCCGCTGGGCGTAGTTCGTCAGCAGGTCGAGCCGGTCCAGTCCGGTATCCCGGTAGTGGACGAACTTTTCCAGGTAGATCGACACCGCGCGCCGGAACGGGTCGCGGGCGACGATAAAGTCGTCAAACCCCATCCGGTCCTTGAACTCGAGCGCCATCGGATATTCGATCCGGTACTGGGCCGCGATCATGAATTTGCGCGCCGAGATGCGCGCCTCGCGATCCCTCCGGATCCGCACGACGGACTCGTAGAGCCACTCCCCGAGGGCCGTATTGGCAGCCTTCCGGGACCAGTAGATCAGGACGCGCTGCTCGAGCAGGACATAGGCTTCATGTGCCAATTGGCGTCTCCGATCAGCTCGACTTGGCCTTGGCCGAACCGACGTAGTTCTGGCCGTCGGTGCGGATCTTCTCGACCACTGAGGCCATGTCATAGTCGGTGACCCCGGCGAAGCGCGCGAAATTCTTCACCGTGGTTTCGGTGTTTTTGACCGCACGATCGAACGACACCAGCATGCAGGGACGGTCGGTTTCCTGGGCGAACTCGACCAGACCGCTGTAGGCCTGGAACATCCGGCGGAAATGTTTGACGAAGTCGGCCTGGTGGTTGCGCTCGATCTTGCGCATCGCCACCGACAGCGGCTCCTTGAAGACGAAGACGAAACAGGGATTCCGCACGTATTTCAGGATGGCTTCGAAGTCATTGCGGATAGCCGGAGCCTTCCAGGCCCAGGTGTCATACTGGCTGTCGAACTCGCCGATGATCCGCTCCAGGTCGGCGTAGCGACGCTCGACCAGGGCCCGGCGGAGCTCGAGGTTTTCCCAGTGGCCGCTGACGGCGTCATCCTCGGAGCGGGCCATGGGGACGCCCAGGTTGCCGAAGACCGAGCCGACGAACGAGGTGCCGCTGCGCGCGACCCCGGTCATGATGATGGTTCTCTTCTTCTCGGTCGGAAAGGCTTCGTCCGTCAGCCAGAAGCTGTTGGCCACGCCGTTTTCGAAGGCGACGTCGTCTTCGACGGGGCCGGTCGACGCCTGGGTGTCGCCTGCTTTCTTCGTGGCCATGTCAGTCTCCGGAATTCAGGATGGTGGTCTTGTCGGAGGCGGCGATACGCCGGGCCCGACGGTGCAAATTGGGGTCCGCCACGTGTTTGACGCTGCGGACGACGTCCTTGGGCAGGCGTAATTCCTGTCCCAGGACCGTGGTGGAGTTGGCGAATTCCTTGGCCGCAGCCAGGGCGATCGAGGCCTCGATCTCGGGGTCCAGCCGGGCGCCGATCCGGCGCAGCAGGGCGAACAGTCCCTCGGTATGGGTGCTGAAGAACTCCTCGTATTCCACGAACGTGAAGGAGTCGCGCTTCATGCCCTTGTAGGCGAGGGTGTAGGCGAGGGCGTCGTTCCAGTAGCCGACCGCCTTGCGGCCGTCGTTCTCGGCCGGCCAGCGCGTGCTGTCCTCGGACCGGCGCTGCCAGCTCTGGGCCACGAACTGGGGATCCCGGAAGATGAAGATGACGTGGGCATCGGGAAACTGTTTGAACAGCTGATCGTAGTGGCGAAAGAACTGGGGGTATTTGTCGCCAATGAATTTTGCGGTGTCGAACTTCCCGTCGGCGCGGCCGTAGAATTCCGTGGCTTCAGCGCTGGTGGCGGGCAGGAAATTGGTGTCGCCCTCGCGATAGTCGAAGAACCGCTCGCGCGAGAACAGCTCGGGCGTGAAGTCCCGGCGCTTGCCATACAGGCCCTTGAACCGCTCGAGGCCGACGACCACGTCCGGATGCAGATTGACCAGGCGCGTCAGCGCCGTTGTGCCGGACCGGGGACAGCCCGCAATAAACAAGTTCATCTGACCTGGAGTCTCCTATGGGCCGTTACGGGCGGGCGGCACGCTCCTTGAGCAGACGACCTCCGGTAGCGCAAGCGCCTCAGCTTCTGTTCCTCGCCGCCTTGAGCGCCGATTCCGCCTGCTGGACACGCCGCCGAAGTCCGCTGACCTCCGACATCAGCTGTCCGTAGGCCATCGGCAGATCTTCGGCCGCGAGGGCCGCGGCCGGGGTGACGATATCGGTCAGCATCCGGTCCCACTGTTTGGCGACGTCGGGCAATTCCCGGGCGCGACGCGGGTCGGTCGCCTCGCACCAGTTAGCGAAATTGCGGGCCGGATCCTGGAAGCCCTTGTCGAACGCCTGGAAGCAGAACGGCAGTTCATGCGCTTCGATCGCGACCTTCTGGGCCATGGCCGAAACCAGAACGCGCCACTGCCAGAGGTCCAGGGTCTCGCGCCACAGCACGGGATTGGCCTTCAGCCAGGCCGTCTTGACCGCGATCGGACCGGTCGACATCGGCCGCTTTAGCAGGTCGGCCAGGGCCATGGTGCCAAGCCGGTTGTTCAGACTGTGCGACGAATGGCCGGAGTAGGCGAAGATGGCGACCTGGTGTTCCGACTGGTCGGCGAATGCCTTGAGCGCCTTGACCATGGCCGAGCCCAGCGCGATGCCGGGCGGCGCGAAGAACAGGTTCGGTGCCTCGAGTTTTTCGATGTACCGGTCAGCCGCGGCATAGGCGGACAGGAAATCGCCCGATGACAGGCTCAGCCGGTCGGCCGGCATGCCGTAGATGGAGTTTTCAAGCCGCCCGGCGGTGAAGACCCCGACCCGCGCGAACGAGGACCATTCGACCCGGGACGCAGCGATGCCTGCCACGACCGCGCCGGTGACCGTACCGTCGACCACCAGGGCGGCAAACTGGCCGAGCGCACCGGGATCCTTGATGACCGAGCGATGCAGGCTGCGGCCAAGGACCGTGGTCGAGCCGATGTGGGCGAACAGCTTTTCGAGGATTACCCGGGGGTGGTATTCGGCCCAGAGGATTTCACGGGCCTGGGCGGTCGCCGCCTCGACCTTGGCGAAGTCGGTTGAAATCTGGCCGATCCGCTTCTGCCAGCCGGTGAAGTCGGACATCAGGCAGGATTTCGGCAGGCCGGCCAGACCATGAATCCGTGCCTGTTCCGGCGTATCGCTGACCAGCACGGGGATACCCAGCCCGAGGGCCTTCATCATCCGGTTGGCGTTCTTGGCGAGGTTCCAGACGGTCGCCTCGACCGGGAACAGCAGAAGGTCGAAGGCCGTCAGGTCGGAATCGACCGTCGCCTGATTGTATTCGACGTCGCCGCCCCGGGTCAGGGTGGTGACCTCGTCGCCGCCGTCGATCTTGCGGATTTCGGCGAGGTTCTCGGGCGCGCCGAACCAGCCGACGCGGTTCAGCTTGCCACTCTCGGGCCGGATCAGATTGGGGTGGTCGATGTCGAGCGGGTTTTCGAGAACATAGACGTTCGGATGATATTCCCGGGCCATTTCGGCCAGGTATTCGGATCCGCAGGTCACCACGTCGACGAGGTTGAAGAAGGCGATCACCTCTGCCTGGACGCCCTGGCTCGGCAGCAGGTAGTTGTCGTCGAAATCATAGACGACGACGGCCTGGGGGTTGGCCCGTTTGACGGCGTCGACGATCTTGAAGGGTCGGGTCTTCTGGCAGAACAGCAGGTCGACGTTGGTTTCGGAGCCGCCGACCGCGACCGTGTGGCCCTCGGCCTGGAGAATATCGATGAATTTCCAGCAGCGAAGGCGCGAGCTGGCCGAGGTCCGGCCGCCAAAGACCTCGTAACGGATGCGCAGCGGCCGGAAGTCCGCGTTGTCGGCCACTTCGTTGATGGTGAAGGAGGTCAGCTCGATCACCGCCCCGGTGTCGGTCGTCAAACAGGCCTGGACATAGCCGAAGACCGGCGTCCCGCTCTGGAGCACAGCGTCGAGTTCGATCTCGAACGAGGCCGTGGAGGCCAGGGTGGCGGCCGGCGGCACGAACCGCTGCGCATGCAGCAGATCGGTCAGTTCGGCGTTCCGGTGCAGCTCCAGAACGAAGAACACGCCCGGCGCATCGGTCAGGGTATAGGCGAGATCGACCTTGAGCTTGTCGCCGCGCGTCAGCTCCGGGAAGGCGAACTCGCCGCGGACATAGGAGAAGGGCGCGGTCGGGTCAGAGGCCTCAACCTCCAGCCGGAGGCCCTGGCGCTCGGAATTGTCCGACTCCCGGAATTCCTCGGCGACGAGTTTCTGCCCGCCGCGACCCCGGACCTTCCAGAGGACGGAATCCTGCTCCCGGTCCTTGCGCGCGAAGGAGCGCACGAGGGGAGTGCCTTGATTTCGGAAGGGTGAGGTCATGATCAGCTATTCTGCATCAAGGAGTCCGTCCGGAGAAACCCGTTCGCGCGAGGGCCTATGCGGAGTCCATAATTGTATTGGCAAGGGCGGCAAATTCCTCGTCCTTGCGGATGGCCTTGGGCTGGGCGTCGACAAGCTCGCGCGCCTCGTCCCAGCGCTTTTTGCGCATCAGCTGATGCAGGGCCCCGCGTGCGGCCACGACGTCGTTCGGATCGCCCCGCAGCAGTTGCAGATAGACGGATGCCGATCCGCGGGCGTCGTCGAGGACGGACCGGAGGCGGGCGATGCGGTGCAGCATCTCCCGGTTCTTCAGGTCCAGCTTCAGGGCACCGACCCAGGATTCCAGTTCGCCGGCCTCGTCGCCCTCGGCCTTCATGAAGCGTGCGCGGACCCGCCATGCCCGCGGCACATAGGGATAGAGGTCGACCAGCCGCTGGTAGGTGGCGAAGCGATCCGGATGGCCGGTCGCGGCCTCGGAACGGGCGCGAAGCTCCAGCACGCCGAAGCGTTCGGCGTCGGCCGTCCGTGCGATGGCCTTCAGGACCCGATCATGGCAGCCACAAGCCGAAAGCGCCTTGGCGACCTCGATCCAGTCGCCGTCGTAGCCCGTGGCCTCAAGCCGGTCGAAACTCTGGCCGGCCGTGACGGCATCGTTTTTCGACCCGGCCAGCTTCAGAATCTCAAACAGGACCTCCGGCGTGCCGCCAACCACCCCAAATACAGCCAAGGCGCCCGCGGGGTCGCCCGACGCGATCAGGGTTTCGGTTGAGTTCTTCAGCTTTACCCGCGACACGCCGACCTCCGTACCGCCACAGCCAGAACCTTTGAGTACAGACGCCAGGACTGCCCCCGGGCGACATCGCTGATGTCGACCGCGCCCGTCTTGCGGATTTCGACGATCCAGTCCGAGTCCGGAAACACCCGGCTGAAAAGTTTGTCGATCACACCGGCGTTGAGCAGGTGACGGACCCGGCTCGGGTCCTCTCCGTCGCGATAGCACTGGATGATGCTCTCGGGCACCCAACTCAGCCCGCGCAGTTCCCGCCCCACGCCACCACGGCCCCAGCCTTCCGCATTGATCGTGGACAGGGCAAACATATGCCCGGTCACGGCGGCGCATTCTTCCAGAAAGCGTTCGGCGCGCTCCGGCTTGACGCACTCGATGACATTGGCCGCAACAACCAGATCACTGACGCCATCGAACGGCAGCTTCATGCCGGGGAAGGCCATGACCCGGTTGGCCTGCAGCCTGGCCAGCACCTTGGGGTCGACTTCGACCGCCACATAGCGCGCCGGGCATTCGGTGCGGGAATATCGCGAGAACCAGCTTTCAAGCGGACGTCCGCCACAGCCGACCTCCAGAAGGGAGTCGAAATACAGCTCGTAGCGCTGTGCGGCGTCCTGGACCAGATCGGTCAGGACCTCACTGTCGCACACGCCGATCCTGCCCTTCAGCTCGGGTTTCACTTCGGCCGGATCCGCAATCATAGTGGTGGACGTCCTAGCCGAGCTTGGAGGCGAGCAGTTCTTCCCACTCACCGACAAAGCGGTCGATGTGGAAATACTCGTGGGCGGTCTTCCGGGCTGCCATACCCATGGTACGGGCGACGTCCGGGTTTTGATGCAGATAGACGAGGTTCTCGTACAGTTCCTGCATGTCGTTGCTGCAGAAGCCGTTCACGCCATTCTCGATATAGCGGTCCTCGCCATGCGAGTTGGTGGTGACCGGCACGAGGCCGCAGAGCATGGCCTCGGTCCGCGCGCGCGGGTTCGGCGATGCATAGGACGGATTGAAATAGATGCAGGAGCGGGACAGGAACGCCTTGTATTTGGCGAAGGAATCGAAGGTGTGGTTGCGCCCGATCCAGTCGATCTCGATGCCCGACAGCTTCTCGAAGGCGAAGGCGGCCTCATTGTTCCGGTAGGCCTGGTGCAGGCCTGACGGGGACTGGGTGACGACGATGTTCTGCCGGCCGTAGTTGCTCTGCGGCCATTCCTCCGGCGACATCCCGTGGTGGATGTAGCGGGAGTTCGGAAGGTCCCACAGGGACTGGGCCGTGGAGCTGTTGCAGATCACCAGGGCGTCGCCCAGCAGATCCTTCATGTCCTTGCTGCTGCAGCCGTCGACCATGTTGCAGCCGTGGTTGAGCACGATCTTGGGCATGTCGAGACGGAACAGCTTCTCGAACAGGATCAGCTTGTCGAGTTCCTGGAAAATCCACTGGTCCAGATGCACGATCAGCAGGTCGGCCGAGCCGACCTCCGAGGAGGGGATGAGGCTGACATTGGCCGGCATCGGGCGCTGGTTCACCGCCCATTGCCGGTGGGTGTCGCTGATCAGCAGAAAGTCGACCGGGATTTTCGCCAGTTCGTAGTCGTGGCCGGTGTGCCACGGAACCTTGGCCACGCGCAGCTTCTTCTTGCGACCGGTGACGCGGGTCAGACCCGAGGTCTGATGCCCGGCGATGTTGAACAAGCGTGCCATCCGATGTCCTCCCATCCCCGACCGCCCAGGCGACCTGCGGCTACCCCAGAGCCACCGCGGCAGCGGCTTCCCACATCTACCGGTGTCAGGCAAGAGACGCTTTGGCTTTTCCGCCTTGAAATGAAATGACTTTCGCTGGCAACCGTCCCTCCAGCCACAGCGAGGTTCCCGGGTGCGTCCTGATGGCGAATTCGCGACAACCTTCGGTGTTGCGAGCGGCCGCAAATTGGCGGCATTCCATCCTGTCGGTTGTCCCAGCTTGCGCCGCGCCTTCGCTGGGCACTATGGAGACGTGGAACAGTCAGGGTTTTTTATTCTGTGAGCCTGCCAGTCGACCCCTCTGAAGCGATGACGGACACGAGCCCCGCGGCCGCCTCCCCCGGGGAGCGGCGGCCGGCGAAATCCGCGTCGCCGGCGGAAGGTCTGAACTGCGTCGGCTGGGCCCGGGTGGACGGCGACCACGTGCTGCGCGGCTGGATGACCGACCGGAACGACCCGGACCGGCGCTTCACGGTCGAGATTTTCATCGACGGCGAAAGCCTTGTGGCGGTCGTCGCGGACCGGCTGGACCCGAAACTGGTCGCGCTCGGCGAGGGCGACGGGCGATACGCCTTCGCCGCCATGATCCCGGCGCGGTATCGGGACGGCAAGTCGCACCGCTTCGAGGTCCGGGCCCGCGACGTGGACTTCACCGTCCGCACCAAGAATCCCGAGTTCGAGATCGCCGAGCCCGCTCCGGTCCTTCGTCTGGAGCTGGACTCGGTCACCGTCGGCTCCGTCGGGGGCCGGTTGGTCGGCGGGTCCCGCAAGGCGACCCTGCCGCTGGAGATCTGGCAGAATTCACAGCGTCTGGACCTCGAACCCGATGTCCGCTGGGTCATCGGGGGGGCTTCGCCGGCCTTCAAGATCAACCTCACCGCAGAGCTGACGGAGCGGCTGGCGGCCGGCGATCTGGTGGTGGCGTCGCCGGGTATGGTCGAGGGCATTCCCCACGCCGCCGTGACGGTGCCGTGCGCCCGTATGACGGTCACTGCCGAGGAAGACGCCGAAGGCCACATCACGGTCGCCTTCACGGGTCAGCCCGCGGTGGAGGACGGCGCAACGCTGCGTGTCCGGTTTGAAGACCCCGCCGACGGCTCGGACCTCGGCGGAACCACCGCACAGGCCCGCAATGGACGGGTGGTCGTGGACCGCCCCGAGCGGCTTGCCGGCAGACCGATCCATCTGTCGGCCTGGTATGGCGACCGGCCCCTGGCGCCGGCCACGCGTGTCCGGTCCGCGCATCAGGCCCACGTCCGCAACGGCTCATTCCGTCAGTGGACGGAAGATCGACCGTCTCACTGGGAAATTGCGGACGGCGTCCATGCCTCCAGGGCCTTCCATGCCTTCCCCGAGCGGGTGTCTGCCGACCTGTCGGTTACCGGTGATGCCGTCAGGCTCGAGCCCGAAGCCGGAGTCGAGTCCCTGATCTCCCAGCCGATCGGTAGCGACGGCGGGGTCGGGGGTAATCCCGCGCTCGCCCTGCTGGCGCGCGCCACTGCCCCCTGCCGCCTTCGACTGTCCCTGGAAGACGGCCAGGGCCGGGTTTGCGGCACCACCGACCTCGGGATCGCCCAGGCCGGCGACTGGGAACTGGCTGTCTCGGAGCTTGATCTCGACGGTGAGGCGCCGGCGCCGTTCCGGGTCCGGTTGAGCCTTGTGGAAGGGCAGGCGGATGCGATCGAGGTGGCCGGAATCGCCCTCGGCGCCCGCGCGTTCGACCCCCAACCCGTCGCGGCGGCTGCTCCGGACGCGCCCGCAAACCTGGTCGGCAACGCTGATCTGACGCAGTGGCCGAACGGACTGGTCCTCGCCGATCAGACCGGTCGGGTCGAGGTGGCCGAGGGCTGGTTCTGTGTAAACCGCGCCAGCTCCGACACCTTTGCGGCTCGTGCGGTTATCAGTGAAGGCGATGTCGAGGGCGTGGCGCTCGGCCTTGCGGCGGACACGGTCGCAGACTGTTTCCGCATTGAAGTCCGCCTCGATCCGTCCGCAGGAGACCTCGTCGCCGGGCGGCTGTCCTTCGAGGTCGGCATGCCTTCGGCCGTTCGCAGGCTGGTCAGCCAGGGCCGGACCGCGCCGCCCTCCCATGTGCTGATCGACCGGGTCCTGGTCGTTCGTCGCGAGACCCTGGAGGACGGGAACCGGATCAGCGTCCGTGACCGGAATCTCGGCGTGATCGCTCGCCGGCTGCTCGTGTCCGGACCCTTCCATCGCTACGATCTCCGCTTCGACCTGGGCAGGCAGGGGCGATCGGAGCCGCTGTCGTGGGACACCTCGGCCGGCGCGGTGCAATCCGTGGAAATGATGCTGGTGTTCGAGCTCCGCCGCCCGTTCGCCGCGGCCATCCGTAATCTGTATTTCGGATCGCAGATCCCGGAGGACGACGTCCCGCCTGCACCGGACCATGTCGCGCTCGAGGACCGGGCAATCGCGGCGCAGACTGGCCTGATCCGGGGGCTCGAGCCCTGGGGTCACGGACCGGCGCTGCGCTCCCCCGGCCAGGCCGCCGCCCGCCCCGGAACGCCGCCGCTCCGGTGGCGCTGGACCGCGGGTGCCGCGGTTCCGGTCGAGGTGGTGGTCTGCATGCACAATGCAGCCGACGAAACACTCGCCTGTCTGGAATCGCTGTCGACGACCACCCGCGTCCCCCATACCGTCCGGGTCATCGATGACGGCTCCGACGCCATCGCGGTTCAGCGGGTCGCGGCCTATGTCGAGGCGCGGCCGTGGATGAGCCTGCAAAGCAATGGCACCAACCTCGGCTATACGGCGACCGCCGACGCAGCCCTGCGGGACTCAGAGGCCGAACTGGTGGTGCTGTTGAACAGCGATACCGTGGTGACCGCGGGCTGGCTCGAGGGCCTGATCGAATGCATGCTCAGCGACGATCGCACCGCCATGGTGGGACCCGTCTCCAATGCAGCGACCTTCCAGTCCGTGCCGGTCCTGAAAGAGGCCGGCGGCCGGTGGAAGACCAATCCCCTGCCCGAGGCCTGGACGCCGGAAGACGTCGCCCGGGCCGTGGCCGCCGCGTCGGGCCGGGACTTTCCCGAGGTCCCGCTGCTGAATGGCTTCTGCACCCTGATCCGCCGGTCGGTATTCCTCGAGGTCGGGGGTTTCAATGTGACGGCCTTCCCGCAGGGCTATGGCGAAGAGAATGACCTGTGCCTGCGGGTGACCAAGGCCGGGCATCGCCTGCGCGTCGCGGACCAGGTCTATGTCTATCATTCCAAGTCGGCGAGCTTCGGCGACAAGCGCCGGGCCGAGCTCGCCAAGCAGGGCGGGGCCGCCTTCCAGCAGCTGCATCCCGATGTCGACATCAAGGCCCTGACCGACCGTTTCGGACAGGACAGCGTCCTCGCCGGACTGCGGACGAGGATCGCCGCCGTCTATGAAGCCGCCCTCGCCGGCGGGGGGCAGGTCTGATGCGGGTCATCTTCATCCTGCCCGGTCGCGGCGGTGGCGGCGGCGCCCATTCGGTCGTCCAGGAGGCGATCGGCCTGCGGCGGCACGGGGTCGATGTGGCCATTGCCGGCACGGCGGATACGGCGACCGATTTCCGGATGACCTATCCGGAACTGGCTCACCACGGCGTCCCGAACCCGACCTTTTCGGACACGGAGCGACTGGCCCGGATTGTCAGCGGCTATGATTTCGCCGTGGCCACCACCGCGCCGTCGGCCATCCAGCTGGCGGCGGCCATCGCCGGCCTGACCGCCCCCGAGCGGCCGCGCGGGGCCTATTATGTCCAGGACTATGAGCCGCTGTTCTTCAATCCGGGGACTCCGGAGTGGGACGCGGCGCGGGCGTCCTATACCGCCATGCCCGGGGCCCTGCTGTTCGCCAAGACCGAATGGCTGCGCAGCATTGTCGGTGAAAACCACAATGTGACGGTCCAGCGGGTCCGTCCCAGCCTCGACCACAGCATCTTCTTCACCGGCCTGCCGCAACCGTCGCCGGTTGTCCGGATCGCCGCCATGCTGCGGCCCGCCACCCAGCGCCGGGCACCCCGGCGAACGGCGCGAATTCTCGAACGGGTCGCGGCCCGCTGGGGTTCGGCCGTCAGTCTGTCGGCCTTCGGCTGCACCGCCGACAATCTTCGCGAAAGCGGCGTCGCCCTGTCGCCCGACGTCCGGCTGCTGGGGCCCTTGCCCCGTCGGCAGGTGGCGTCGATCCTGCGCGAGACCGACCTGTTTCTCGACCTGTCGGACTATCAGGCCTTCGGCCGGACGGCGCTGGAGAGCATGGCGTGCGGCTGCGTTCCGGTCGTGCCGGTGCTGGGAGGGGCGGCCGAGTTTGCGCGCGACGCTTCCAACGCCCTGGTGGTGGACACCCGGTCGGATGAGGAGATCATGGGGGCGATCGGACGATTTATCGAGACGGGTCCGGCCGGCCGCGCCGCGCTGCGATCCGAGGCCATCCTCACCGCGCTTGAATACTCGGTCGAGAAGGCCGCCTATTCGCTCCTTCAGGCGTTCCTGAACCATGCCGGCCCCGAATTTGCGGGCAGGCCGGAACGCCCTGCCGACTAGCCTGGACTGACCCATTGCCCGCATTGCCCACCATCGGCTGGAAGCCTGCGTCAAACGACGCCGCCATTGCGAGCTATCGCTTTCGCGTGAGCATGCCCGCGACGGCGCTGTCCGGTCTCGGCTACCAGGCCGGACCGGTTGACCAGTTCGGAATCGACCATTGTGATGTGGTGGTCTTTTCCAAGAGCTACAGCCCGGCCGACCTGGCCCTGGCCCGCGCCGTGCGCAAGCGCGGCGGCCGGGTGATCTTCGATCTCTGCGACAACCATTTCTACAATCCCTTCGGCCTGAAGAAATATGAGGAGGCCCGGGTCCGGATCCGGGAGATGATGTCGATCGCCAACGACACCATCTGCACCACCGACGCCCTGTCGCGCGCCATTGCCGAAGAGACCGACGGCACCGTGACCGCCATGGTGGTCGGAGACGCGGCCGAACGGCTCAAATTCCGCCGCAAGGCCCCTGCGGCCGACGGCCGGCGCCTGGAACTGCTATGGTTCGGTTCCCACGGGTCTCCCAACGCGCCTGGCGGGATGGAGGACCTGGCCCTGATCCAGGATGAACTGACCGCCCTGTCGACCCGGCGGGCGATCCGGTTGACCGTGTGCAGCAACAACGAAGCCAAGTTCCGGGCCGTCGCCGAACCGATGCCCTTCGAGACCCGCTATGTGGCGTGGTCTCCGGACTCCTGTGCCGCGGCGATGAAGGCGGCCGACGCCGTCCTGATCCCGATCAACCGGAACCCGTTCACGGACAGCAAGAGCCACAACCGCCTGACCTCGGCCCTCTATGCCGGACTTCCGGTGGTGGCGACGGGGATCGAAAGCTATCGGGAATTCGCCGACTTCTGCGTGCTGGACAATTGGGCCGGCGGCCTCGACGCCCTGGCGTCGGACCTGCCCCACCGGACGGCGCTGGCGATCGCCTCACGACCCTATATCGACCAGAACTGGTCGATGAAGACCCTGTCCCACCGCTGGATCCAGGCGCTGGATCTGCCCGCGCCGGTCGCAGCCCGCCGCCGGCGGCGGGCTCCGGAAAAGGTCGCCGGGACGGTCCAGTACCAGGGGCGGCTCGACCCCGTGGCGGCCGGCGCGGTGACGGGTTGGGTGCGTGACATCCGGCGGCCGGGCGAGCCGGTGATCGTGGACCTGGAAGTGGACGGGGAACGTGTCGCCTCGGCGGTCGCGGACATCCTGCGCCCGGACCTGGACGCCGCCGGCATCAGCCCGGGCAATTGCGGCTTCTCGCTGGCGTCGCGGGAGATCGGGCGCGGACACGAGCATCAGATCACGGTGCGGGCGCGGCCGTCGGGCTGGATCGTCGGCGAGAACCCCATTCTCACGGACGGCACCAGCGCGTACCCGATCTCGGAGGACAATCCGACCTCGGAACTCTACCGCCGGCAGCGCAGCCGGTCGGCCCGGGCGGCTTCGACGGCGCAGGACGATATTCTGAATGATTTCAATCGACTGGAGTCGCTGTTTTCCCAGACGCGGACCCTGTTGATGAAGTCGCTGATCACCGGTGGCGACTCCATTGACCAGCTCGGCGGCGTTCGCGGGCTCCTGAACCGGCCGTCCGCGCCACCCCAGCGCCCGGCCAGCCGGACGGCAAAGGCCGCGCGGGCGACGCCGCTTCAGGCCCGCGGCGCGAGTTCCCCCGATCGTCCGGCGGCAAAGATCGTGCGTCCTCCCGACGGGGATGTTACCTAGATCGGTCCCGCTTCCGGCCGAACGATCGAAGGCAGGTTGACCCAAGTGGAGAATGACGATTGCCCCTGATGTCTTTGCCGGCCGGCGTCGCCTATGAAAATCTGAAGCAGCGTAACCAGTCCAAATGGCCGGACGGGCGTCGGGACACGCGTCGGCTCACCGGGGTTGTTTCGGTCGATTTCGAGCCGACCTTCACCATCGAGCCCGGCGAGGCCATCTTCACGGTCGGGTCCTGTTTCGCCCGCAATATCGAGCGCCGGTTCTCGACCCTGGGCTTCCAGGTACCCGCGCTCGAGGTGTCGCTTCCGGAAGAGGAGCGGGCCAGCGACGTCGTCAACGACATCCTCAACAAATACCCGCCGCACTCGATCCTGAACGAATTCCGCTGGGCCCTCGATCCCGAGTTTCCCTTCCAGGAAGCCAGCTATCTGGCGATGAAGAACGGCCGGTGGCACGACCCCCACCTGGCCGGCAATGTCGCCCCCGCCTCGCTTGAGCGGGTCAAGGAACGGCGGGCCATGGTGGAGAACATCTATCGCCAGGCCGCCAACTGCCGCGTCGTGGTCGTCACCCTGGGCCTGGTCGAGGCCTGGCTGGATCACACGACCGGCCTGTACCTGAACGAAGCCCCGCCCAAGGCCGTGGTCCTGGCCGAGCCGGACCGGTTCACCCTCGAAATCCTCAGCGTCGCGGACATCATGGAGGCGCTGGAGGCGCTGCATGTGCTTCTGGGTCGTTTCGGCCACCCGGACTTCCGCCTGCTGGTGACCGTCTCGCCCGTGCCGCTCAAGGCGACCTTCACCGGTCGCGACGCCCTGCTGGCCAACACCTACAGCAAGAGCGCGCTCCGGGTTGCGGTGGAGATGTTCGCCCTGGGCCATCCGAACGTGGACTATTTCCCCAGCTACGAGATCGTCACCCTGACGAACCGCAGTTCGGCCTTCATCCAGGACAATCGCCACGTCACCTCCAGCGTGGTCGACGAGATCGTGGATCGGGTGGTCGAGGCCTATTGCCCGGGACTCGATCCGGACGACGGCGGGTCCGGCGCGCGGCGATCCCAGGCCCTGCTGGATGATCTGCTGCGGCAGGAAAAATGGCTTGAAGCCGGCCGGATCTACGAAGCCCTGGCGCGCCGGCAGCGCTACCTGCGCTGGGGGATGACGGAGTTCTCCTATCATTTCGACTTCGGCCGGACGCTCCTGCGCGGCGGTGCCCTTGCCGAGGCGCATGCGCAGCTGGCCCGGGCCGTCGAGCTCGATCCGTCGTCGATCCACGCCACCTACAATCTCGGCATCCTGCTGGCCAAGCTCCAGCGGCCGCTCGAGGCCGAGGAATATCTGAGGCGCGCCGTCACCCTGATGGGCGTGACCCCGGAAATCCGCCGGCGCCTCGCGGCCCAGCTGGACGGCAATGGCAAGACCGAGGAGGCCGCCCTTCAGCGCAAGCTGGCCGACGTCGAGGCCGAGGTCACGGCGGCTGACGCCCGGCTCACGATGAAGGCCGAAAAGGCCCAGAAGCGGGCGGCGTTGTCTGAAAAAAATGAGGCTTGATCCTGACCTGATACGTTCGGATCAACGGCCCGGGACAGCGCCGGACCCGATGATCGAGCCTGCCGGAAGCGCGGGCCGGCCGGTCCGGATCGCCTGGATTCACGCCGACGCGGATCCCGTCCAGTCGGGAGAGCTGCGTCGACTGGGCGTGCCGGCCCTGCTCAGCGAGGGCGAGGGACAGACCTGCGTCTTCGGCACGGCCGAGGCCATTGCGCGGGCCGGTTCCTTCGATCTGGCGGTCGTTCCGGTCGCCGCCCTCGATCGACTTCCCCTGATCGCCGCCCATTGCTCCTCGATCCTCATCGAGGTCGACGCCCTGACCGTGGTGGAGGGATCAGCGGCGCTTGCCGCGGTTCCGGCCCTGGCCAACCGGGTGGCCGGCATCGTCGCCCGGGCGCCGCGCGTGGTCGCCTGGGCGCACCGGCTGTTCGGCGAGGGGATGCCGGTCTGGCTGATCCCGGACGCCGCGGTCCGGACGCCCGAACTCCAGGCCGCGGCCGTCGCCTTTGGACTGGCCGGCGTCGGGGAGCCGGACGATGTCCTGCCGCAAGGCATGGATGTCTGGTTCGCCGAACCCGGAGACCGGATCGGCGAGGACGAAATCCAGGCGGTCGTCGCCCATGTCGAGAAGTCCGCCAACCTGTTCCTGATCGGATCGCCTGCGGTTCGCCAGTGGATCGCCCAGGCCGGCGCCCGGGCACCCGGTGCCGACTGGTCGCCGACCCGCCTGGGATCAGCCCTGTCCCGCTCGGGCCGATGCATTCTTCCGGGTCCGGACAATTACAGCCTGGAGCGTCGGCGGGCGCTGGCCGTCAGGGCCGGAGCCGCCTGTCCCGCCCAGTGGTCGGCCAAGGTCAGCGCCCACGCGCCTGCCGTCATCGGCCGGCAATGGCGCGAAGTGATCGAGAAGGTCCTGCCCGCCGGCACCGGGGCCGATGAGCGCCAGACGGTGATGGTGTTTCTGGATCTGGTGCAGGATCTCGATATCGCCCTGCCTCTGATCGATCACTTTCACGCTCGACCCGATGCGGACCTCAGGGTGGTGGCGTCGACCTGGCTGCTGCGCCGCAGCCCCAGGGTCAGCAACGAGTTTGCGCTCCGGAACATCCCCGTCGAATCCCACAGCCGCGACGCGATCCTCAGCGGCAGCCAGCCCGACCTGGCCGGCGTCGGGGCGCTGGTCAGCCCTGCGGAAAGCAGTCTCTCGGCCCATGAGCGGACCCATGCGTTCTTTGTGCGGGCCCGGCAGCTGAACATCCCCACCTTCAGCATGCAGCACGGCGTGGAGAATGTCGGGCTGAAGCAGGCGGATTTCGAGGACGACAGTCTGGAGTCCATCGCATCGGATCACCTGCTGGTCTGGAGCCACCGCGAACTGGCGAGCCGCTGTCGGGTGCCGGACCTCGGCCCGCGTCGGGTGGCGGTGGGCCGGCTGAGACACCGCGGTCAGCCCGATGCCGAACTCGCCAGCGCCTTCATGCACTACGACAGCGTCACCGCGGTCTTCGAAAACCTGCACTGGAACCGCTATTCGGGGGAATGGCGCCGGACGTTCCTGAACGACCTCGTCGCCTTCGCCCGCAGCCATCCCGGCGTGGCCGTCCTGCTCAAGCCGCACCACGGTGGGCTCTGGTCGATCCGCAACACCCATCGGCTGATCGACTGGCCCGCCAATCTGATCGTGGCGGATCCGACGGACCCTTACTGGGAGCCCTACACCGCCAACGCCCTGATCAGCCTGGCCGATATTGTCATCACGACACCGTCCACCGTCGCCCTGGACGCCGTCGAACTGTGCAAGCCTGTCGCGATCGCCGCCTATGGCCTGGACCTGCCGGCCTATGCGCCCCTCCCCTTGCTGGAGGGACTGGAGGACTGGCAGACGTTCCATGACACGGCCCGGACGGGGGATCATGCGCGACGACGCGCCCTCTTTGCCGACCGGACCGTCGAGGATACGGATGGGCCGGCCCGGGCAGGCGACTATATCCTGGCCGTGGCGCGGGAACGCGCGGGCTTTCGGCGCATGTTCGGAACCGAGGGAGGTCTCCATGACGAGCACGATCGACATCTTCGTCGGGGCTGACCGGTCCCAGCTGCTGGCCGTGTCCGTGCTGGAGCATTCCATCGTGCGGCACACGGAGGCGAGCGTCTCGGTCGCGCCGCTGATCGATCTGGACCTGCCGGAGCCGAACGACCTGCGTCAGGGATCGCGGACCAATTTCTCCTTCGCCCGTTTCGCCATCCCCGAGCTCAAGGGCTACACCGGCCGGGCGATCTATCTCGACGCCGACATGCAGGTGTTCCGGGATATCCGGGAGCTGTGGGAACTTCCGTTCGCACCGGCCTGTATCAACATCCAGGAAGACCTGCCCGAACACGCCATCGTCAACGTCAAGCCCGGGGCACCGGCCAAACGGCGCAAACAATGTTCGGTCATGCTGATCGACTGCGAACGAACGCGCTGGGACGTGCGCGAGATCGTGGCCGGCCTCGACGGCCGCTACACCTACGAAGAGCTGATGTACGAGATGTGCATCCTGCCGGAGTCGGACATCCGCTATGGCGTGCCCTTCGCCTGGAACAGCCTGGAGCATTTCGACCTCAACACCCGGCTGATCCACTATACGGACATGAACACCCAGCCCTGGGTGTCGCCCCACAACCCCCTCGGCCGTCTGTGGTTCAAGGAGGTCTTGCTGATGCTGGAGACCGGAGCCCTGACCTGGGCCGCCCTGGAGACCGAGATCAACCTGGGCTATTTCCGCCCGTCCCTGGTGCAGGAACTCAGGGAAATGCCGCACGAGCGCGGCTTTGACGCCGCCGCGGCCGAACGTTACGCCGAAATGGACCAGCGCGCCGGCTTCGTTCAGCACCGCGAAGTCTATGAACGCAAGCGGGCCCGGGCCAGGGCCATCAAACAACACGCCGCCTGAGGCGGGCGCTGCGGGGCCGTCGCTAGCCCATCAGCCCGTGCCGGACGAACAGGAACAGGGTGACAAAGGCCAGGCTGCCCGCCGCCAGCTTGAGGACCGTCGCCGTGGACATGGGCTGCCGCGAGTTGTCCGCGGGCGCGGCCTCGATCGACCGGTTGTCGGCGAAGGAGACCAGCTCGGCCAGATAGGCGTCGGAAATCATGCGGGGCTGTTGGGCCCCGGCCTCCCGCAGTTCGGGCAGGGTGTCGCGCGCCTGGCGGGCCTGAACATGCTCGGGGTCGAGGGCCAGACAGGCCTCGATCGCGGCCTCGGCCTCTTCGAAGCGGTTCGCGGCGATGGCGGCGCTGGCGACCAGCCACTGTTTGTCGGCGTCCAGCGGCGACAGCCGCGCCGATTCCTGCAGCTGAAGCAGGGCCTCGTCCTGGCGTCCCAGTTTCATCAGCTGGATGCCGAGCCTGTGCCGCGACACCGGGTCTTCCGGCCAGGCCTCGACCACCATTTCGAGCTGCCGGAGGGCCTCGGTGTGCCGCCCGGTCCGCGCCAGTATGGTCGCGAACTCCGATCGATCGGCCACGATCTGATAGGATTGATCATCCGGATCCGCCGTCGAAAACAGCTCGACATAGACGCGATAGGCCTCGTCGAACTGACCGGCCTTGTAGGCCGCCCTCGCGCGCTTGCGGACCTTGGCCAGTTCGACGGATACGGGCGGAAGAGCGGGGTCGATCGTCACGGGCGTTGGGCCTTTGTCGAGTTCGGGCGATTTCTGCGCGATCGCTTGCATAGCAGGCCGACCGGGCCGCGGCGACTGCGTGAATTCACTCGTAACCTCTCGACTCCGGTCGTCACGGACGGCAAACCGGTCGTGGCGCCTGTCGCCTACGACCTTCTCTATCAGGGCGGACCCCCGAATGCGTGTGATCGGCTTCGTACCGGCCAAGGGCTCCAGCGAACGCATCCCTTCCAAGAACGTCCAGATCCTGGATGGCGAGCACCTGTTCCGCCGCAAGCTCAACCAGTTGCTGGAAAGCGGCGTGTTCGACGAAGTCTGGCTGGACACTGAGTCCGACGAGATCGCCGCCCTGGCCGCCGACCTGCCGATCAGGATCATGAAGCGGGACCCGGCCCTGGCCTCGAACGCCACCGACGGCCACGAACTGTTCGCCAACGAATGCCTGGGCGCGCCGGGCGGCGACATCTACGTCCAGGCGCTGTGCACCGCCCCTTTCGTCAGCGCGGATACCCTGCGCCGCGCCGTCGCCCAGCTGAAGGACAGTCCCGAGGCGGACAGTCTGGTCGCCGTCCGTACCGAGAAACAGTATCAGTGGACCGGCGCCGACCCGATCTATGGAAGAGGCCGTATCCCCAACAGCGTCGATCTCGAACCGTCGATCATCGAGACGATGAGCCTCTATATGATGCGGGCGACCTCGGAGGATTTCCCCGGTCGTCGTTTCGGCCGCAATCCGGTCAGGTTCCAGACCACCCAGAGGGAGGCCCTCGACATCAATTACGCCGAGGACCTGACCCTGGCTGAATCGATCTGCGCGGGCGAGCGCCAGCGGGAGCTGATGCTGTTCCGGGCGCTTCGTCCGCATCTGTCCAGTTGCGTCTTCTCTGATCTGACCAAGGAGCTGGGCCTCAACTGCACCCTGCCGGCCGAGTTGAAGCCGGTCGCCGGCCGCCGAATGCTGGGCCGGGCCAAGACCCTGCAGATCACGGCCCTGCCCGCCGACGACACCCGTGAGACCGGGGCCTGGAAAGGCATCTACGACGGGCTGAATTCCTACGCCTTCATACGCAACGGCGATGTCATAGTCGTCGACACCGAGGTGCCGGACCGCGCCTATTTCGGTGAGTTGAACGCCCATCTGGCGATGCGCGCCGGCGCCGTCGGAGTCCTGGTCAACGGCTACACCCGCGATGTCGAGGCCGTGCGCCCCCTGGACCTGCCGGTGTTCGCGCGCGGCGTGTGGGCCAACGACATCAAATACGAAGGCACCGCCAGCGCCATGAACGCGACCATTCACATTGGCGGGGTCACGGTGCGAAACAACGACGTCATCTTCGCCGACGCCGACGGCGTGGTCGCCATCCCCGCGGAAATGTGGGAAGAGATTCTCAAGAAGAGCCTCGACGTCATCGTCAATGAGTCCCGCATCCGGCTCAATGCGGCCCTGGGGCGCCCCGTGTCGGAGTTGCTTGGCGACTTCGGGTATTTTTAGGGGCCGTCAAGGCATGTCGAACTACGAGATCAACTACGTTGAAGACATCTACGATGTCGAAAACACCTTCTATCTTCGGGCGCCGAATTCCCGCTTCGCCAAGATGCTGGCCCACTACGAGCTCTACCGCCGGATCATCGATCTCCCAGGGTCGGTGGTCGAGTTCGGCGTCTACAAGGGCGCATCCTTCATGCGGATGCTGGCGTACCGCGACCTGCTTGAGAACGAATCGTCCAGAAAAGTCATCGGCTTCGACGCTTTCGGCAGGTTTCCCGTCGCCGCCGGCGAATGCGATGACGACAAGTCCTTCATCCAGAAATTCGAAACCCAGGGCGGCGATGGAATCGCCCGCGACGGTCTGATCGAAGCCGTCGGCAGGAAGGGCATGAGGAATTTTGAGCTCGTCGCCGGCGACGTGTTCGAGACTCTCCCCGGCTACCTTGAGGCCCATCCGGAGCTTCGCATTTCCCTGCTGCATCTCGACATGGACGTCTACGGTCCAACCCGGTTCGTGATCGATCAGTTGGTCGAATACGTCGTGCCCGGCGGGCTGGTGCTGTTCGACGACTACGGCCTGGTCGGCGGCGCGACCCGCGCGGCGGACGAGCTGGCCGCCCGACTGGACGCTCCGATCGAGAAGCTGCCGCTCTACGCCGCGCCATCCTTCATCGTCGCTCCCGGAGGGCGACGGTGACGCCGGGCCCCACGAAATTCCGCCGGCCGGAATGACCAAGGAACCCTCCCTCAGGTTCGTGGCCCGGCTGCTCGACAGAAACAAGCTGGACGCCGCGGAGGCGATGCTGGCCCAGCTTGCCGCCGACTGGGGCGGGGATCCCGTGTTTGCCGGCGAGACGGCTCGTCTGGCCGTCCTCCGTCACGACTACAGGAAGGCGATCGACCTGGTTCCGGGCCTCTATCGGAATGGCGTTTTCGCGGCGACGGAACAAGCAGCGGGGGCGATTTGCACCGCCTACCGGGCCCAGTCGCACTTCGCTGAACTGGAAGCCTTCGCCCGGGCGGCGCTGCGGGTCTATCCGACCTCCCCTGCCTTGCTCAATCCGGGGGCCGACGGTGACGTCCGACGTCACGAATCGCCGGTCAGCGGAAAGACGCGGGAACCCTCCATCAGGCTGGTGACCCGACTTCTGGACCGCAGCAAGCTGGACGCCGCAGAGGCGATGCTCGGCCAGCTTGCCGCCGACCTCGGGAGTGATCCCGTGTTTATCGGCGAGACCGCGCGATTGGCCGTCGGTCGTCGGGACTATGACAAGGCGATCAGCCTCGTCCCGGCAATGCAGCGGGACGGCGTTTTCGCGGCCTCGGAAGAGGCGGCGGTGGCCACCTGCCGGGCCTTTCGGGCCCGATCGCGGTTCACCGATCTGGAAATATTCTGCCGGACAGCGCTGCAAGCCCACCCCGGATCCTACCTCCTGCTCTCCGAAGTCGCGGAAATCCCGCTGGTTCGCCGGCAATGGTCGGTCGCGGCCAGGGCGTTCGCGGAGGCCATCGAGGCCGCCCACCCGACCCCGCCCGCGGCGCTGTATCGAAAGTACAGCACCGCACTCAAACACTCCCATGATGAAGCCGGGGCTCGTCAGGCTCTCGTCGATGGTCTGGAACTGCACCCCGGCAACGGTTCCCTGCTCAGGGCGCTGATTTCCACGACGATGGCGGAGTGCGCGTGGCGGGAAAGCAGCGCGCTGCTTGCGAGGCTCCTCGAAGCGGACGACGAGGCCGGAAGCCTTGAGCCGGCGGACGTCGTCCGCATGATCGTCTGCGCCCATGCAGCCGGAGACGGCGGCCGGCTGGCGGACGGTCTGACGATTCTGAACGACAAATTCCCGGATGACCGTGACCGGGAGGTTCTGCTCGGTGAAATCCACAAGATGGAGTTCGCGCGGGACGACAACTCGCTGCTGACCCTTGCGCCAGAGGTGATCGCCGGGCGTTTTCCCCGGCATCTGGCGTTCAAGGTGCTTCTGGTGCGCCTGAGACGCGGATCACGGGGTCTGGGATCGTTCCCCGTCCTCAAGGCCGTAGACTACGAATTCCGTGATGCAGACTGGCGCAATTTCCAGTCGCTGATGCGGGCCAATATCGGGTTCTTCACCCGCACGCTGAACAGCAGGATGATGCTGTCGGTGGTGGACACCTATACGGATTTCGGGACCGGAGAAGACCGGGCCGTGTCTCTGCTCATCGCCAACATCTTCGTCGAGGAACGTATCTTCTTCTCCGTACAGGCCGCCTTCGATTTCGTGCCGAGAAAGAGCCCGATACTCGAGCGGCAGCTACCGATGTGGGATGGATTTTTCGCCAATCGCCTGGCCGGCGACGACGTCTTCAAGGTCTGGCTCAATCGCCATCAGACGGTCATGGCGGACGCCAATCCGGTCCTGGCGGCCATGTACTATCGCATGTTCACCCTGATGATCGAACACGGGGTATCGGCCATCAATCTGAACATCCAGAGCGGCCCCCGACTGGGAGAGCACATCCGGGAGTTCGTGGGCCGCTTCGAGCGGGCGCTGACCCTGCTGATCGAGGCCCCCGTCGATCCGGACGCGACAGCCGTCCCGGAGCCCGGGACAGGTCGGAAGGCGCAGCCGGACGCATAGGGCCGCGAGGGTCGCCCGCGCGGGTCAGACCTTGCCGACAAGGCGGCTGCCACCGGGAACCGTACGCACCGCCGCCGTCAGCAGGTCCCGATGCAGCCATTCCTCGGACTGGTCCCGGGCCGCGCGTACGATCCGCTTCAGGTCATTGCGGTCCAGACCGAAGAGCGCCAGCCGGTCCATCATCGCCATGGCGTCCGCCAGCAGCGCGCCGTGGTTGCCGCCGACGGTCGATATGATCCGGCCCAGCAAAGGCCGGGGGCCACCGCCCGTCACCGTGGCGGCCAGGGCCTCCGAGCCCTCATAGGAGGCAAAGAACTGCTCCACCGGCTTGCCTGACCCATAGCGCCCGAGCAGGGCAAGGGCCTCGGCCAGGGCCACGCGCACCTGGTCCTGCGAGATCTTGGTCGCCTTCGAGACCCGGATGACCAGTTTTTCGACCGCTATGTTCTTGGTTCCCATTCCCGCCTGTCCTTGCTCCCGATGCCGTCAGCGCTGCCACAACCTCGCCGGTCCGTCCAGCGCGCGAGTCGCCTGGAGGGACGGCGGGAATTGATTTCCTGTCGCGGGCGACAGCCTGACAAAATGACGCCCCGGGCGGGTAAAGACTTGCATTTTCAGTGCCGCCTGCCGATGGAACAGGCCGATCGGGCGTTTGATGATGAGACAGGTCTCAATAGGCCGGACGACCTATCTGGTCGCCCAACAGGCTCCGGAAGAGGCGGCCATCCAGGCGGCGGCCGGTCGCGCCGGCCTGTCCGATGCCGATCCCCCGCCGGTCCTGTACTGGGACGCCGGCGTGATCGACCAGGAAGAGCGCGTCGGTTCGATCGCCTTCTCGCCCGATGGGCTGGACACCCTGTTTGCGACCGGAGTCAGTCTGGGACCGTGTCTCGCGGTTGAGCTCGGCGTCGGGCGCGGCGAGACCTCGCTGGTCGACATGGTGCGGCGGTTGTCGAAATCCTCGCGCGTCACCGGCCTTTATCTGCCGGGACTGGAGGCCCGCATTCCGCTGCCGGACCTTGTCGCGCCCCCGGCGAGCGACACGGTCCTCGGCGAGGCGATCGAATCCGTCACCGTGGCCATACTGTGCAATGACGACGGGCCCGACGAGGGCCTGCTGTCCGCCCTCATGCGCCAGGACTATCGGGGCCGGCTGGAAGTCGTCGTGCTGCTGTCAGGGTCGGAGCCGGCCCGGGTCCGGGCGGAAAGCGACCGGCTCATCGCCTGGGGTCAGGCCAATCCCTCGGTCAAGCTGCGCCGCTTCGTGCTGGCCGGGGAATTTGATCGCGCCTATCTGGCCAATGTCGCCGCCGCGCTCGCGGTGGGCGAGGTCATCCTGTTTGTCGATCCCGGCTGCCTGCCCCAGGACCGGACCCTGTTCCGGCGGCTCGCGGCCTGGGCCGGACGGGCAGATGTCGCCACGGCGTCGGCGGCGCTTGAACATTCGGGCCATATCGTCGCCGCCGGGCTGCAGCGATCGGCACCGGACTTTCCCGTCCTTGAAGTCTGCACGAGCACCGTGGCCGAGGGTCGCCCCAGATTGCTGGCGGCGCCGGCGCCCTGGATCTTTGCGGTCAAGCGGCAGCCATGGGTGGTATCCGGTGGCGCGCGCGCCGGCTTTGGCAACCTCTGGACCGCGCCCTTCGCCGGAGCCGTCGGGCCATCCGGACGCCATGTGCTGGTTGAGGCCGCCCGAATCCAGTGGGGCCGGGACCGGCTGTGGGACCTGCGCCAGAAGTCCGCGATTCCGGACGAGTTCCGGCCCTCGGCCCGACGCGCGATCCGCCTGACCGGCACGCCGCCGACAACGACCGGGACCGTGAATGCGCCGGCGGCAGCGTCCGCAGTCGCTTCCGCCGCCCCCATCACCACCCCTGCCCCGTCCCGGCCCGAGACGGTACCGGCCCTCCGTCCGACTTCCGCACCCGAACCCGCCAGGCCGGTCGAGGAACAGGGTCTGAGGGTGCTGGTCTTCTGCGACCAGTTCGGCCCGTCACAGGAAATTGCCTTCAGCCAGGCGCTTGCCCAGCCCATTGCGCGCGGCGAGATCCGTCTCGGATTCGAAGCGGAGGCCGCGCTCGCCGGGGATCCTTCCCATGTCGCCGGGGCCGTGGCGGCCGCCTTTGAGCGGCACCGGCCCGGACTGGTCGTGGTTTCACGGCTGGGAGACGCCGACGTCTGGACCGAGGTGGAGCAGGAAGCACGACGGCGCGGTCTGCCGATCCTCTGCCACATCGACGACGACCTGTTTTCACCGCCCCCGACGCTCGGGATCGAACGCTTCCGCAAGGCCGCTCACCCGAGGCGGCTGGCGACCCTGCGGGCGGCCCTGCGCGCCAGCGACCTGACGATTGTGGCCAGCCCCGTCCTGCGTGAGCGGGCCCTGCGGCTCGCCGGTCACCACCGCGTGGCGTGCATGCCGATCGGCTCGGCGGGGGTTGTCCGGCCCCGGCGTCCCGCGACCGGATCCGGGCCGATCTCCATCGGCTATATGGGCTCGGCCTCCCACGACAGCGACCTGGCCATGATCGCGCCGGCGCTGAACCGGATTCTGGAAACCTGTCCGGGGGTGACGCTGTCCCTGTTCGGCTCCATCGCCAAACAGCCCTCGGTCAGCCTCCTGCCGGCCTCGGTCAGGCTGGAGCCCGGCGTTTACGGGGACTATGCCGGGTTCCGGCGGCGTCTGGCCGAGCTGCGGTTCGATATCGGCCTGGCGCCGCTGCAGGACACCGGCTTCAACCGGGCCAAGACGGCCACGAAATGGATCGAATATGCGGAGGCCGGAACCGCTGTCATCGCTTCCGACGTTGTTCCCTACAGCGGGCTGGGCGCGGAGGGTGCCCTGCTGGCGGTCGGTCCCGACGGTTGGGAAGCGGCGATCCGGCGCATGGTCGAACAGCCGGACCTCCGGCAAACATTGATCGATGGCGCTGATCGCGCCCTCGAAAGGGACTATGGCTGGAGTCGATTGGAGTCCTTCATGTCCGGACAGTTGAACGCTCTCGTCAGGGCAGGTACCGCCTATGAAACCCGGTAACAAACCCTTGCCCGCGGATGATCATGCAGCGGTCATCCTCGAACTGCGCCAGGAGCTGGCGGCCCGGATCGCCGAGGCCGACTGGCTGAAGGCGCGCTATGAAGCCGAACTGCGTGCGGCCCTCGCCTCGAGGCCGACGCCGACCCGGGCGACCATAATCCCCCAGGCCGAGACCGGCGCGGATCAGGGGTCGGACCCGGAGACGGTGAAGCGGTTGCAGGCCGATCTGGATCGCGCCCTGGCGGCGGAAACCCGTTACCTGGACCGGATCGAGGAGTTGAAGGATCAGGTCGCGCGCCTGACGAAGGGCGGGTCGGGATCATGACTGAAATGCTGAACCCGTCGAAATCCGCCTGGCAGGCCCCGGGGCTGTTGTTCGCGCGGCTCGGTTCCCTGAGCCGTCGGACCCGGATCGAGGGATTTGTCGACAATATCGCGGCCAATGAGGTCATGGGCTGGGCCTTCGACCCCCAATTCCCCGATCGCCGGATCCATATTGTCGCGCGCAGCGACGGCAAGGTGGTGGCCGAGGCCCTGGCCGACCTGCCGCGGGGCGACCTGGCGTCGGCGGGCAAGGGCGACGGCCGGCATGGCTTCCGACTGCGCCTGCCCAACGGCCTGGCCGGGCTGGACGTCACCGTCGAGGCGGTGGCGCGCCCCCGCAACCAGCCCCTTCAGCGCGGCCAGCTGCGGGTGCCGGAGCCGGCCCCCGTCCCGAAGGCCGAGAAGGCCAAGCCGGCGAACCGGATCGGGGTGATCGAACGCCTGCGACGCCGGCAGCTCAGCGGCTGGGCTGTGGACCCCAAACACCCGGAATCGCCGGCCAAGCTCGATGTCTTCGACGGCGAGCGCTACCTCGGATCGGCGACCTGCGGCCCGGCCCGGCCCGATGTCGAGGAAGCCGGAGGCCCGCCGGGGGCGAGAGCCTTTGTGTTTGAAGTGCCGGATGACGGCACCGCCCTGCGCGCGGACAGCCTGCGCGTCCGTGTCGTCGGCGGCCGCCACGATCTGCGCCGCAGCAAGGCCTTCGTCGGAGCCGAACCGGATTCGCCGACCGCTGAAGAACCGGCCGCACGCATGCCGTCACCCGCCGTTGGCGCGACGGCCGAACGAAGCCTCCGCCCGGCCGTCGCCGCGCCTCGACCGCAGCGGGTCGAGGGTGTGGGGGTGATCGTCTGTGGTCCCGACCCGGAAAGCCGGCTCGAGGCGACGCTCGCTTCCGCCGCCGCGGCCTGCGGCCCGGATCGGACGCCGACTGTGCTGTGCGGGCGGTCTACGGCCGAGGCCGCCGCGGCCCTGGCGACCGCGCTGGACGGCTGTTCGGAGATCCTGCTGCTGGTTCCCGGTCAGACCCTGAACAGGCAGGATTTCCAGGCGCTGCTCGCCCTGCGCCCGTTCGGCGATGTCTGGCTGTTCGGCACCCGCGCGGATCAGGCCGGGCTGTTCACCTGGCAGTCCGGAGCCGAAATCCGGAGTCTCGCCGTCCGCGCCTCGGCGCTCAGGGCCTGGCCGCAGGCCGCGGAAGCCCTTGCCGGCGGCGATTTCGCAGCCCTGGCGGCCTGGTCATCCCGGCAGGGACACCGCTGGGAGGCCCTGCCTCACAATCCCGTCGACGGCCCGGCCCTGAGGGCGGCGTCGGCCGGCCGGCCGCTCAGCGCGCCGCCGAAGCGGGTCACGCTGGGTCTCTGGGGCGACTGGGCCGGTTCGGTTCCTCCAGGTCTGGCCGCGCTCCTTGAGGGATGCCCCGGGCTGGACGTCGAAGTCCTCTGCCCCGACGCGACGCTGGGTGCCGCCGTACGCGCGCTCGACGCCACGGCTCCCGGAAGTCTGGATCTCAGGGTCGTGCCGCCGGCGGGCCGTCCCGGCTCGGGGTCACACCTCCGGGCCCTGGCCGGCGCGGCCAACGGCCAGGTCGTGGTCCTGGCCCATGCGGGCCTGGTCTATTCGCGGCCTGAGACCCTGATGGATGTCCTGGCCTGGGCACAGGCCGAGGGCGTCGGCTGCGTCACGGTTCCGATCACGTCCGGGGAAAATGTGTTGTCGGGTCTGGTGCTGGCCAGCACCGACGGAGAGCTGTCGATCCAGGCCGGTCGGACGCCCCAGGCACCGCGGGATTGCGCGCCAGTCCTGGCCGCGCCCGCGGAGTTCATGGTGGTGTCGCGAAGCCTGCTGGCCGTGATGGAGGGACTGGACGCCGGCCGGTTCCCGGAACGTCATGCCGACCTCGACCTCGGCATCCGCCTGCTGGGACGGCATCGCCACTGCCTGTCGGTCGACCGTCTCGGCGCCGCGCTGAAGGACGTGCCCGGCCCGGATCGGGGCGCGGAACGGCTCACCGACACCGAGGCCCTTCTGCTCGGACTCAGCCCGCCCTGCGAGACCGGAGCGACGGCCGTCCTCGGGCGGCGGTGAGCACCGGGTGTTCCGACGCGCGCGGCTGCTGATCTACATTGACCTGGTCCAGGACATAGACGTTCTTCTGCCGGTGATCCTGCGGGCCAGAACCGAACCCGGCCTGGCCCTGACCATCGTGGTCGCACGGTGGCTGGAGGCCGCAGCGCCCCGTGTGACCGCACTGCTGAGGCATCACGCCCTGCCCTTCCGGACCATCCCGCGCCGCAGGGTGACCGGGGGACAAGGCCCCTCGCTCTGGCGGATCGACGGTCTGCTGACGGCGTCCGAGAGTGATCAGGACACCCACTGCGCCGGCCACGCCCTGACGCTCCGCGCCCGCAGCCAGGGCCTGGCGACCTTCACGCTTCAGCACGGCATCGACAGCCTGGCCCCGCCCGAGGCCCCGGACATCGATTTCGCATCCGGGAGCATCCTGTCCTGGTTCACCACTGACGGCATTCCGGAAACCGTCCGCCCGGACATCCGTGCCCGACTGGTCCCGGTGGGTCGGCCGGTCCCGACGCCGGCGGCCGGGGATCCGCGGTACGATATCGGCGTGTTCGAAAACCTGCATGCGGACCGCTATTCGGACGCCCAGCGGAAGGCCTTTTTCGAACGGGCTTTCAGTCTGATCCGCCAGCGGCCCGATCTGTCCTTCTATATTCGGCCGCACCCCGCAGGACCCGGGGGCGGCTGGAGCGACCTGGGCGTCGAGGGCCTCGCCAATGTGACCCTGGTGTCTCCCGCCGAGGCCGTTCGCAGCCTCACGTCCGGACCGGCGGCGGTCGCAGCCGCCCGCCGGGTGATCACAACCCCGTCCACAGTGGCGCTGGACGCGGCCTCGGCAGGCCGGCCCGTGGCGCTCGCCTTCGCCGGCGGGCCGCTCTATAGCGGGTTGCCGGTTCTGCAATCGCAGGCCGACTGGCTTGACTTCGCTAC